>CAWUNZ010000433.1:0-2710 GCA_963923445.1 uncultured bacterium
CTTCAGAAGGCTCGCCATGGCCTTGCCGAGGGCATCACCCACAAGGAAACAGGTTTCCGCGTTGCCGAATTCGTGGTGCCCGTGTCCTGGATTGGGTGAATCGGAATTCGGCCGAACGAAATCATGCGTCGGCACGAAAACAACAGACTTGCCAACCTCGGGTCGTCGCGTGGAGGCGGCCTGAGCCTTCCTGAGGGTATCCCAGGCGCCGGGAGCCTTCACCCATGGGCCGGTAAGTTCCCCCACCACCACTGGGAGATCTGGTTTGTTGAATTCCTTGCGAATGTCGACAATCAGGTTGACAAGGTTTTGTTCGTATTCCGGCACGGCGCTTTTCGGATCGACGCCATCATTCCAGCCCTGATACCAGACAAAGCCCGCCAACTCAGCCTTTCCAGCCGCCGGCCATTCTGCTTGCACATTCGCCATCGCCTCACGCGCGTCACGGACCATCATCTTGTAGTACTGGCCGGTTTCGCCTCCGGAACTTGGAGGCCTGAAATCCTTGTAAAGGCTTTTGCCACCCCAAGCCGTTTTCACCAGCAGGATGGGGCCTCCGATCTGGTCACCCATGACATGCCCGAATTGGAGTTCCGGGCCAAAGTGATGCTTTCCGGAATAAGGTGTGTAGCCGACACCGAGCGGCCCCTTTTTGAGGGGGCCTTTTTCAAGTTTATATCGGACATGGACATTATCGCGTGTGGCCCAAGCGCCGTCAGATCCTCGGAGATGCCCCATCAGCTTTGCCTTTTCAGGATTTTCAAGCAACTTGCTCAGCGTGCCCTTGCCCTCGTTGTAATCCCTGCCGGCAAGGTCAACGACCGCCTGCCCTTCCATGTTCGACTGGCCTGCAAGAATGAACACTCGAACGGGGGCGCTTTCCGCCGGCATCACAAGAAGGGCAAAAGAGAGCATGGCCCACATCAAACAATCCTCCAGATCGTGAAACGCCCCGCCCGGTTGTACCAACCCGTGCAACTTCGGTTGGCCTAGCCTAGAAATGATATGAGCAGTCCATCGGAATGAGTCGTCGACGGATCTTGTTGGTGCTTGCGGTCACTGGAAAGCCTGAGGGGGATCGGATCATGAAGCACAAGGCCGAGATCGTCAGGAGCGATGAGGAATGGCGCGCCATTCTGACGCCCGAGCAATTTCAAATTGCCCGCAAAAAAGGGACCGAAAGGGCTTTCACAGGCGCCTTGTGTGACAACAAGCGCGATGGTGAATACCGTTGCGTGTGCTGTGACCTGCCGCTTTTTTCATCCGTGGCGAAGTATGAATCAGGTTCGGGTTGGCCGAGCTTTTACGAACCCGTGGCAACGGATGCCGTGGTGACGGAACACGATGCCAGTCATTTCATGTCGCGCACGGAAATCCTGTGCAGGCGCTGCCTGGCCCACCTTGGGCATGTGTTTCCGGATGGTCCCCAACCCACCGGCTTGCGTTATTGCACCAATTCCGCGGCACTTTCATTCGTGCCAAAACCCGGCGCTTCCACTTGAAACTTCCGGCCCAATCCTGTTATTCGCCGGCCAATTGCCAAACTGCCGGTTGGGTTGGGCCAAATGATGCCATTTCATGCCTTATTGACCACCGCCCTGATTTTCGCGCCTTCCCAGGCCGGGGGAGTCCTGCTGCGCGATGACCTCGCCGCGGACCAGTCCTACATGGTCCAGCAGGAACTGACCCTTACCGGCGAGATCCGGGTGATTCAGGAAGAAAAAATGGTGCCGCTCAAGCTGACGGCCAAGGCGGGCCATACCTACACGGAGAGGATTCTCGCGGGTGGTCCGCCGGGGGAGGCTTTGAAAGCGGCCCGCCAGTACGAAACGGCCAAGGCCGTGATCACCGTGCAAGGAAACGCCAGCGAACGGTTGCTTCGCGACGACCGCCGGCAGGTGATCCTCCAAAGGGTGAAGGATGTCGCCACCCATTACGCTCCCGGCGGCGCGCTCCGCCGCGAGGAACTGGAACTGATCAGCGAACACCTCGACAGCCTGGCGATCGCCGGCATCATGCCCGGTAAGAAAGTCGCCGTGGAAGAAACCTGGGATGTTCCTCCTTCCGTGGTTCAGGCCCTTTGCCACTTCGAGGGACTTGTTGAAAACGCGGTCAAGGCGCGCCTGGCATCGCTGGTGGATGGGAAGGCCTCCGTGCAGGTGACGGGTCGGGCCTCGGGCATCGAGGTGGGCGCCACCGCCCGAGTGGAAATCGACGCCACGCTGACCTATGACACGAGCACCGGTCGCGTCACGGGCGCCCGTTGGCGCCAGAAGGATGAGCGCGAGGCCGGGCCAGCCAGCCCCGCGGTGAGCGTTGACGCCTCCATCTCGCTGACCCGCAAGCCGGTGCCGACCCCCAAGGAGTTGTCCGATCCGGCGCTGGTATCCGTGCCCAAGGGCTTTGAGGCGCCCGAGTCCCTGCTGGCGATCGATTACAAGGACTCAAAAAGCCGTTTTGAACTCCTGCATGGGCGTGACTGGCACATGGTGGCCAGGACCAACAGCCACTTGGTTCTCCGTCTGATGGACAAGGGCGACTTCATCGCCCAGGCGACCTTGTCGCAATGGACAACCGCCGACAAGGGAAAACCGGTGGACACCGAGGCGTTCAAGGAAGCGATGAACCGCACCCCCGGCTGGGAACCGGCCAAGGAATTGCAGGCCGGTCTGGTTCCATCGGGCGACAAGCGCCAGATCTTCCGCTGGTC
>CAWUNZ010000434.1:0-2704 GCA_963923445.1 uncultured bacterium
TCCCGCCGTTTGGCCCAGTCGCCGGGAGTTTTCACGGTGGTGCCATCATTGAGCACCAGGGGCGACTTGTGCTGGCCCAAGCTGTTGGCGAACTCCGCGGGCGGCTTGAAATAAGCAGACAGGTCGGCAGGAAGGTCCGCCCCGGGAGAGATCAAGGCGGAAAATAGGGCGGCCAAGGGAACCGGGAGCATGGTTGTACCTCCAAGGATGGGCTGATTGGAACATACCGGGAAGCCACCGCAAGCAATTCCTACCCGCTTGTCATGGAAAGTCCTTGGGTTAAACTGCCCGTCTTGCCTTGCGTAGATGAATCCGGAGTCCGCCAACCATGGTTTCCGCCGCTTGCTGGCTTTCGTGCCTGCTGTTTTCAGCCGACCCTTCCCATCCCGTGGTCGCCGCTTTTGACCGATTCCACGCCAAAGGTGAGCAACCCGCGGAGGGTGGCAACCTGCTGCTGACGGAACTCAATTGCGTCACCTGCCACGCGGCTGAAGGCGTGACAGGTCGCAAAGGCCCTGTGCTAGATGCGGTGGGTAGCCGCGCGAGGCCGGCATGGATCCGGCAATTTCTCACCAACCCTGCCGCCGCCAAGCCGGGAACCACCATGCCTGACATGCTTTCAGGCGTTCCCGACCGCGCCCGCGCGGTTGAGGCGTTGGTCCAGTTCCTGGCCACCACCGGTTCCCCCCGGTACGAGGTCATCGATACCAAGGCCATCGCCGGTGGACGCGACACCTATCACAAGGTCGGCTGCGTGGCCTGCCATGGTGAGCGCGACACCCAGGGCAACGCCCGCGCCCTGCCTGCCGGCGTGGTTCCCTTGCCGGATCTCAAAACCAAATACACCCTGGCCAGCCTGGCCGGATTCCTCGACAAGCCTCATGAGATTCGCCCCGGTGGCCGGATGCCCAAGCTCCTTTCGGGGAAGGAACCGCGCGAGGTGGCCTGTTACCTGCTGCAGGGCAGCAAGGGGCGGGTCGTCTCCGGCACGGTCAACTACTCCGCCTTCCAAGGGAAATGGGAAAAACTCCCTGATCTCGACAAGCTCAAGCCGAAAACCACCGGTGTCGTCAGCGGACTCGACCTTGGTGTGGCCGGGCGACGCAACGACTACGCCATCCGGTTCCATGGCCTCTGGAAGGTGGACCGCGACGACACCTACAAGTTCGCCATTTCCAGCGACGATGGTTCCCGCCTGATCATCGATGGCAAGACCGTCCTCGACAACGACGGCATCCACCCCAACACCACGCGCGAGGGGACGGCCGAGCTTAAATCTGGACTCCACAAAGTTGAAGTTTGGTACTTCCAAGGCGGTGGCGAGGACGAACTCGCCCTCACGGTTCAGGGCCGGCACCTGCAACTGGTCGATATCGGTCAGGTTCTCGTTGCCAGCGAGAAGGACTTGGCGACCCAGGCCGCGGCCAGGACTGAACCGGACGCCGACACCATCGTTCCCGATCCCGCCCTCGCCAAGGAGGGGCGGACCCTGTTCGCCTCGCTGGGTTGCGCCCAATGCCACCAGTTGAAGGAAGGCGGCAAGGCCATCGCCTCGGGTTTGAAGGCCCCGGGCATGACCGCCCTCAAGGCTGAAGGCGGTTGCCTGGCGGAGGCCCCCAAGGCCGGCCTGCCCCGGTATTCCCTCAACGCCGCGCAAAGGGTTGCCGTGGTCGCTGGCTTGAAGGCGCCCCTCAAGCCCGCCGGCGACAAGGAGCGGGTGCGCCACGACCTTGCCATGTTCAACTGCCTGGCCTGCCATGTCCGCGACGGCCGGGGCGGACCCATCGAGGAACTCAACAAGGCGTTCCAGACCACGCAGCCCGAAATGGGAGACGAGGCGCGCCTGCCTCCGTGGCTCAACGGCGTCGGCGCCAAGATGGATCCGGACTATTTCAAGAAAATCATGGTCAATGGGGTGGACGACCGCCCCTACATGCAGGCCCGTATGCCCGGGTTCGGCGCCGTCGCCGCTGATCTGAACGAGGTCTTCGCCCGCGTTGACAAGCTTCCCGTCATTGGGCCCGTTTCACTCACCGAAACCGACGCCAAGGTGAAGACCCACGGGCGCATGCTCGTTGGCGGCACGGCATTCGGCTGCATCAAGTGCCACACCTTTGCCGGCAACAAGGCTGAGGGCGTGCAGGGCATCGACATGGCCATCATGACCAAGCGCCTGCGCCGGGACTGGTTCTTCGCCTATGTCAACGATCCGCAGGCCGTCCGTCCCGGGACACGCATGCCCGCGGCCTTCAAGGAAGGCAAGAGCGTCATCGACGATGTCCTCGAAGGCAAGGCGAACAACCAGATCGAGGCGATCTGGCGGTACCTGGCCGACGGCAACAAGGCCCGGCTTCCGGTGGGCATCCAGAAGAAGTCGATCCCTCTGGTGGCATCCAAGGGCGCTGTGATCTACCGCAACTTCATCGAGGGGGCGGGTGCCCGGGGTATCGGGGTTGGCTACGCCGAAAAGGTCAATCTGGCTTTTGATGCCAACGACCTCAGGCTGGCCCTTCTTTGGCAGGGAGGTTTCATCGATGCCGCCCGCCACTGGACCGACAGGGGCGTCGGTTTCGAGGGCCCGCTGGGTGACAATATCATCGCGTTGCCGTCCGGACTTCCCTTCGCCACCCTGGAAAAGCCCGATTCCCCCTGGCCCACCACGCCCGCCCGCCAATCGGGTTGGAGGTTCATGGGCTACACGCTC
>CAWUNZ010000435.1:0-2691 GCA_963923445.1 uncultured bacterium
GCATCTCCCCGACGCGGTGGCGCAGAATGTCGGTGAAGCGGATCAGGATGGGAAGCTGGATGCCCCGGGCCTGTAGCTGCTCCACCAGGCTCTTCAGGTCGATCGCCTCGTCCGGCTTCTTTCCGGGCATCACGGTCACATGGCCCGACCTGTTGATGCCGAAGTAGCCTTTGCCCCACCCGCGGATCCCGTAAGTTTCCATCGCGTCGGTGATCTTCCATCGGCTGGCGATGGGACTCTCGGCGCCCTTGGCCATCTCGCGTTTCTCCATGCCCGATTCGTGCGTCAGAAAAGGAAGAATCAATATAAGCAGGGGGAGTCCCCCTCGGATAGCGTAAC
This sequence comes from uncultured bacterium, assembly GCA_963923445.1. Lineage (GTDB taxonomy): Bacteria > Planctomycetota > Planctomycetia > Gemmatales > Gemmataceae > REEB421. The sequence continues at coordinate 340 of CAWUNZ010000435.1, forward strand.
TTGGTCCGCCGGGCCGCTCAGTAAGTGATCGGACCGCCCGGCTTGCGCAGGGCGGGCATCGCGCTGGTGTGGATATCGTGTCCCATGCGCTGGCGGGCCACCTCGGTCAGGCAGACCCATTGCTTTTTGGCCTCGTCGTGAATCTGCACCTCGCCTGATTCGATCCGGTACATCCAGCCCATCAGCCGGACCTTCTTTTCCGCCAGGGCCTCGGCCACGGCCGGATGGGCCCGGAGGTGCTCGAGTTGCAGCAGGACATTGCGCTCGGTCACCTGGTTGAGCCTCTCAAGCTCAGGAAGCGCCGCGCCCGGTCCGTCGATCCATTCCCTCAGTTCACGGGCGTGTTCCAGCCAGCCGGCCACCTGCGGCAGGGCGCTCACTTTTTTCGGATCAAGCAGCCCGCCCATGGCGCCGCAGTAGGTGTGCCCGCAGACGATGATGTCCTTCACCTTGAGCGCCTTGATGGCGTATTCGATGGTGGCCGACTCTCCGGAAACCGGTCCGCCGGGAGCGGGAACCATGTTTCCGGCGTTCCGGCTGATGAACAGGTCGCCCGGTTCCGTCTGCGTGAGGAGATTCGGATTGATCCTGGAGTCGGCGCAGGTGATGAACAGCGCCTGGGGCGACTGCCCGCCGCTGAGTTGCTGGAAAAGGGTCTTCTTGTCGGGCATGACCTTGTCGCGGAACTTGAGGAATCCCTGGATGATCCGCGTCATGTGGCCTTGCTCCTCTTGAATCTATGGCGAACGGGCATTTCCATCGTCATGATAGGTTAATCAGGGTCTAGGGTGGACCCCGGCCCCAAAAGGCCGGATCGGGCGTGGTAAAGTCGGCCGGAACCGTTTCATGTCAGAATCCAACACCACATGTCCCAACCCCGACCAGCTTCTGGGGTACAAGCGCAAAACCCTGCCGCAACCCGAGGTTGAAAAGCTCACCGCGCACCTCAAGGGGTGCAGGACATGCCAGAAGGCGCTGGTCTCGCTCGTGGTTTCGAGCATTCAGCCGGCCAAGTTATCCTCGGACGAGACCCTCGACCCGGACACCATGATCGCGCCGGGGGGCGCCACCTCCAAGGCCCAGGACCTCGACGAGGAATCGCGCCGCCGGGCCGCGCAAAAGCCTTCCCGCCCCAAGCCTCCGGCCGAATACCCGTTCCTTGAGCCGCCCGAGGCGGAAGGGGAACTGGCCCGGCTGGGGTTCTACAGCATCAAGCGCGTGCTGGGCTCGGGCGGCATGGGCGTGGTGTTCGAGGCCATCGACCAGCGCCTCAGCCGCACCGTGGCGCTCAAGGTCCTGCGGCCGGAACTGGCCGACGAGTCGTATGTCGAGCGGTTCCGGCAGGAGGCGCGGCTGGCCGGGTCGCTTTCCGACGAGCACATCGTGACCATCTTCGAGGTGGGCATCACCAACAATGTGCCGTTCATCGCCATGGAATTCCTCCATGGCGAGACGCTCGACGCCCGGCTCAACCGCGACTCCTGGCTGCCTGTGGAGGAATCGCTGAACCTGCTGAAGCAGGTGGCCCATGGGCTCTCGACCGCCCATGCCGCCGGCCTGATCCACCGCGACATCAAGCCCGCCAACATCTGGCTCGAATGCCACAAGGACACGAAGCAATTCAAGAGAGTGAAAATCCTCGATTTCGGGCTGGCCAAGGAGGTCGCCAAGGAGTCGAACCTGACCGCCGCCGGAATGGTGGTGGGCACGCCCAGCTACATGGCGCCGGAGCAGGTCTACGGCCTGCCCTGCGACCAGAGGACCGACCTGTTCTCCCTGGGGTGCGTCCTGTTCCGCATGCTGTCCGGCAAGGCCCCCTTCACGGGGGAGAACACCCTCGCCGTGCTCGAGGCGACGGTTGACGAGGGCCCGGCGCCCGACCTCAAGACCGCCGGCCGGAAGGCACCCAAGGCCGTCATGCAGATCCTCGAGCAACTGCTGGAGAAAAATCCCGACGACCGACCGGCCTCGGCGCGCGTGCTGATCGACACGATCGATGTGATCCTCCGAGGCGGCCAGGCCATCCACCAGACAGGCAAGAGCCTCATGGCGCCCGGGAAGGCAAGCCCCGATCGCACCGGGAAAAAAGCCGGGTTCTGGGTGGCGGTCAGCGGGGTGGTCACCGTCCTCACGGTCGCCACAAGCGTTCTGCTGTTCATCCTGTCGGGCAAGCCCTCATCAACCGATGGCGGCAAGGGCGAGGGTGGCAACCAGGCCAAAGACCCGGATGCCTCCATGCCGGTGGCCAGCGGTTCGCCGGTGAAGGTGGGCGTGCTGTTCTCGCAGTCGGGCCGGCTGGCTCCCACGGAACAGCCGATCCGTCGCGCCGTGCTCAAGGCCCTTGGAGACCAG
>CAWUNZ010000436.1:0-2678 GCA_963923445.1 uncultured bacterium
GCGGCGGTTCCTGAAAACCTCCCCCAGTTGCCACAGGGCGCCAAGGCCGATCGCCTGGAACTGGCCCGCTGGCTTTTCTCGCCATCCAACCCCCTCACCGGCCGGGTGCTGGCCAACCGGATATGGCAGGTCTACTTTGGGGCTGGACTTGTCGAGACCGAAAACGACTTCGGCACGCAGGGATCCGCGCCCTCCCACCCGGAACTCCTTGACTGGCTGGCCCTCAAAATCGCCGAGGAAGGCTACAGCCTGAAGCGATTCCACAAGATGGTGGTCACAAGCGCCACATATCGACAATCCTCAAGGCACAGGGCCGAACTTGCCGCCGTGGATGCCCGCAACCGCCTGCTGGCCAGGCAGTCCCGCCTGCGCCTGGAGGCCGAGTTGCTCCGTGACCGATCCCTCGCTGTCAGCGGCCTACTCGACCGGAAAATTGGCGGTCCCAGCGTGTTCCCAAGCCAGCCTACAGGGGTTTACAGCTTCACCCAGGTACCCAAGCAATGGAAAACCAGTCCCGGAAGCGATCGGTACCGCAGGGGACTGTACACATTCGTCTGGCGCTCCGCTCCCCACCCCAGCATGGCGCTGTTCGACGCTCCTGACGGGGGCGCCACCTGCACACGAAGGCACAGGTCTACCACACCGCTTCAGGCCCTGACACTGCTGAACGATGCCACGCAGGTTGATTGCGCCAAGGCCCTTGCCGGCAAGGTTGCCGGCCAACCTTCCGATGACGAGTCGATCAGCCTTGCGTTCAGGACGGCCTTGGGCCGTGAACCCGCCCCCGGTGAATCCTCCCTCCTCCGTGAGTTCCTGATTCGCGAGAAATCTGAAAACCCGCGCGGAAACCCGATGCTTGCCCTGGCCCGCGTGATCCTCAACTCCGAAGAGTTCCTGACTCGGGAATAACGCCATGACTCACTCCCGCGATCCCCTGGCCGCGACACGCCGCCACTTTCTCTCGGACTGCCCCATGGGCCTGGCCGGCATGGCCCTGGCCACCATGGAATCCAAGGCTGCGCCAGACCGCGCCGCCGACCCCATGGCGCTTCGCCCGACCCACCATGAGCCCAAGGCCAAGAGCGTCATCTATCTGTTCATGGCCGGCGGCCCAAGCCAGCTCGACCTGTTCGACCACAAACCCGAACTCGGCCGCCTGCACGGCCAACCCATCCCGGAATCGTTCGTCAAGGGTAAGCGTTTCGCCTTCATGAGCACTTTCTCGAAGGACCGCCCCAAGCTGATGGCTAGCCCCCGGAAGTTCCGCCAATGGGGGCAATCCGGCGCCTCGGTATCCGAACTGCTACCCAACACCGCCTCCGTCTCCGACAAGCTCACATTTGTCCGCTCGATGGCGACCAATGTCTTCAACCATGCTCCGGCCAAGCTTTTCGCCAACACGGGTTCAGCCCAATTCGGGCGCCCCAGCATGGGAGCATGGGTCACCTACGGCCTTGGCAGCCCCGCCAAGGACTTGCCGGGATTCATCGTGTTGCAGTCAGGCCCGCGGGGTCCCCGTGGGGGCATGCCCCTATGGGGCAGCGGTTTCCTGCCCAGTTCCTATCAGGGCGTTCCTTTCCGCTCCACCGGCGACCCGGTGCTTAACTTGTCCACCCCCGACGGCGTGGACAGGCTTTCCCAAGGGCGGGTGGTGGATGCCGTTGCCGGTCTCAATCGCATCCACCAGGCCGAACAAGGCGACCCGGAAATCGCCGCGCGAACGGCGAGTTATGAGATGGCCTTTCGGATGCAGGTTTCCGCACCCGACCTCATCGATATCTCCAAGGAATCCTCGTCAACACTCGCACGCTATGGCGCGACTCCCGGCCAACCATCTTTCGCCGCCAACTGCCTGTTGGCCCGCAGGCTAGTGGAACGGGGTGTGCGTTTCATCCAGCTTTACCACACCGACTGGGATCATCATGGCGGCCCCGACATCAACCTCGAACGCGGCTTGGAGCGGGTTTGCCGGGAGGTGGACCAACCTTGCGCGGCTCTGGTGAACGACTTGGCCAGCCGCGGGCTGCTCGACAGCACCATCGTGGTCTGGGGCGGGGAATTCGGCCGCACCCCCATGGGTGAAATCCGTGAAACCGTCGGCCGCAACCACCATATCGACGCGTACACGGTTTGGCTTGCCGGTGGAGGCTTCAAGCCCGGCATCCAGCACGGCCAAACAGACGAATTGGGTTTCGCCTCAGCCCAAGGAAAAGTCCATGTCCACGACCTCAACGCCACCATCCTTCATCAATTAGGCCTCGACCATAAAAAACTCACCTACAGATTCCAAGGACGGGACTACCGGCTGACCGATGTCGAAGGGGAAATCGTCCACCCCATCCTCGCCTGATTTCATCCCTACTCTTCATCAAAACCCGCAACGCCAGCCCAAGGGTTGGCTCTCATTGGTTCTTGTTCCATGGTTGGACGGTTCCCATGGAACCGCACGGTCCGATGTTGGCGTGGGAGGTTCCCCGCGGCATGGACACCATGGAAAATGTGGATGATGAGGCCTCTGTTCTGGAACAGGATCCCCGAGCCATGGAACTTCTCGGTCACTACGCAAAAAGCACCGAGGAAGCCTGGTTGACGCGCAAGGATTGCGGGGAAAGCCCCGCCGGCCCGAGATCCTGGAACAAGCTCCATGGTTGGCTAGTGGCCAAGGGGTTGCTGGAACC
>CAWUNZ010000437.1:0-2677 GCA_963923445.1 uncultured bacterium
GGCGCGGCAAAAAGGCGCCAGCGACCTGCACCTGGAACCGGGCCGCGACAGCCTGGAAGTCCGGCTGCGGGTGGACGGCGCGCTGGAAACGCTGGCAAGCCTGCCCGTTGAACTTTCGGCCAATGTCGCCGCGCGCTGCAAGGTTTTGGCCGGCCTGCTGACTTACCGAATCGACATTCCGCAGGAAGGCGGGATGCGCGACGCCGCAGGCGAGGGGCGGGTGAGCACTTTCCCGGTGGTGCACGGTGAAAAGGTGGTCATCCGGTTCTTCCAGCCGGGGCCGGACCGCGACCTCGATTCCCTCGGTTTCGAACCTAGGATTGTGGAGGCGCTCAAGCGGGCCCTCGACGGCCGGGAAGGCATGATCTTGCTCACCGGCCCCTCAGGGAGCGGCAAAACAACCACCATCTACGCCTGCCTGCGCCGCCTTGCCTCGGCCGGCATGCAGGTGTGCACGCTCGAGGACCCGGTCGAGCGGGAGATACCGGGCATCACTCAGTCGAGCATCCGCCCCGCGGCGGGCTTCGACTTCGCCCGGGGCCTGCGGAGCCTGCTGAGGCAGGATCCCGAGGCCATCATGATCGGCGAAATACGGGACCCCGAAACGGCGGAATCGGCCCTGCGCGCGGCCCTCACGGGTCACCTCGTCATTGCCACCATCCACGCCACTTCGGCGCCCGGAGCGGCGTCAAGGCTTCTCGACATGGGACTGGAGCCATACCTGCTCACCGGCTCTCTCAAGGCCATTTTGCACCAAAGGCTGGTACGATCAGCCGACGAAAAGGGCCGATTCCCCTTGGCCGAACTTCTTTTGCCCGGAGGGGCATTTCGCAAGGCCGTTCTGGCGCGGGCGGATGCCGACGCGCTTTTCGCAGCGGCCAAGGACGACGGCATGGAACCCCTGATCGGGGCTGCCAAAAGGGCCATGGAGCATGGAATCATCACGGAATCAGGCCTCAACCACGCCTTGGGCAAGCAAGGCAGTTCTTAAAATCCTTTTAATCGTGGTGGGTTGATGGTGCGGTCGTAGACTATTTGGGTCAAATCCCATTGGGTCGCACCATGAACCCTGAAACCTTGGCCGCCCTCAGCGATGAGATGGCCGCCCTTGCCCGCGCGGGCCTGCCGCTTGACCGAGGCTTGGCGGCGCTATCCGTTGAACTGGGCGGCGATTCCGTCGGTCGCGCGTGCCGCGACCTTTCAAGGCTGCTTTCCGAAGGCAAACCGATCGACGCGGCGATGGCCGAGGCTCTCAAGGGCGCGCCGCCCCATGTGGCGGCATTGGTTCGCAGCGGCGTGGCCAGCGGCAAGCTGGCTGAAAGCCTCACCCGCCTGGGTGAACATGCGCGGTTGAGGTCGAGACTCTCGGCCGTGGTTCTGGACTCCCTTTTTTACCCGGCCATCGTCATGGCGTTCGGCCTGGCCATCCTGGCGTTTCTCGGCAGCTTTGTGATCCCGCGGTTCATGAAGATTTTCGCCGATTTCGGCATGCGCATCCCCTGGATGACCCAGGCGCTTTTCTCCCTATCCGAACATTCCGTGGCGGTTTTCCTGATCGCGCCCGTGTGCCTGGTGATAACAGTTCTGTTGTTGCGCTTGGCGCTGATGGCAACTGACCCGGGCAAACGCGCCTGGTGCCGGATCACCGGAGCCGTTCCGGTGTGGGGAAAAATGCAGAGGCAAGTGAATTTGGCGCTGCTTTACGACCTGCTGGGATTGCTGGTCACCGCTGAGGTTCCCCTTGCCGAGGCGCTCAGGCTGGCCGGCGAGGCATCACCCGACCCGGTGCTTCGGCATGCCGCCAACGAGGCTTCGAAAGACCTCGAGGCTGGTAAACCTTTGGAACCCTCGATTCGCGATCACAAGCTGGGAACAGCCTGGGCGGCGTGGATCGCCGGGGTGGGGGCCAGCCAAGGGAAACTTGCGGAGCAGTTGGACCTGCTGCGCGACACTTCCATGCGCATGGCGGAGTGGCGGGCCAGTTGGCTGCGCGCCGTGCTGCCACCGGTGTTGCTTGTGTTTGTCGCGGGAGGCGGGATCGGGCTGTTCCTGCTTTCGCTGTTCCTGCCGATGTTCACCCTGGTCGAAGGGTTGTCGAAGTGAGTTTCCCCCGTCCGGGATTCTTCAGGCGCCTGGCGGCGGCCCTGCTGATGGGGTTGCCCCTGGTGCCCGCATGCGTTGTTTTGGGGCCGGTTTTCGGTTTTCTGCTGGTGCTGGGATTTTACTGCTGGGCCTTTTTCATCTGGGACCACATGCGGTTGCTCAGGCAAAGGGAATTGGCGGCAGGGCTAAGGCTGGCGCTCGCGAGCGGGGTTCCCCTCGAACGGGTTCTGGGAAGTGGCCCCGAGCGCGGTGGAGCCTGGGGATGGCTGGAGACCACGGGCCTCTGGTTTGTTCCTTTCCCCCTTTATTGGCTGGTTTGGGAACGGCAGTTTGGCCATGGGGCGCTTCAGGCGCGGGCAAGGGGAATGTTGTTGTCGGGCCATGGCCCGGAGGTTCTGTCGATGCCGGGCCTGCTGGCCAGGGACGACCTGTTTGAACTGAGAATCTGCCAGGGGGCCCCAAGGTGGATCGCCCCGCCGCGGGAAGACAGTTCGCTCACTCCCAGGCTGCTGGCCCAGGTCCCCGGTCTGCTCTACCCGCTGGTGATGATGATGCTGCTCGTCATCATCACGCT
>CAWUNZ010000438.1:0-2677 GCA_963923445.1 uncultured bacterium
CGAGAGCGCCGTTTCGAATAGAAGTTTTACCCTCGGGCTTGCGCCCGAGGCTCGCCAAAAATCGCCTACCCAACGAAAAAAGCCCCGAGGTCAACCTCGAGGCTCGCTGAATAGATTTTCGTTGCAACCTTACCTTGCGCCGGCGATCTCAATCTTCGCGGTGGTGCGAAGTTGCTTGGCCATCTGTTCCTTCATCTTCTCGCCGAACACCTCGCGCACCTCTTCCTTCACCGTCTCAAAGGTCACCTGCTTGCCGGGCTTCTTCTCGAGCACCATGATCAGGTGATAACCGAAGGGGGTTTCCACCACATCGGAGAGGTTGTAAGGCTCCATTGAGAAGGCCGCGCGGGAGAAGGCTTCCACCATGCTGCCATCGCGGGCAAAAAATCCAACATCACCCCCCTGGGCCTTGCTGGGGCACGAGGAGATGTCGCGGGCCATGGTTGAGAAAACCTCGTCCAAGGCCTCGGTCCGGCGCTTTTCCTGCGCCAGCTTGTCGGGCCCGCCGGGGTTCTTGGCCAAGTCCTGCGCCACCTTCTGCTCGATCTGGGCCTTGGCGGCACGCGCCTGACCGAGGGCCTTCGCCTTCTCGTCGGTTGCGGCGCCAGCTGAAAACAGAATGTGGCGGGCGCGCACCGTGCTGCCGTCGAACAGGGCCTTGTCGGAATTGAAGAAGGTTTCCAGGGCCTTGTCGGTGCCCTGCTGGGCAATGAACTTTTCCCAGCGGATCTCGGCGGCCACATGCACCAGCAACTCGTCGGGAGTCAGGCGCATCCCCTCGAGGATCTTCTCGAACTCCCGGTTTTGCTTCTTGGCCTCCGCCTTCATCTCGTCAACACGCTTGGCCACCTCCTCGGGCGTGGCGGGAATGCGGGCGGCGAGCAGATACTGATCCACCAGCATGGTGTCGATCAGGAACTGCAGCATCTCGTTGCGAACCTCGGCGCGCTTGGCGGGCGGAAAACGCTCCAAGCCCCGCTGCACGGCCGATTCCAGAATGTTTTGGCCGTTCACCCGGGCCACGATGGTGTTGGGCGGCAGCTGAGGAGCACCCGCCGGTTCGGTTGCGGTGGCGGGCGCTGCTCCCGGCAACGCGGTCGCGGGGGGCGTCGCGGGTTGGGCCACCGGCGCGGCGGGAGCCTGGGACATACCCAGCCAGCAACCCAAAGCCGCGGCGCTCATCAGATCGATCATGGTCTTGTTCCTCCGTTTGGCTCGACCGGGCGGGACCATAGCCAAGCACCGACACGGAAACCAGAGGAACTCGCCCGCACTCACCCGCCGCGCCCTTCCCGCATGGCCTGGCGCATCGACCGAACCGCCTCCACCATCCCCACCAGCACCGCCCGGCTGACAATGCTGTGCCCGATGTTCAATTCCACCATTTCGCCAATCGCCGCCACCGCCTGCACATTGTGGTAATCGAGGCCATGCCCGGCATGCACCCGCAACCCGCATTGCTTTGCCAGCCTGGCGGCGCCGCGCAGGGAATCCAGCCGGGCTTGCCGATCCGCTTCCGTCACGGCTTCGCTGTAACTGCCCGTTTGCAACTCAACCGCATCGGCGCCCAGGAATTTCGCCATCTCCACCTGACGGGCGTCCGGATCAATGAACAGCGACACCCGCACGCCGGCACCTCGCAGCGCCTCCAGCGCGCGCTTCACCGGTTGCTGGTGGGTCACCACATCCAGCCCGCCTTCCGTTGTCAGCTCTTCCCGTTTTTCAGGCACCAGACAGGTCCATGCCGGGCGCGCATGGGTCGCGATGGCTGTCATTTCCGCCGTGGCAGCCATCTCGAGGTTCACAGGCACCGTGGCCATCTGCAGCAACAGCGGCAGGTCGCGGTCTTGGATGTGCCGTCGATCCTCGCGCAGGTGAATGGTGATGCTGTCGGCACCTCCCAACACCGCCAGCGTGGCGGCATGAGCCAGTTCGGGGTGGGCGCCCCTGCGCGCCTGACGAATGGTGGCCACATGGTCGATGTTCACGCCAAGGTGGATCATGGCTTTGCTCCCGTCGTCAACATGTCTGCCAAATGATAAACGCCGGGCCCCCGACCAAGGGAACCCGGCGTTGATGTGGGGACCTAAGTTCTTACTTGAGGCCTTCCTTGAACTTCTTGAGGGCGGTGCCCTTCACGGTCACGCTGGCGGGCTTCGCCTTGAAGGTGGTCTCCTCGCCCGTGAAGGGGTTCTTGCCCTTGCGAGCCGGGGTGGCGGGGCGAACCTTGCGGGTGAGCTTGATCATGTTGGGCAGAACGAACACGCCCGGGCCCTTCTTGCCAAGCTGCTCGCCGGCGACTTCCACCACCGCCTCGAGAACCGCGAGCACTTCCTTCTTGCCCAGACCGGTGTGCTCGGCAATCTTCAGCAGCAGGCCGCTCTTGTTGAGGGGCTTCTTCTTCTCTTCCTTCGCCATGTGGCACCTTCCTTAGTTGTTCCCGGAAACAGTCCGGAACCTGATGGACACGACCAGCTTCGCGCATGGCCTCGAAGGCCAAGATTAGGAGCCAACCATCGGTCAGTCAACGCATTCAACCCGAAAAAATGCGGTTTTTTCCGATTTTTTTTGGAAACACCAGGAAAAATATCGGGAAAAATGGCATCGGGCTCAAAAAATCCAAGGAATTTAAGCAATTTGCGAAGCGAATGGAGCGCTCGTCTCTGGTTTTCAGAAG
>CAWUNZ010000439.1:0-2671 GCA_963923445.1 uncultured bacterium
CGTGAGGTGGTGCAAATGACATCCAGCGCCGTCGCCTCGAGCGGTTCCACAAACCCGCTGGCGTTGCCGATGGCCACCACATTTCCCACCCAGCCCCTTTCATGGCAACCGGAACGGAATGGCACGACGCGCGTGCGTTCCACCTTGGGGTTTTTGCGAAGGAATTCCGCCTCGGCGTCCGAGTCGGAAATGAAGTCGGGGGCGTACACATAGCCTCGGTTGATCCGGTGCTCATGCTCGATCTGCCAGCACCAGCCCGCTTCCATGCTTTCAACCGTGGTGTAAGGCTTGATCGGCTCCTCGCCTCGCCTCCAGCCGCCCACCACCGCCTTTTCACAAAACAAACTGCTCTTGAACGAGGTGAACGGTTCCTCCAACGCCTTGCCCAGAAGGACAGACCTGAAACCCGAGGCGTCGACAAACAGGTCGGCCTCCAGCGCGCTCCCGTCCTCCAATATCACCCGGCGGACACCCTTGGCATCCCGCTCCACCTGCTGGATGGTGCCATCGGATATGGGAATCCCCGCCTCGCGAACCTTCCGTTCGAGGTAGGAAACAAACAGTTCGTTCTCGATGTGGTAGGCGACATCACTGCCCACCACGGGATAGCCATCCGGTCCGCGCAGGAACACGCGGTTGTCGGCCATGAGCGCCGAGGTGACACCCGCCCGGGAAAAATCGCAACCCTCGGGGATGTAAAACGCCGTGGCGCGATCGAGCAGGGCGAAGTGGGTCTCCATCTGCTTGCGGAAGGTGTAGTCGAAGTACGGGCGGGTGCCCCACAGCATGTGCAGTCCGAGTTTCCACTGGGGTTTGGCCAACGCGAAAAACTCCGCCGGATCGATCTCCAGGTAGTCGTGCAGGTGGTGGGTGACCGAGGCGGTGGTTCCCTCGCCCACGCCGATGATGCCGATGTCGGGTGAGCGCAGGAGGGAGATTTTGAGCCATGGCACCTTCTTGGCCAGCGACAAGGCGACAAGAAACCCGGCGCTACCGCCGCCGACCACCAGGGCAGAATTAATCAGCAGAGGTTGATCGTTCATGAATTCCTCAAGCGCCATTGGCTAGCAGGCATTGTGCTTGCATTATAGATTGCAATTGATAGCTGAGAAGCGGGTCGAGATTAAAGTCGGAAAAAAGCAAGTAAATTCCGCAAAGGCAAAATAACCGAAAGATTTTTCCCTGCTTGCCATTTTGCGTTCATGCCTCGGCCCGGATCGTCCGATGAAACGATTGTACGGATTGTGCCGGCTGTGCGGACCTTGGCCTCGGCCGGGTTTGGCAAACAATCGGTGAACTGAATGGAAGGCGAAGACATGAAAACCAAGCAGCACGACCGCTGGAAACTTGCGGGTGGCAAGCTGGGCCTCTTGGTTTCCTCGATTGGTTCACTTTTGGTGGCCCACGGGGCCTTGGCGCAAACTCAGCCGTTGGTTCAGCCCCGGCCTGGTGCCCTGGCCCAGCAGAACCGGAACCTGGGCGCGCCCGCGGCGCAACCTCCGGCCGCGGCCAACCCACTACCGATGGAATTGCCCGCGCCCAATCCGTTGGCCGCCCAACCTGTGCTCCCCTTCGGTGCCAACCAGGTTCGTATTCAACGGATGGGCAACAACGGCCAGCCCGGCCGCATTCCCCCGCCCTTGGCCCTGCAGCAGGGGCAGGCGGAACCGAACCCGTTCATCAAGGATGTCGTCCAGCCCGCCAACTCCATCGAGGTGGTGGTGACCCGGACCTCGCTGCTTCGACTGAAAAAGGCTCCCAAGAGGGTGCAGATCGCCAACCCGGCGGTGGCGTCCTATGTGGTGGTGGCGCCGACGGAATTGTCGATTCTGGGCGAGCGGGTGGGCGTGACGGTCCTCACCCTCTGGTTCGAGGACGAGAAGGACAAGGCCAAGGAAACCTCGGTGGCCTATGCGATCCTCGTGGAGCCCGACCAGGAGATCAAGGAGCGCGTGGAGCGCATTTACAAGGAGCTGGAGAAGGAGATCAACCGGGCCTTCCCCGAAAGCCGGGTCACACTGGTGCTGGTGGGCGACAAGCTCATGGTGACCGGCCAGGCCAAGTCGATGGACGAGGCCAACCAGATCATGCATGTGGTGCGCGCCAACTCGCCCCTGAGCCCGCAGGATCGCAATGGCGCCAATGCCGCGCGCGTGCCGGTGGACCTGGTTCAGCCCGATGACGCTTCCGTGCTCGAGCAGGGAAACACACCCCGGCAAGGCCAGGGGCAGGTGAACTTCGAGGCCGCGGGCGCCCGGCAGGTGATCAACATGCTGCGTGTGCCTGGCGACCAGCAGGTGCAACTGCAGGTGACGGTGGCCGAGGTTGACCGCAGCGCCGGCCGCAGCATCGGCCTGAACTTCAACATCTTCAACAGCACCGGCCTGCAGGTGGGCGCCTCCACCACCGGACAAATTCGCCCGGCGCTTGGCCTGGGCATCGGCAACACCTTCACGAGCTTCACCAACAGCGGCGGGCTGGGGAATGTGGTGCCCCAAGGCGTGCTCAATAACCTGCCCGTGGCGCTGGACAACGGTCAGATTCAGTTGGCGATCAACGCCCTCCGCGAATTGCACTATGCCAAGACGCTCGCCGAACCGGCCCTCGTGGCCATGAATGGCCAGACGGCGAACTTCCAGGCCGGCGGATTGCTGCCTCTGCCTTATGTGAC
>CAWUNZ010000440.1:0-2656 GCA_963923445.1 uncultured bacterium
AAGGTTAACCCTTTCACCCGAGGCGTGGGAGGAAAGGGCTTTACCATTCTTGTAAACATGCACCTTGCCGGGGCCTAAAGCCTCGGCGCCTTTTGCTGTCACAATCAAAGCGGTGGCCTCATCGATCCCCACACCGATAAAATTCGGGTAGGTGCTACTGAATTTTTCCATGTCACTGAAGCGCTTGCGTTGGGCGAAATGCTGGTCGATGCCGACACCTTTGAGGAAAGCGAATCCCAGGTCGTATCCGGGAACCATGATTTCCGTGTTTCCCAATGGCCCTCCCCGACACAGGTAATCCCCCAGGATGGTGGCGCCAGCGGAACTGCCGCCGATAACGCCGCCCCGTTTCAAGACACCATCGAGCGCCTGTTGGAAACGGGTCCCCTCGTAAGCGTCAACGAATCTCCACTGTCTACCGCCTCCGAACCAAACACCGCCTGCCTTTTCGAGGGAGGTCAGGTAGTCCTCCGATTCAACCTCTTGTCGCTTGGTGGAGGCCAGAACCTTGAATTTGGCAGTGCCGCCCCGGGAGAGGAGTTTGATTGCCTGTTCACCTTGGGCCGTCGGTGAGGTTTCAGGCGCGGCGGTCGGCAGGATGACGATGTTGGTTCCTTCACCGCCAGCGAGTTGAATGAACCGCTTTGCGAGTTCCGGACCCATGCCCCCTCCACCCACAGCCATCACGGAACCTGAATCGAGCGTTGGCTTTCCCCTTGGGACCGGGGGGCGATTGCCTCCGAATCGATGGAGGCGCACGAGATCGTCGCGCGTGCCTGTCGGCAGGGTGGTGATCCTTGGTTTTTCAGAATTGAAAGATACCCAATGAGCGCTACCCTTGCCCAGCACCTGAATTTGACGACCGCGCGCTATCAAAGCGGTTTGATCGTCAATAACCAATCCAGATTGCCCCTGAATTCGCGCGGCGGCCTTGGAAATCAGTTGCTCGAATTTTTCCCGTTTCAATTCGGGGGAGATGATGACGCCCGGGAGCAGGCCCAAGCCGGCTTTCGGTTCATGCTTTTCATTCGCGTCGGTGATGATTGCCGATCCCAAAATATTGCCGGGGGCACCACCCACAACACCTCCACGCCCCAAAAGGGCCGATAGTCTCTCCGCCAACGGGGTTCCGGCGTAAATGGCCGCCATCTCCCCGGAAGACCCATCGGCAAACCAGACACCGGTGGCTTTGTTGATCACTTCTGAAAATTCCGGCCTTTCAGCTTCGGATCTGTTCCGGGCTTGAAGGATTGAGATTTTAGGCAGGGTGGTTTCGGATAAGCCTTTCCACGGCGCAGAGAATCCGTTGGCGGAACCTTGAATCACCACCAGGTGGCCTTTTTCACCCTTGGCAGTGGATATCAACTCCCGCACTGCCAGGTCAGGCACTGCTCCCGCCCCGGAAACGACGAGTACACCGCGAGGAGCCATGTCGGCGAATTCTGGTCCAGAGGGCGATGCCGCCAAACCCAGAATGGTGATGACTAAGTACATGGCGCTCATTCAGGAATTCCTTAGTTAGTCAGTACCGGCAGTTCCGGGCGTGATTGGTTCAATCTCGCAAAGGTGCAATGATGCGTGACGCGGCTTTGGCCTGATGAAAGATCGTATTGGTAGCCACGCGGGCATCTTGGGGGAATTCGGGGCTAAGTGGTGCCGCCGAATTCGGGTTCGGTTCGTAGAAAGGGGTCGCGGTGCTGCAAACCGTCACGCGGATGCGGTGCCCCTTGTTGAAAACCTGGCTGATCCAGCCGACATCAAAAGTGATCGGAGCGATCTGACCCGGCTTCAAAAACGAATCTTTTTCGAATCCATCGCGATATCTCCCCCGGCGGATGTAATCAACCAGGAGGATTGATTTCCCATCCGGGTAAACATCGCTGATCCGGACAATGAAGTCAGTGTCCGGGGCATCGGATGCCACCTTGAGTTCCGCCACAATCTTCCCGGTCCATTCCACAGGTTGGCTCAACACAGGGGTCGTGAAGGTCAGGACATTGGGTTGCTTCTCGAATAATCCGGCATCCTTGGCACCGGGAAATGCCCGGACATTGTCACCCACGGAGGCGGGTTTGAAGGGGTCGGCTTTGTAACTGGTTGAAGAGTCCGGAATAGATGGCGCTGTGGCTGAAAGGCTACCTCCAGCTTCAAGATAATACGGTGTCGGCTTGCAGGGGACCGGCCAGTCGAGAGCGGTTCTGTACTGGTTGCCAACAGCATTTGGTTCATCGACAGCACCCATGGCATAGTAGCGAACTGTCGGATCCTTATCGACTCCGTTGGCGATTCCTTTCAGGTGGTGGTTGAACCACCTGACCACATGTTCCTCGACATTGAATCGCGAGTTTTCCGGGTAGGTGAGATCGCCGACTTTAGAGGAATTCGCCCAACTGCCTCCATGTACCCAAGGGCCGATGATCATTTGCTGTTTTCCCCGGGAACGCTCGCCGCCCTTGTGCTGACGGCCGATAAAACTTTCGACGGATCCGACATTCATGAAGTCGAACCATGACCCGATGGTGAAGCAGGGGACATCCATTTTGTTGAAATGGGGTACGCAGTCTTCCGCTTTCCAGTAGTCGTCGTAGTTGGGATGGCGGTACCAGTCGGCAACCAGCAGCCTGTTGTGTTGGGGGACCCTGCAAACCGAGTCCAT
>CAWUNZ010000441.1:0-2654 GCA_963923445.1 uncultured bacterium
AAGCTGTGCATTCTTCCGGCAACCGGCAAGCGGCGCGGGGTTGTTCTATTTGCCCCTGAATTCGGCTCAAACAGGTGGTCATGCCTTGAATACTCCCCCTTCCTAAGGGAAGCCGGTTATGACATTGTCTCGTATGAGCCCCGAGGTCAGGGCGAAAGCGATGCCATTGAGGGGTATCAACCGCTTCATTGGGTCACCGACAACGAGGTCGCCGATGCCAAGGCCGTCCTGTCCTGGCTCAAGTCTCGTTATGCCGGTCAGGTTTCCTCGATCGGGGTCATGGGGATCAGCAAGGGAGCTGGAGCGGTAACAGTCGCCTCGGTGGGCGACCCCTTCGTGGAGTGTCTGGTCACGGACGGCATGTTCGCCATTTACACGACCGTGGTCCCTTACATGCGTCAATGGGTCAGGATCTACAGCCGGATGCACTGGCTCCAAAACATCCTTCCCGATTGGTTCTACGGTTCGTTGGCCAAGGTGTGTTTTCTTCTGGTGGAGCGGGAGCGGGGTTGCCACTTTCCTTCGATTGAGGCGGCCCTCAGGCGCTTGGGTCATCTTCCAACCCTGATGATTCATGGTGAGAAGGACAGTTACATTCGCGCATCCATGGCTTCTCGTCTTCATCAAATTGTCGGGCAAGCGGGGCCCGCCACGCACGAATTCTGGCTTGCTTCGGGCGCGCGGCACAACGAGGCCTTTGCAAAACATCCCGATGAGTACCGTTCACGGGTCCTTGCGTTTTTTGACGATCACCTGACTCCCGCCCGTCCCGCAAGGCCCCTTGCCGCCCGCGGGGACTGAGAACCTACTCATGGCCAGCGCGGCTTCAGGATCGTTGGGGAAATACTTTCTCCGGCAGATCCTCAGTTTGGTGATCGCGCCCCCCATCCGCCGGAAGCTGAGGCGGTTCCTGCGCACGGTCGAGGATCCGGCCGAGGTTCAGGGAAGGCTGCTGATGCGGATCATCCGCCGGCATCAGGACACCGGATTCGGCAGGGATCATGGTTTCAGGTCGATCCGGAACCTCGGGGATTTTCGCCGCGCCCTGCCGATTGCCGGATACGACCGGCTTTCTCCCTATATCGACCGCATGCGCCGCGGGGAGTTTCGCGCCCTCCTGGCGGACCACACGGTTCACATGTTCGCCCTCACAAGTGGAACCACCGCCACAAGAAAGCTGATTCCGGTCAATCCGAGCTATCTGGAATCATACCGGCGCGGATGGAACCTCTGGGGCCTGCGCGCCTTTCAGGACCACGACAAAGTCCCGATGACGCCGATCGTTCAGATGTCCGGAGATTGGCGCGAGGAATTGACCGAGGCCGGCACCCCCTGCGGAGCCGTCACGGGGTTGACCGCAACCATGCAAAATCCGGTTATCAAGAGGCTTTATGCGGTTCCCGGTTCCGCTGGAAGGATCAAGGATCCGACAGCCAAGCAGTATCTGGCCATGAGGCTGAGCATGCCCCGCCAGGTCGGTATGGTGTTGGCAGCGAATCCCTCCACCCTGGTGAACCTCGCCAGGTTTGGAAATGACTATTCGGATGACCTGATACGAGATATCCGTGACGGTGGTATTTCCTCCCGGTTCGAGATCCCCGCGGATATCCGCGACGAGGTCTCCCGCCGGGCGTCGCGCCCCAATCCGGAGAGGGCCTCGGCGCTTGAGTGCGTGCGGAACAAGGAAGGCGGCCTTTTCCCCAAGGATTATTGGCCCGAGTGGACGCTTCTGGGGAATTGGACCGGCGGCAGCATGGGCGCCTATCTTCGCCAGTACCCGAAATACTTCGGCGCCATGCCCGTGCGCGATGTCGGACTGATTGCCAGCGAGGGAAGAATGACCATTCCCGTGGTGGATTCCTGTCCCTCCGGTGTCCTGGACATTGTTTCCCATTTTTTTGAGTTCGTCCCGGAAGAGGAAATTGGAGCGGCAAATCCCCAAACCCTCCTTGCCCACGAGCTTGAACTTGGAAAAACCTATTTCATCTTGTTGACCACGGACTACGGCCTTTACCGGTATGACATCAGGGACCTCGTGAAATGCACCGGTTTCCTTGGCAAGACACCTTTATTGGAGTTCCTGAACAAGGGTTCCTATTTCAGCAACATGACGGGTGAGAAACTTTCTGAATACCATGTGACCCGCGCGGTGGCCCAAGCCTTGGCCCTTCACGACCTCGCATTGTCAAGCTACTCAGTGGCGCCAATATGGGACGAGCGAATGCCCTCGTACGGACTCCATGTCGAGGCCGGAGAACTGGGGTCCCCTGAGCAAGCCGGCAAGTTCCTTCAGGACTTGGAACGGATTCTCCAGCAACTCAATGTGGAATATGAGTCCAAGCGGTCGAGCCAGCGGTTGGGGCCTTTGCGCCTGATTCGGCTTCGCCCCGGATATTGGGCCGAATGGGACCGACAAAGGCTGCTTGCCACGCGTGGGGCCCCCGAACAGTACAAGCATCCGTGCCTGATCAATGATTTGAATTTTCACTCAGGCTTGTCCAAGGACGGAATCGTAACGAATTGAAGCCTGCAGGTGGGGAGTCCCCTTGATCGGCATCAGCGCCGGCGTATCAATATCCAAAGGCAGGGGGCATAAAACCTGCTGAGGTTAGCATCCAACCCAAGGGTTTCCAATATGCTGGATCTTTTGAGCA
>CAWUNZ010000442.1:0-2649 GCA_963923445.1 uncultured bacterium
GGTGGTGTTGTCCTTGGTGATGACCACATTCTCATGAATGACCACGCCATTGAGCTTGACCGTGATGTTTCCGGGCTTCTCCTTTTTGCCGTCCTTGAAGACCGGGGGTGTGAAGTCGATGTCGTATGCCTGCCAAGTGGTCGGAGCCTTGCAGGCGTTCACTTTGGGCTTGGCAATGCCGTAAATACCCCCGCAATCGCCCTCACCGGGCTTTTCAATTCCGTAGCTGTCAAGCACCTGAACCTCGTAGCGGCCCTGTAGGTAAACGCCGCTGTTGCCGCGGCCCTGACCCTTGTCGCCCGGCATCCACGGGGTGCGAAACTCGACATGAACAGCCACAGGGCCGTCGATCAGGTGTTTGCTGAGCAGGTCGCTGGTTCCAGGCACCACCTGCACGGCGCCGCCTTCAACCAGCTTCCACGCGCCGGGCTTGCCGCCATTGCGGTGGGTCCAGCCATCGAGGGATTTTCCACCAAAAAGCACGATGGCTCCAGCTGGCGGAGGGGTGGAAGGGGTGTCGATGCCGTCCTCGGACTTGGCGAGTTTCAAACCCTCCGGCTTGGCGGGAAACGGATCGGCGCCGGCAAGTATCACCAGAAAGCAAAGGGAGAGAGACATGCCTTCAATCCTCCGTGAAGGGACAAAAGTGAAATCTGGTTCATTTTTACGGGTTCAGGCATGAAAGGCCCACGCCAGAAACGGGCAGGAAACCGGGACGGTCATTCCCGTCTTCCTGCGATTGCGTATTGTGGCCCGGTTCAATCATGCGCATGATTGAACGAATCATGGAAGATGCCCGTCAACTGAACTCCATCCCGACTCTTCCGGAAAGAGCAACGGTCCGGCGACCTGAAACCGGCGACTTCTCCCCCATGAACCTGGCGGAACTGGACGCCGAGGGCCTGCTTGCCAGGCACGACACCAAGTTCCTGTTCCCCGAGACACATCTTCCTTGTCTCTTGGCCAAATTAAAACCTCTTTGCCGGATTCTCGACATCGCCGGCAGGAGGTCGTTCGGCTACGACAGCCTCTACCTCGACACGCCGGACCGCGCCCTCTTCAGGGCCCACCACCAGGGAAAGGTGAAGCGTTCCAAGGCCAGATGGCGCGTCTACAGGGACACGGGCGCCTGCTTCTTCGAGGTGAAATACAAGGCCTCGCCCGAAGTGACCGTGAAGACCCGCCGAGAGTCACCCGACGGGCCGGCCGCGACCCTTGATCCGTTTCAGCGGGCGATGCTTGGATGCTTGTCGGCGCTTCCCCTCCAGCCGGTCCTCTGGGTCCGCTACGACCGCATCACCTTGATGGCACTCGACCACTCCGCCAAGTTCACTATCGACACAGGTCTCGAGTTTCTGGGTCAGGGTAATTCGGTATCGCTCGCCGGCCTGGTCGTGGCCGAGGCCAAGACCCATGGCCCAAGGCCCCGCGGCGAGATCGCGGCGGTGCTTTCAGCCTTGCGCGCGCGACCCGAAAGGTTCAGCAAGTATTGCGCCGGTGCCATCGCCTTGGGCGAACACAGGTCCCAGTTCCTGCGCCCCGCGTGGCGCCACGCCGAAAGGATCTCGCTCCATGCCCGCGCCGGTTGACCCAGTCGCCCTGAAAGACTCCGTGGAGGCGCTTTTCCTTTCGCGGGTCGTGGTGGACGCCTTGGCCGTGTTTGTGCTTGTCCGCCTGCTTTATTACCCCAGGCACAGGAACAAGGACTTCGTCTTCTCCTTCACCCTGTTCAACGCCATCAATTTCCTCATCTGCCACCTATTGGGAAACAACACCCTTGAAGTCGGGTTCGCCTTCGGGCTGTTCGCGATCTTCAGCATCCTGCGCTACCGCACGGTCGCGGTGCCCATCCGCGAAATGGCTTACCTTCTGGTTTCGGTCACACTGGGCCTCATCAACGCCCTGGCCTCGCTGCCTTCGGGTTGGCTTGAGTTGCTGGTGGCCAACACCGGCCTTTTGACCTTGGTCGCGGTGCTGGACCGTGACGGCACCCTGCCTCACGAAAACGCCTTGGTGATCCTTTACGACAAGCCGGAATTGCTGGTGCCGGCAAGGAACGAGGAATTGCTGGCCGACCTGCGGCAGCGCACCGGGCTTCAGATCCATCGAACCCAGGTTGACAGGGTTGATCTGGTGCGGGAGATGGCCAAGATCCGGGCCTTCCACTTCACCACCTCGACCGCCTCGACATTGCCCGATTCGGGGGGTGAGGGGGACTAGGGAACCGGATTTGACTTGCCGAGTCGATCGTGATATCAAGAAGTAGCATTGCCCGATGGTGTAACGGTAGCACAACTGACTCTGGATCAGTTTGTCTAGGTTCGAATCCTAGTCGGGCAGTATGATCCGTCTTGTCCGGGGTGTAGCTCAGCCTGGCTAGAGCGCCTGGTTTGGGACCAGGAAGTCGCAGGTTCGAATCCTGTCACCCCGATTTCTAATCGAAAACTTCCATTTGTGGCTGGTGTTTTTCCAAGTATGTCGTTTCAAAGCTGTCATCAGCCTGCATTCAACAGCATTGCAGTTTTCCGTAATCTGCTATGCGGGAAGCAGTCGCCGAATTCAAATCCAGTTGACTGTTTCGCTTTCGGCGATAATAGACCACTTCGTGGAGGCGTTTGTCGCAACGGTAATGCCTTAATGCATCCTGCT
>CAWUNZ010000443.1:0-2616 GCA_963923445.1 uncultured bacterium
TCACACAAAAATGAAAGCCGCCTATATCACCGCCACCGGAACTCCGGACGCCATTGCTATCGGCAACCTGCCCGATCCAGTCGCGGGCCCCGGCGAGGTTGTGATTCGTGTCTCATGCTCCGCGCTGAATCCCATCGACCTCTACATCCGCGCCGGCACCGTGCCCATGACCTTGCCCACGCCGTTCATCCCCGGCTGCGATTTCGCCGGCGTGGTGGAATCGGTTGGCGCGGGAGTTGCCGACCTGAAGCCCGGCGACCGGGTCTGGGGATCGAACCAGGGGCTTCTCGGCCGGCAGGGAACCTTGGCGGAAAAAATCACGGCCAAGCGCGAGTGGATATACCCCTCACCCAACGGGGTGACCGACGAGGCGTTGGCAGCCACCGCGTTGGTGGGCATCACCGCGCATTTGGCCCTGTTCCGTGGCGCCGGGCTTAAGCAAGGAGAAACCATCTACATTCCCGGCGGCACCGGCGGCGTGGGGTCCATGCTCGTGGCCATGGCGGTCGCCGCCGGCGCCAAGGTCCTGTGCTCGGTCGGCAACGAGGAAAAAGCCCGACTCGCCCAATCGTGGGGCGCCCGGACGGTCATTCACCGGAAGGACGATATCCCCGCGCGCATCGCCGAGTTCACCGGCGGCAAGGGACTCGATGTCTGGGTGGAGACCCAGCGCGAACCCGATTTCATGACCATGGTCCCCGCCATGGCACCCAGGGGCCGGATGGTTCTCATCGCGGGTCGCGCGGCCCAACCGGTGTTTCCGGTCGGCCCCTTCTATGTCAAGGGCCTCACCCTGACCGGATTCGCCATGTTCAACGCCTCGCCCCAGGAGCAGGCCGCCTGCGCCGCCGACATTTCGTCCTGGCTGGCATCGGGAAAAATCAAGCCCGTCATCGCCAAGCGGTTTTCGCTCGATCAGGCCGCCGAGGCCCATCGCTTCCTCGAAGCCAGCACGCTGGGAATGGCCGGGCAGGTGGTGGGCAAGGTGGTGGTGAACCTGGCCTGAAATGGCTTCGTCCAAGGCCGTGCCTAGCCGGGAGGCCGGCCGTTTTTCCTTGACGCCTCCCCTTCCGGAAGGCACAAGGGAATGAGGACTCTTCGCGCCCCTCCTTCCCGCCTGGGCGCGCCACCGAGGTTTGCGCCATGCCCCGCTGGCTATCGTTCTCGCTGCTTCTGGGTTTGGGGACAGTCCAAGCCGCCGGTGAACCGGCCTTTTTCGAGACGCACGCGCGGCCGATCCTGAAGGCTTTTTGCGTGGAGTGCCACGGGGAGGAATCCAAGCCCAAGGGCGGCCTCGACCTGCGCCTGGCGCGCACCACCCTGAAGGGGGGAGAATCCGGCCCAGCCATCGTCGCGGGCAATCCGGAGGCCAGCGACCTGATCTCCCGTGTCCGCGACGGCACCATGCCACCGGGCAAGAAGAAGCTTTCGCCCGCTGAAATCGAAACCCTGGCCCGCTGGATCAGGGATGGGGCCAAAACCAACCGACCCGAACCCCAGACCGCCGCGGCGGGCATGCTTATCACCGCGGAAGATCGGGCCTGGTGGGCGTTTCAGCCTATCCGGGCACCCAAGGTTCCCGACGCGCGCGGAACCATCCGCTCCCCTGTCGATGCCTTCATTCTCGATCGCCTCGGGCGTGAGAAATGGGAGATGAACCCCGAGGCCGACCGGACCTCATTCATCCGTCGCGCCACATTCGACCTGACAGGCTTGCCCCCCACCCCCGCGGAGGTCGAGGCCTTCGTCAACGACCCATCGCCGCTGGCCCACGAGAGTTTGATCGACCGCCTCCTGGCCCGCCCGGAATACGGTGAACGCTGGGCGCGCCTTTGGCTCGATGTCGCCGGTTACGCCGACTCCGAGGGCGCCACGGTCGCCGATCCCCTCCGCGCCAGCGCCTGGCGTTACCGCGACTATGTCATCCGCGCCCTCAACGCCGACAAGCCTTTCGACCAATTCATCCGCGAGCAACTGGCGGGCGACGAGATGGTCTCGGGCCCCGTGGCGGGCCTTTCCCCCGCCGACCTCGACAAGGTGATCGCCACCGGGTTTTTGCGCATGGCGCCCGATGCCACGGCATCGCCCGGGGGCGACACCCGCGAGGGGCGCAACCAGGTCGTGGCCGACACGCTCAAGATCGTCTCCTCGGCTTTCATGGGGCTCACCCTCGGTTGTTCCCAGTGCCACAACCACCGCTACGACCCGGTTCCCCAGGCCGACTATTACCGCATCCGCGCGATCCTCGACCCCGCCATGGACATCGCCGCCTGGAAAACCCCCGGGGCCCGCGAGGTTTCGCTCTACACCCAGGCCGACCGGGACAAGGCCGCGGCCATCGAGAAGGAAGCCGCGGCCATCGACAAGGAACGCGCCGCCGGCATGAAGGCGGCCATCGACGCCACCTTCCGCAAGGAACTGGCCAAGCTGCCCGAGTCGATCCGGCCCGAGGCGGAAAAGGCCCGGCAGACCCCCGAGGCCAAGCGCACCCCGGCCCAGAAGAAGCTCCTGATGGAGCATCCCAGCCTCAATGTCTCCGACGGTTCGCTCTACCTGTACGACCCCAAGGCGATCGCTGAACTCAACAAACTCTCCGAGAAGGCCGCGGCCCTCAGG
>CAWUNZ010000444.1:0-2612 GCA_963923445.1 uncultured bacterium
CGTTCGTGCAGCGAATTGTCCTTGGGACCGTGATTCTTGCCGCCGTTGTGTTCGATAGATGGCGACAAATCATCTTGGATCGTTTTGTTCATTAAGGATAAGGCGGTCCAAACACGCCCCGAGTGATATAAATGAATGAAGATGTTCCCACGGCCCTCCCCCGGCGGGAACATGATTCCTGCGTTTTCAGGGAGACGCTCCGACCATGTCACCTCCAACATCTT
Source organism: uncultured bacterium (assembly GCA_963923445.1). Classification (GTDB taxonomy): domain Bacteria; phylum Planctomycetota; class Planctomycetia; order Gemmatales; family Gemmataceae; genus REEB421. The sequence goes on from CAWUNZ010000444.1 coordinate 225, forward strand.
CATCTACCCGTGAGGCACTTGCCCGACAGGATCAGGAAATCAAGCTGCTTGAGAATCTTCTCAGACAAACCATCGAGCGATTGGCGGGACGGGAGGTGTTGGCGCGGTTCGACCGTGTCAGGGATGCCGCCGTAGCCTTGCGAACCCGTGGAGCACCGGAAGACGCGCGCTTTCTCAGGGAACTTCTTGATTCCCTGGATATCAACTCGCTACGGGAATTGATTCGGGCCTTCACGATTTACTTCGACCTCAACAACCTCGCCGAGCAGCATGCCCGCATCAGGGCCATCAGGCGACGAATCCGAAACCAGCACCCATCCCCGATGGCCGAGTCGGTCAGCGAGGCGGTGCTTCGCTTGAAGGAGAAAAAATTCCCGGCTAGCGAGCTTCGAAAAAGGCTCGAAAAACTCCATATTTGCCCGGTGTTCACGGCACACCCCAGCGAGGCCCGAAGGCTGACAATCCTGGAAAAGCTAGCCGCCATTTCGGAGGAAATAGACCGGCTGGACTACCAGGAGCTATTGCCCGAGGAAACCGAAGCGGCAATGGACTCCATCCGCCAGCACATCGAGGTTCTCTGGCTGACGGAGTCGGTCAGGGCGGAAAGGCCGAAGGTCATCGATGAGGTCCGCCAAGGCCTCGAGGTGGTGGAGAGAAGCCTTTTCGGGGTGGTTCCCCAACTCTACACCCTGCTTGAAAAGTCTCTGTCGAATATTTACCCCGAAGGCGAATGGAAGCTGCCGGCAATTCTCAAATTCGGTTCTTGGATTGGCGGTGACAGGGATGGACACCCCGATGTCACGGCTGTCGTCACTTCAGAGACTGTATCCCTTCATCAATCCACCATTATCAGGCATTACCGCCAACAGGTGCTGGAACTTGGCCGTCAACTGAGCCATTCGGGCAAACGATTGGCCTTGAGTCCAGCCTTCATGACCGACCTTCGACATGAGGCCGGTGTTTTGGGATTGGGAGGTACGCGCCTCGAAAGGGAACCGCTAAGGCAAAAATGCAGTCATGTGGTTCGGAAGTTGGAATTGACGCTGGCCGTTGTGCAGGGGCCTAAGCCCGGATGGACAGACCCGGTCCGCCCTGCCCCACCAGGAGCTTACTTAAGCCCTTCACAGCTTCGGGCAGATCTTGTGGCAATCAAGCATGAATTGGATTCCAATCAGGCCAAAGCGGCCGCGGAAATGATCCAACAGATTGTCCGCAAGATCGATGTCTTCGGATTGCACCTGCTCACCCTCGACATCCGCCAGCATGCAGACCGGAATAGGACGGCTATCGCCGAAATTCTCGCCCACTCTGGGATCGAGCGGGACTATGAAAGGCTCGGAGCGGAGGAAAAAATTTGCCTGCTCGCCGAACAACTGACCATGCCTCGGCCGGTGATTCCAGCCCACCTGATCTATTCCGCGGCCACCAATGAGGTCATTGAGACTTTCAGGACCATGGGCTGCATACTTGAGCACCGATGCCCCGAGGCGATCGAGAATTACATCATCAGCGGAACAGGCGACGCCGCTCACCTTCTTGAAGTGCTTTTGCTGGCCCGCGAGGCCAGGCTGTTCCGTCCCGCCGAAGGCATTAGCAGAGTCAATATCATCCCCCTGTTCGAGACCCTCGAAGCCTTAAGGCAAGGCAGGGAAATTCTACAACGGCTCATGGATATACCTTCCTGGCGTGAACATCTGGTTCTGCGCGGCGACCTTCAGGAGGTAATGATCGGCTATTCCGACAGCAATAAGGAAAGCGGTTTCGTTCAATCGGCCTGGGCCCTCCACGAAATCCAGAGAGACCTCGCCGATTTTGGAAGGGAAAACGGAATAACCATCAGGATATTTCATGGCCGAGGCGGTGCCGTCGGCCGGGGCGGAGGCCCGGCGAACCATGCGATATTGGCACAGCCTCCGGGAGCGGTGAACGGGTCCCTTCGCATCACCGAGCAGGGCGAGGTCATCGCAGACCGCTACGGGCACAAGGCCATCGCGATGCGTCACCTCGACCAGGTAATGAACGCCGTGCTGCGCGCCAGCCTCGGACTCGACCACGGCAAGGTGGAGCATGTCTGGGAGGCCCTTATGGACCGCCTTGCCGCAACCGCCAGGAACCATTACCGCGGCTTGGTGTACGAGGACGAGGAATTCATAGGCTACTTCACCCGGGCAACACCTATCCATGAGATATCGCAACTTCGTCTTGGTTCCCGGCCCGCCAAGCGAGGTTCAGCAACCTCGATCGAGCAACTTCGAGCCATACCTTGGGTGTTTTCATGGATGCAGTCGCGCCACACCCTGCCCGGGTGGTTCGGATTGGGCACGGCGCTTGCGGAAGCCATCGGAAATTCCACTGAAAATCTCCCCATTCTCAAGCGCATGTACTCCG
>CAWUNZ010000445.1:0-2604 GCA_963923445.1 uncultured bacterium
CCGTTTCGCTGAAAGATATTGCCCGGCGGAATCACCTTATCATGTATGGAATGCCTCACTCCCCATCCGGTCGCTACCGGAAACGGCCATTCCCCGTCCGAACCCGCCGCGCCGGCAGGCCGCGCGGGCGCGTCTGCCGTTGGGAAAACGCCCCCCACCCTGGGCCACAATTGTTTCCACCCCGATCGCAACCCCGGCGGGTGGGACGAACTGGTGCTCAGCCATCGCGCCTTCATGCTCCGGTTCGCCCTCAGCTTCACGCGCCAACGCGAAACCGCCGAGGAAATCGTTCAGGAAGCCTTCCTCGCCATGCTCACGCTTCCGTGGAACTTCTCTCCCCATGTGGACAACGCGCTCAGGCAATGGCTCAAGCGCCAGGTCAGGCTCGCGGCGGCGCGGGTGCTCAAGCCGTGGCGAACCCCGCTGAAAATGGTCCCTCACCGCAAGCGCCACCACCTGGTGGGCGACAGGCCCGCGCGCAAGCACGAGATCACCCCCGAGGACTACGCCCGGTTGTACATCCAGGTGAAGCGCGCCGTTCGCAAGCAATTCCGGGAGGCCGGTTGGCGGGCGTTCGAATCGGTCTACGAGCGCGGGATCGACACCCGCGAAACCGCCGCGGCGATGGGGATCAGCGCCAATTCCGTCTATATTTATGGTTGCCGCATCCTCTCCGCCATGCGCGAGGAGGCCCAAAGGGTTCTGGCCGGGGAGGCCTGATGCCGCAGGAGCGCCGCCGCGATTTTTCCCGGTGGGCGTAACGGTGATGTAATTCTGGTAGCTTGTGTTGAAAGACCCGGAACAACTGGTCGCTTGGTGAAGCCATTTACACCACCTCCCACACGCAACTGGCCCGACTGCGCGTGCGAACCGACCACGAGGCGTGGGCCGTTTTCATTCACTTGTACACCCCGCTGGTCAGGCGCTATGTGGGCGAGGTTCTGGGCCAGGCCGACGGGCGCGACGATGTGGTTCAGGAGGTGTTCCTGTGGCTTTACAGCCATGAATGGAACCTGAACCTGCCCCGGCGCGGATCGTTCCGCCGCTGGCTGAGGCGGGTCTCCGGGAACCAGGCCCTGAAAACACTCGAGAAGCGCAGGCGCCAGCACCAACCGGTGGACCCGGTCATGCTCGACGACCTCACCGGCGAGGACATCCCGGGCATCAACGAGATCGACGCCGCCGACAGGGCGCTCCTGGTGGAACGCGCCAAGACATTCATCCGCAAGGAGTTTCGTCCCCAGGGTTGGGAGATTTTCCGCCGGGTGTATGAAAACCACGAGGACCCGCTCGCGGTGGCGCGCGACCTGGGGATCACCCGCAATGTCGTTCATATCTACAGTTGCCGGATCATCACGCGCCTGAAGGCGGTCATCAGCGAGTTCATTGATGAACTCTGAGGCCGGGATTTCCCATTTTGCTGAAATGAAGGGGGTTCCCAGCGGACCCTATCTTCTACAGATGGGTGAGTTGCTCAAAACCGGTTCGCGCGGTTGCCTGTGCGAATCAGCGATCAAGAAATTGGCCGGGGGCGAGATCCCCGACCCCGGTCTTTCGTTGTGCCTGGGGCACCTGGCCTCGTGCCCCGACTGCTCCGACCGCCTCGACCGCGAACTGCGCTCGGTCACCTTTGCCGAGCGCCTGGCGCGGTCTTCCGCCGAAGACGAAGCCCCGCTTGAGTTTCTCGAGGGGGCCTTTGCCGCGCCCGAAGACTCCCCCCCGGGTCCCGCGCTGGGCGAGGGCGACCTCGGGTCGATCGGCCGGTACCGGATCACCGGGTTGATCGGTCGCGGGCTTTCGGCCCTCACCTGGGCCGCCTTCGAACCGGAACTCGACCGCCATGTGGCCGTCAAGATGCTCAGGCCCGCCTTCGCCGCCGATCCGGATGTCCGCTCGGCGTTCCTCATGGAGGCGCGGGCCATGGCGGCCATCCACCACGAGGGCATCGTGCCGGTGCACACGGTGGACGAGGCCGAGGGTGTGCCGTTCCTGGTCATGCCGCTGCTCGAGGGCGAGTCGTTAGGGGAGCGCCTGTCGCGGGGCCCGCTGAACCGTCGCGAGGCCCGGCGGATCACCCTGGAGGTGGCCTCGGCCCTGCGGGCGGCGCACGCTTGCGGCCTGGTCCACCGCGATGTGAAACCTTCCAATATCTGGATTCGCCGCAAAGCCGACGGCTCCGAGTCGGCCATGCTGCTCGACTTCGGCGTCGCCCTGCCTTCCGAGGCCGGAGGCAGCACCAGCGGCAGCGCGGGGTACAAGTCGCCCGAGCAGTCGCTCGGCGCGCCCTGCGACCCCCGGACCGACTGCTTCGCCCTCGGCTGCGTGGTGTTCGAGATGCTCACGGGCCGCAAGGCCTGGCCGTCTAGCCAGGCCGACCTCGCCAAGCTCACCCTGCCGGCGGCCGATCCCGCGGTGCCAACGGCCTGGAGGCCGCTGCTGCGCTCGCTGTTGTCGCTGGACCCCGCCGCCCGGCCCGCCACCATGGAGGAGGTGGCCGGGTTGGTTCCGCCCGAGGCGCGCCCATGGGGGGCCTTGGTCGCCTGCGGGCTCATGCTCGCGCTCATGCTGGCCTTCGGCGTCGGCTGGATGCTGGTGTGGAAGCCT
>CAWUNZ010000446.1:0-2590 GCA_963923445.1 uncultured bacterium
ATCCCAGCCCTGCTCCTCAGCCATGGCAAAAGCCCTCATCAAGGCATCCCGCCTCGTCCGCAGTTCGCCGCAGATCTCTTGGATGGATAGCCCCTTGGCCTTGAGCCTCAGTCCTTCGACCGCCAGCCGTTCATACCGTCTCAGGCGCTGTTTCATTCCCGACGCGGTGCTGGCTGATTGAAGGTACACATGGTCAGGATTCAGCAACCGGTTCACATACGGCCTGGTTCGCTTCAAGATCTCGGCGATTTGGCTGACATTGTGGCCAGATTCCCTTAATTCAACAGCGCGCCTCCTGTCACTCTCATTGAGGGAAGCATCCGACACCAAAACCTCCATGTCCTCACCCGCGCCCATTCTCCAATTCACATGGGTTAGGAACTCCAAAGATTCCCGATTTGGAGAATCGGTTCCGGCGCCGATCGTTGCCATCATTGCGGTTCCATTCACCGAAAATCGCAGCCTCCATGCCTTGCCACGCTTGCTCTTGATGTCCGTCGGCTCCACTTCAATCGGGCCCACAAACCGCCTGATCACCTCAGCAGCGGCACCGGGTTCCATCTTCAATAGTTCCTCCCACTTCCCGAGCATCGCGTTAAGGTCCAATTCAGTAATCGGCGGTGGCACGGGGTTGTTCAACGCCTCCATTTCCCGCAACTGCTTCTCCAAAACGACTGCCGTTTCCTCCAGTTCCCGCAAGCGTTCGGTGATCGCCTTGGGCGCCTGCCCCTCATCGTTGATCAAGGCATCGGTCAACCGGGCCGTATGACGATGGATTTCAGCAATCCGCTTCTTCAAGGGCCCCGTGTCCCGCCTAGGCTTGGACGATTCATCAAGCAGGAACTTGTTGGCCTGTTCCAGCCATCGGGCAAGAAAATCCGGGGTGAACACCCTATCCCTGATAGCCCCAAGGATGCATGCCTCGATCAAGCTCACGGACTTGTATCCGTGCAGGGGACATTCTCCACGATGGCTGTTGCCCCGACTGCACATCAGCGCTGAGTATTGGAGGGACGAATTGCCAAGGACCAGTGGCCACTGGCAGGTCTTGCATATCGGCCTGAAGATGAGCTTCGGATAAATCATCGCGTGGCTGTATTCCGGGGATCGGGCGCCCCGCGCTTTCCGTTTGCTGTTCTTTTCATCGTTGGCCAGCAGCAAGGCCTGCGCCCTGTCGAACAACTCCTGGTCCACGATTCGCAGTTCAGGAACATCCCGTCTGATCCACTGATCCTTGGGAATGGGCACCACTTCCGACCTGTTGGAGCGGCGGTCGGTCTTCAGTTTGGTCATGCCCCAATATTCAACCCCGGAGTAGACATGCCGCTTGAGGAGCTGCTTGACGCCCGCATCCAGCCAGGTGGTTTTCCCGCCCGCTTTCCGCTGGTTGAGTTCCTTGGCAATCTGATGGGTGCTTTTCCGCCGAATCACATAGTCCTCGAATATCGTGCGCACTTCCTGCGCCTCGGCTTCGTCGATCTCGATCCGGGCCTCAAACTTGTTCTTCCCCCGGGGTATCGGCTGCCCCTTCTCATCGGTGACAAACACCCGCCTGTAACCGAATGCCGGCGGGGTAATGATCCTTTTTTGGAGGAAGGCGTCCCGCATGCCCCGGTCCACTTTCGACTTCAAGGAATCGATGTACTTCTTGTTGATCAGGCCCCTGATGCCGGCATTCAAATCCGACTCCTGATCCTTGATGTCCACCCCGTCGGAGACAGCGATCAGCCGTTTGCCCGAATCAATGATCTGCTCGGTGATGGCCATGTTTTCCGAGGCGGCTCGAGTGGCCCGGCTCAGGTCATCAACAAACATGCAATCCACTTCCTTGAGGTCGAAGATTGCGGCCTTGGCCTGTTGGTACCCCGCCCGGTGCGCTGTGGTCCCTGAAATGGCCGCGTCGGCAAAGACGAGTCTCCAGGGGATGTGGAACCCCAGTTCGGCGGCCTTGACCAGGATGTTGCGAAGTTGCTGGCACAGGGATCGCGGGTTGCTGTTGTCGCTTGAGAATCGGCAGTAGGCCAACCCCGTCTTGCCGGGAACAGTGTCACTTGGAACCTGGGTGACGGGAGCTCCAAAATTCGCTTGGAACTGCCCCACCATCTTTTCAATCAATTCAGCGTCCGTGGCGGTACCTTGGAATAAGGCCACCTGCCCGGGCCAAGCCTTTCTCTGCTCCTCAAGCCAGACACTGGCCATGGCCTGGACATGCGTGTCTTCAGGACGGCCACGGGTGATACAATTGCCAAGAGAGCGTCGTGAACGAGCCATAGAAAAACCTCCGATTCAAAACCACAGAATCGGAGATCCCGGCAGGAGGAAATGTTTGGCACAGTGTGCCAAACTGTCTGAAATCAGCCCAAACACAGTCAGGGACAATGATCTTTTGATTTAACTGCAAGTTGTTGCAATATATGGGTTTACGCATTATTTTGTGAGGTAATCAGAAGGCTTAAAAAGGGTGGGGGTAACGAGTCCCGCCCTCTCCGCTTGTCATTTTTCTCTGCCATAAACCCTTTCAAATCAAGACGTTAGATTCAAAACAAATTCCTAATAAATAGATTGTGTCAATCGTGTGCCAATCAAGCCA
>CAWUNZ010000447.1:0-2582 GCA_963923445.1 uncultured bacterium
CCCTGAACGAAGCGAGGGGCATGGGGCATCAATGGATGCCCACCCACCCTGCCACCATTCAGGCCGTTTACGGCCTTAAAATCACCTTTGCGGATATTTAGTGAAGTGGACCTTAGATGCCCAAGGTCTTGGCGAAATCCATGAACAGGTAGCTGGAGTCGTGCGGCCCTGCCGAGGCCTCGGGGTGATACTGCACCGAGAAGACCGGGTGCTTCTTGTGGCGGATGCCCTCGAGCGTGCCGTCGTTGAGGTTGATGTGGCTCACCTCGGCATCCGCAGGCAGGGTGGCCGGGTCAACAGCGAAGCCATGGTTCTGGCTGGTGATCTCAACCTTGCCCGTGCGCACATTGCGAACGGGATGGTTCCCGCCACGGTGCCCGAACTTGAGCTTGAATGACTTCGCCCCCAAGGCCAGCCCCAAAAGCTGATGTCCGAGGCAGATTCCAAACATCGGCTTCTTGCCGATCAGGCCGCGGATGGTGTCGATGGCGTAGGTGACGGCGGCGGGGTCGCCCGGGCCATTGGAAAGGAACACGCCGTCGGGGTTGAGGGCCAGGACCTGCTCAGCGGTGGCGGTTCCTGGCAACACGGTGACGGCGCAACCCACCTGCGTGAGGCAACGGAGAATGTTGCGCTTCATGCCAAAGTCGATGGCCACCACCGACTTCTTGGGGGCGTGCGCCGGCAGGTAGGTGACAAGCGGGTTGGTGAAACCGTCCACCCACTGGTAGGTGGCCTTGGGAGTGACTTCCTTCACAAGATCGCTGCCTGCCATGGACGGACTGTTGCGGGCTATCTCAACCAGTTCGGCGTCGGTCTCCCCCCCGGAAGACAACACGCCACGCATGGCGCCACTGGTACGCAGCATTCGCACCAACGCCCGGGTGTCGATCCCGGCAATCCCGAAGACACCCGCCCGAAGAAGGTAGCTGGCCAGGTCGCCTTGGGACCGGTAGTTGCTGACAATGGGCGAAAGGTCGCGGATCACGAAACCGCGCACATGAACCCGGCCCGATTCCAAGTCCTCGTCGTTGACCCCGACATTCCCGATGTGCGGGTAAGTCATGGTCACGATCTGGCCGCAATACGAAGGGTCGGTCAGGATTTCCTGATATCCCATCATGCTGGTGTTGAAGACGACCTCACCCACGCTGCGACCCAAGGCGCCGAACGCCTTGCCGGTGAACACGGTCCCATTTTCAAGCGCCAGCCTGCCGACCATCCCTCGCCTCCGGATTTCCACAATGCATTCTGGAAAAGCATAGGGAACAGGAGGCGGTTCGTCCTCCCCTCAAACCCCAAGACGGGAATCGATTACGGCTTTTTCAGGCTCGATGCCCCGCAGGCCGATCCGGCGGTGCATGTCGTCCACCACCCAGTGAAACGCGATCAGGTGCAGGCACTCCACCACACCCATGTCCCACGAATCGACATGAAGCCCTTGGTCAGCCATTGGTTTCAGCTTTCCGCCATCGTAACCGGTCACCCCGAAGGTTTTGACTCCATTGGCCTTGGACCACTCCACAGCCCGAAGGATGTTCGGGCTGTTACCCGAACCGCTGATGGCAATGAGCAGGTCTCCCGGGCGTGCGAAATTCTTGAGTTGTTCAAGGAATATGCGGTCGTAACCTTCGTCGTTGCCCCATGCCAGGATCGCCGGGGTGCAATCGGTCAGCGACATCACCCGAATCCGGCGGATGGATGGGTCGTCAAAGTCGGCCCGGCGCAACGATCCCTTGTTGAGGTCCTCGCACAGATGAGAGGCGTTCGATCCGCTGCCGCCGTTGCCGATCACAAACACGGTGGCGTCGCGGTGGTAGCAATCAGCCACCGCGTCCCCCAGCGCCTGCACTTGGGCGGGATTCAGGTGCCGGGTCATACCGGCCACATGGTCGAGGAATGCCTTGGGTGCCAGTTTCACGCCAATCATGGGGTTCCGCCTCCTTGCTACGGTGCCCATCCCAACGATTTGACTGCCGGTTTACAATACCGTTCATGCAATCACCGGGCGCGCGGTCCCTCATCCTGGGCACCGCCGGACATATCGACCACGGCAAGACCTCGCTGGTGCGGGCCCTCACTGGTATCGATTGCGATCGTTTGCCCGAGGAAAAGGCCCGCGGGATCACCATCGACATCGGTTTCGCGCGCCTCGAACTGCCCGGATATCACCTCGGGGTGGTGGATGTGCCCGGCCATGAACGGTTCATCCGCAATATGCTCGCGGGGGCCACGGGTTTCGACCTCGCCATGCTGGTGGTCGCCGCCGACGACTCCATCATGCCCCAAACGCGCGAGCACTTGGAAATCCTCAGGCTTTTGGGCCTTCGGCACGGCGTGATCGCCCTGACCAAGTGCGACCTGGTGGACGAGACCACCCGCGAGGTGGTGGAACTCGAGGTCAGGGACCTGGTTCGCGGCACTTTCCTCGAGAACGCCCCCCTGGTTCATACCTCCGCCGGCACCGGCATGGGCCTCGTGGAACTTCGCGACGCCCTGACCGCCGTCTGCGCCGAATGTGTTGCCAATCCCCGGTCGGCCGATCCAGGCTGGTTCCGCATGGCCATCGACCGCAGTTTTGT
>CAWUNZ010000448.1:0-2555 GCA_963923445.1 uncultured bacterium
GCGACTGGAGAATGCTGGTGGCCTGAGGCCATTCCTTCGATCGGATGTAGTCAAGCGCGGCTTCCAACCGGCGCTTGGTGTCCGGGTCGCGTGGCAGTTCGACCACTGGCTCACCAGCGGGGTCGCGTGGAATGCCACCAGGTGGAAGCGGAAACGGTTGGATCTGCACCTGGCCCCGACCATAAACGCCGAGAATGGTTAAGAATCCAACGGATACGAATGCCCACACCCAATATCGGCGGGCGATGTCCAAGGTGCCTTTGGGTTGAGATCCCGTGGCCATGCCCTTGGCTCCCTAACTGAAGGAAGGAAACCTCACCATCTCATGTGAGGATTTCGAGTACGAACGCATTGTGCCACCCCGATATCCCGCCAGCAAGCCTGAAGGTCGGCGGCACACGGACGGCCATGGTGTAATCTTAAGACGATTCCACCCGAGGGATGGCGTGGTGAAAAAGTTCGTGGAAAAACAAAGCCCGTGAACCGTCCTTCCCTGCCTCTGGAAATGGTGACGGCACCCGCGCAAGCGTTCCCCGCAGGTTCCAGGGGGGCCGCGCGTGTTCCTAGGCGTGGAAAATCTCGCACCTTTCGCCCGAATTACTTGTCGTTTGCAGGGTCATACCAGTGCAACCTGTCGTGCGCGCACTGTTGTGTGCCCATCGAATGGCCTGACCGCCTGCCCATTCCCGTGGCGCTCCGGTTTTTGGAAGACGCGCATGGCCATGGCGTTCGGATCCTTGGCCTGACAGGTGGCGAACCGTTCCTATACCCCGAATTTGTTCAGGCCCTCGTGGCCCGCGCGGCCGAACTTGGCTGGAAGTTCGACACCATCATGTCCAACGGGGTCTGGCATGAGGGCCTTGCGCATTTGGAAAGAACCCTCAGGCCTTTGGCAAAATCGGGTTTCACCGGGAAATTGGGGATCAGTCTGGACAAATTCCATGGCCGTCACACGGAAAAGGCGGCGGACTTCTGCCGCGTGGCCAGGCGTGTGTTCAAGCGCGATTCCATCATCTCGGTCTCCTATGCCAGTCGGACGCCCGAGGAGGGCTTGGAATCGGTGAACCGCCTCGCGCGCGAGTTGGACCTCATTGTGGAGTGGTCCGATTTGCTTGGGCGTCGTCTGATGGTTGGCCCGGATTTCACGATCACGGTGAACTGGAATCATCTGGCACCCGTGGAAAGGGCTGAAAAATTGGCCGGCGCGTGGGATGGATGCTGGTTCGCCGAGGATTACTGCGAAGGCCCCGGACAGGCCCTGATTGTCACCCCCAAGGGCGAGGTCAAACCGTGCTGCGGTTTCGCCTCGGACTTGGATCAATTGACCATAGGCAACATTCACCGCGACTCCGTGGCAACCATCGTTCGCCGGGCGCGTCGGCATCCCGTGGTGGGGCGGATCTTCCGGGAAGGTCTGACATCCATTCGTGACCAGGTGCTTCGCGACCATCCGGATGCGGTGCCCGGGAAAACCAGCAACCATTGTTTTTTTTGCTGGTACTCGTTGACCCGGGGTCTCGTCGCCGGGGCGCCTGGAAACGGTGGAAAGGTGGGCGGCTGGACTTAGGCCCGACCGAAAACATACCGATGTTGTTGTCCACCAAGAGGAATTCGGAAATGGTGTTTCAGGCTCAGAAAAGGTGGCCTGGATGGGAGCGGGGCAAAGCACCCAGATGGGCATTCACCCTCATTGAATTGCTGGTGGTGATTGCGATCATCGCCGTTCTGATCGGTTTGCTGGTCCCGGCTGTTCAACGCGTCCGGGAAGCGGCCAACCGCATGTCGTGCCAGAACAACCTCAAGCAAATCGGCATGGCCGCCCACAATTATGAATCAGCTCGTGGCCAGTTGCCTCCCGGGTGCCTGGGAGCCAAACCATCCGACAGTTACCTGGCCCCGGGATTTTTCAATTATCCGTATGTCGGAAGCCTTGCCCTGCTTTTGCCCGGGTTGGAACAGGAGGGGTTGTACAAGTCGATGAATTTTCAACCCGTCATCGGCTTGCCAGGGAGTGGGTGGTGGAATGTGCCGGCGCTATGGACAGCGGCGCAGGCACAGCCGGTTACCTTTTTGTGTCCTTCCGATGCAAGCAAGGGCAGGAACGACCGGGTTTACATTTACGCCTACTCGCTCAAGCTCGCCGTAGCCATTCCCAATACGCCGCAAGGGCTTGTGACAGCCAACTACTACACGCCGCCCAATTCCAATCCTTTGGGCAGGACCAACTACACGGGTATCGGCGGCATCGCGGGCGGGGGGCTTGGCGTGCCGACCGACCCATTCGCCGGGGTTTTCTACAGCCAGTCCACAACCAAGCTGACGGAAATTCTTGATGGGACATCCCAGACTGCGATGTTTGGTGAAATTCTTTTTGACAGCTTGGTTTCAACCACAGGCAGCGCGAGGTCGGGGAGTTGGATGGGCATGGGTTGGCTGGGCACGCCTCTTGGGATTGACCAAACAGGGGCATGGAATATGTTTTCGAGCCGGCATAGCGGTGTGGTGAACTTTGCGTTTGCCGATGGATCGGTGCGTTCATTAAAAGCCGGGATCGA
>CAWUNZ010000449.1:0-2555 GCA_963923445.1 uncultured bacterium
CGGCGTTGGGTCGCCTTGCGGGCACGGGCATCTTGGTGAAAAGCGGTGCCGCTCTTGAACGCCTCGCCCGGGTGAACGCCTTCTGCCTCGACAAGACCGGAACCCTGACGCCTGGCCGTCCGCAATTAGTCACCATCAATCCGTTTTCTCCGGAAATGGCAGAGGACCAACTCCTGCGCCTGGCGGCCATGGTTGAAACCGGGAGTGAACACCCGCTGGCCCGCGTGATTCTGGAGGCCGCCGCAAGCCGGGGAATCATCGCCCCGCCCGGCGCCCAAGCCACCGCCTCCCCCGGCGGAGGCATGCGCGCCGCCTGCCCCGAGGGCTTGATCCGAGCTGGAAACGCGCGCTGGCTTGCCGCCGAGGGCGTCGACCTGAACAACGCCATTGCGGCAGCGGAAGCGGCCGAAGCCAAGGGAGAAACGCCCGTCATCATCGCCGTGGACAACACGGCGGTCGGCCTGCTGGGCCTGCGCGACGCGCCCCGACCGGAAGCGGCGGGCGTGATATCCCGCCTGCGCGGCCTGGGCATCCACACGGTGGAACTGCTCTCGGGCGACAGGCCCGCCGTGGCGATCAGTGTCGGTGCCGAGGTCGGCCTCGATTCCCAATCGAGTCGGGGTGGGCTGTTGCCAGCCGACAAATGCAATCGCGTGAACGAACTCCGCGAAGGCGGCGGCGTTGCCATGGTGGGCGATGGAATCAACGACGCCCCGTCCCTCGCCGCGGCGGATGTGGGTCTCGCGGTTTGCCCCGCCGGCGCCGGCAACGACCTCGCCGCCGAAACCGGTGACATTGTCCTGATGGGCGCCCCCCTTGAAAATCTCCCCCTGTTGGTCAATCTCGCCCGCGCCACCGAAGCCACCATCCGGCAGAACATCACCGTCTTCGCCTTCGGCGTGAACATCGCGGGCGTGGTCATCACCGCCTGGCTTTGGCCGTTCATCGCGCCTTCTGGCTGGAAACTGCAATCACCCTTGGCAGCGGTTATTTACCACCAGATCGGCTCACTTCTTGTCCTGGCCAACTCGATGCGCCTGCTCGGATTCGCCCGGCCTGCCCCGCGTTGGTGGAACGGCTTGGCCAACACAGCGGAATCGCTGGGAACCTTCATCGACAGGCTCGCGCCCGGCGAAATCGTTCACTTGGTGGAGCATCATTGGCGCAAGGTGCTGGGCGGCCTCGCGATGGCCGCCCTAATGGCATGGTGCTGGACCGGCATTCACATCGTCTACCCCTGGCAAGCCGGCAAGGTCCTCCGCTTCGGGCGCCTCCTGCCGGGGACGCTCGAACCAGGATGGCACCTGCGATGGCCGCAACCCATTGAGCGCGTCGCCCTGGTGGCGCCGGGCCAATGGAACACGCTGGAGATGGGATTTCGGGCTGGGCAAAAGGGGGCGTTGGCCGTGGGCCGTTCATGGTCCGCCGCCCATGGGGGAGATGGCATCCTCCGCTTCCCCGATGAGGCGGTCATGATCTCGGGAGACGGTTACCTGCTGGAAGTGCAGGCCAGCGTTCACTACACCCTCGACACGGCCGATCCCTTCCTTGCCTCGTTCGAAGCCTTCGAACCGGCCAAGGGTCTTCGGTTCGCCAGCGAGGCGGCATTGAGGGAAATCGTCGGGGCGCATCCGTTCGGCGACCTCCTCACCATCGGTCGCGGGGCGCTCGAGGCCAGGGCCCTCAAGCTCATCACCGAGCGAGCCAGTCACTCCTCTCCGGGAATCAGGGTGATGGCGGTCGCCTTGCACGACATTCATCCGCCCCAGGAGGTGGTGGGCGCCTACCACGAGGTCACACGCGCCATGGAAGGCCGGTCGCAAAAAATCCTTCAGGCTCGAGCGCAGGGCCTGCGTCGCGTGGGCGAGCAGGTGGCGCGCGACCTGCAGGTTGTGGCCGCGGCTGAAGTGGAAAAAACAGAACGGACAGGCGTCGCGACCGCCAGGCAGGCCGCCTTCGCCCTCAAGGTCGCGGCCCGCAAAGGTGTTGAGGCGCTCACCGATTTCCGCCTTCTGTGGGATGCGATCAACCTGGCATTGGCCGGCAGGGACAAGATCGTGATCGATGCCGAGAACATCAGGGGACGGCGCAACCTCTGGCTGCTTCCCCAGGAATGGTTCAAGCCTTTGGCGACGCCATCGGCGGCATCCAGGGCCAACCGCAACGAACCCGAGGGTCGGGAACCATGACTTGGAAAATTCTCGCGGGCCTTGCCGCGTTCGCTTTGTTCTGCTGGACATGCCTGTACACGGTGGACAGGTCGGAATTCGCCTACCTGACCATTCTTGGCGCCCACGCCGGCACGCTCGACGGCGCCAACGACAGCCAGGCGGGATTGCATCTCCGCTGGCCTTGGCCGGTGATGGAGATCCGTCGAATCGATCGCCGGCTTCAGGTGCTGGAGCTTCCCGGTATTGAACAGTTGACCCGCGACGCCCAAAAGGATGGCATCGACAGAACCCTCACCATCGACGCCTACATGTGCTGGCGAATATCCGAATCCGAGGGTGTTGACCGACTTTTCAAGGCCGCCGGGGGCCTTGATGAGGCCCGGG
>CAWUNZ010000450.1:0-2543 GCA_963923445.1 uncultured bacterium
CCGACGAGGTGATGCCACCAGGGGAATCGAACTTCACCAAGCGGCTTTCCCCCAAGGAGGTCTCCATCCTAAAGGCTTGGGTGGCATCCGGTGGCCAATATTCAACCCACTGGGCGTTCGCCCGGCCCGTAAGCCAGCCCGCGCCAGCAGTCACGGATCCGCAATGGAACAGCACCATCGACCGTTGGGTGCGCGCCCGTTTGGTGAAGGAAGGCCTGACCCCTTCGGTGGAGGCGGACCGGGCGACCCTGCTGCGCCGGGTCTCGCTCGACCTGACCGGCCTGCCGCCCAGCGTGGCCGAGGTGGAGGCGTTCCTCTCCGACCGAGCACCCGACGCCTACGCCAAGGCGGTGGACAGGCTGCTGGCCTCGCCCCGCTACGGCGAGCGGATGGCGGTCTTGTGGATGGACCTGGCCCGTTACGGCGACAGCAGTGTTTACCATGCCGATGGCCCGCGCGACATGTGGGGATGGCGTGACTGGGTGATCCGCGCTTTCAACGAAAACATGCCGTATGACAGGTTCACCGTCGAGCAACTGGCAGGGGAACTTCTGCCAAACGCCACCGTGGCGCAGAAGGTGGCCACCGGGTTCAACCGCAACCACGCCACAACCGACGAGGGCGGAGTGATTCCTGAGGAATTCCGGGTGGATTATGTGGTGGACCGGGTGAAGACAGTGGGCAGCGTCTGGTTGGGCTTGAGCCTGGAATGCGGTCAGTGCCACGACCACAAGTACGACCCGATCACGCAGGCTGAGTACTACCGTTTCTACGCTTATTTCAACAACACCAAGGATCCGGGCATGCAAACCCGGGGCGGTAACCAGGCGCCGGTGGTGGAACTGGCCGACCCCGAGGCTGCCACGAAGAAAGAGGCTGCCCGCAAGGCGAGGGAAGCGGTGGCTGGAGAGTTGGCCGTTTTGCGCGACAAAGCCCCCGCGGGCAAGGGATTCACCGATTGGATGGCCAAGCAGCGGGCCCCGGAAGGCACCGTGGCACCTTCAGCGATTCCCTCCTTCCTTCTGCCGCTTGATGAAAAGGACAAGGGTATTTTGCTCGACCCGTTGGGAGCGGTGGGCGTTCCCTCGGAAGGCAAGGCGACAGATGCCGCCCGACCCGGTGGCGCCGGTGCCAAGCTCGCCGGGAACACCATTTACCGGTTCTCCCACGACCCGGGGATGGAATGGAACCGTCCGTTCACCTTCGCGGCTTGGATGAAGATCCCCAAGGGGGGCGGCGGATTCCTGCTGACGCGGATGGACGGTGGTGACAAAAACTACCGTGGCTTCGACTTCGGCACCGATGCCGGCAAACCCGGCCTGCACCTGATCCACTCATGGGGATCGAACGCCCTCAAGGTGTACGCCAAGCAAGCCCTGCCGCCAGACGCGTGGCACCATGTGGTCATCACGGGCGACGGCAGCGGCAAGGCGGCGGGCACTCGCATTTATGTCGATGGCAAGCTTCAGGAGGTGAGCGTTCAAGCCGACACCCTTTCGGCCACCGCTGTTCCCGAAGCGCCGCTTCAACTGGGTGCCCGGTCCGATGGCAGCGGCAAGTTCAAGGGCGATGTGGCGGATGTGGCTCTTTACCGCGCCGCGATCCCCGAGGCGGAGGTGGCGAGTCTGGCCGCTGATCCGGCGCTTCGGTTGCTGGCGGTACCGGCCGATAAGCGCACAAGGGAGCAAACAGCCCTGCTGGCGGGCCAATACCTGCGCGGTTCGGACAAGGCGTATGAGGCCAAGGCGAAGCAGTTGGCCAAGGCCCTGGAAGCCGAGAAAAAAGTCGATCGCGGGTTGACCAGCGTGATGGTGATGGAAGACCTTCCGACATCGCAAATGCGGCAAACATTCGTGCTCAACCGCGGCCAGTACGACCAGCCAAGGAAAGACCAGCTTGTCACGCCCGGTGTGCCTGCCGTTTTCCCTCCGGTTCCCGAAGGAGCGCCGGGCAACCGGCTGGGTCTGGCGCGTTGGCTGGTGCGGCCCGACCATCCGCTCACCGCGCGCGTGGCGGTGAACCGGTTCTGGCAACTGTTCTTCGGCGAGGGGTTGGTGCGCACCACGGAAGACTTTGGCCTGCAGGGTGAACCACCCAGCCACCCCGAACTGCTCGACGCCCTGGCCACGGGGTTCATCCAGTCCGGCTGGGATGTGAAGCGGCTGGTCAGGGATATCGTCACCAGCCAGACCTACCGGCAGACCTCGGCGTGCCCACCGGCGCTCAGGGAAAAGGATCCGGAAAACAAGCTGCTGGGGCGGGGACCCCGATTCCGGCTTCAGGCCGAATTTGTGCGGGATTCGGCCCTGTTTGTCAGCGGGCTTTATGTGGAGAAGGTCGGTGGGCCGAGTGTTCGCCCGTACCAGCCCAAGGGTATCTGGGAGGAGGTGGCGATCGACACCAACCTGTCGCGCTTTGTCCAGGACACGGGGGAGAAGCTTTATCGGCGCAGCCTGTACACCTACTGGAAGAGATCGTCCCCGCACCCCTCGATGATGACATTCGACGCCCCGACACGCGAGAAATGCACCGGCACGAGGTCG
>CAWUNZ010000451.1:0-2516 GCA_963923445.1 uncultured bacterium
CGGTGAACCTCTCCACCGAACGAAGGGCCTCCACGCCAAAAAACGAGGCCGCCGGCGAGACGATCGACGACTGCGTGATTCCCACGCCATCCGCGAAGTGGACAAACTGGTAACCAAGGGTCCCGTCCAACCGGAAACTGCGGTCGGGTGATTTCGTACCCTCGGGCCCGATCCATCGGAACAGGCTGGCGCGCGCCTCGGCATTGGCCCCATAGAGGTATCCAGCCTTGGCGGAAACAACCGCCCCTCCCTGCAGCGCCCCCGGGTAGT
This sequence comes from uncultured bacterium, assembly GCA_963923445.1. Classification (GTDB taxonomy): domain Bacteria; phylum Planctomycetota; class Planctomycetia; order Gemmatales; family Gemmataceae; genus REEB421. The sequence goes on from CAWUNZ010000451.1 coordinate 271, forward strand.
TCACCGGCGCTCCTGATTGGCCACCGCTGGTTTGGTCCACAAACGGCCGACTGATAATGAGCGGGCTATTGGCTGTGGTTCCACCCGCGGCAACGGTATCCGCTTGGGTGCCTACCATCAAAAATGAGCCTTGGACACCCACGGTTTGCTCGTCGTTGAACCAGTAACCGGTGCCAATTCTCAACCCTGGTCGCATGCCATCGTTGGCCATGGCGCCGCCCGCCAAAACCACGGTTCCGGGCGCTCCGACTGCCGCCAGGCTGTTGTTTGGTTGGCCGAAGGGCGCGGCGGTCAACAAAGGCGGGGCATTCGCACCCCTGATCCACGCCATGACAAATTCGGATTCGATCCACCAGCATCCGCCACCGGGGAACCATGCAGGGCCGTTGCCCGCGGGTGCCTGCTCGTCTTTTGATGGGGCATCCGTGGCGAAACCAGCCACAGGCCTGACCCCGTACGCGTTCCAACCGCTGTCAAAGACGCTTGAACCCATGGAGATGGGGCCAAAGCCATCGGCGGTCTGGCCGGGTAATCCAACAACGGAAAGAAAGACCCAGGCGGCTAGTGAAGGCATGATGACGACATGACCCCGCGCGGAAAGCCGGTTCTTCCGCTTGTATCGACTTTTCCGTCTGGGGAACTTGAGTAACAGCCTGATTGGGTTGCATCATCCACGGACAATCCGACAGGTGAAGGCTGTTTGTACCTGAGTGAGGGGCATGAAATGTTTTGGCCCACGGGCTTTTGAGACGCCGTGGGCCAAAAGGCAATATTCGACCAGAACCAGAAAAAGATCAACCACCCGTTCCAAAGGATTCGATCACGCCGGAAAAGAGCGTGTCGATGGTTTGCGCGCGCCTTGGTGTGGAGGCCTGAAGCAATAGGCTGGATGATTGATTGGCGGTTGACGCCACCGATTCAACCACCCCGGTACCCCTGCTGGATGAAGCTGGCGCCGTGTTCGCAACGGCATCCGCGCTGACCGACACCGGTGTGGCAACGGGCAGGGCCAGCGAAAGCCCGTTGAGCGCACCGACGCCCGGGTTGGCATGGGCCATCGAACGGGCGATGTGGGCAACGCCTCGCTGGGCTAAACCACCCAAACCAGATCCCGTGGTCAATCGACTGGTTACCGCCCTACCGAGCATGCGATTGACAAAACCGCCCCATCCAGTGGCCGATTCAAAGGCCGTGAACATGCCGTAATCGCCATTTTCCTGGGATGTCGTGGTGGGCAGATAGACGGCCAATCCACCCGTTTGACGGGCATCGGCCATTTTGTAAAGCACGGCTTGGTTGATCGCCGTCACCACGCCTCCCGCCGCGCTGCGGACCGCCGCCGGCAGGGATGCCGTTGTCGAGACCCTCTGCATGAACTGCTTGAGGTCGATGTTTTCCGGGAAGTCAAAATGAGTCACTCCGCCCACAATGGACTTGATGGCGGTGATGTTGGCTGCCGTGAGGCCGGCGGATGCCGTCACAAAGGTCCGCAAGCTTGTGGCCACCGAATCCATGGCGGCGCTTGAAACAGCGGACAAAGTGGATACGCCATCAGAAACATAGGAAGTCGTGAAGCTGCTCACCATTCCTTGGGCAAGTTGCTGGGCCGTGACGGACGCCGGATTGGTGTTCAGGGCCTGGAAGGCGGTCTTGTAGTTGTAGCCCGGGCCATCGATCACTTCCTCCGAAGCGACCTGAATGGCAGCCAGACCCCGGGCCTCGTACGCCTGTTCTGCCATGCCCATCAGGCAGGCATCGTAGGCCAGGACTTGAAGGGGAACGCCCGCCTGCATGATCGCTGAGCGCAGGTCCCCGATGGTGATGCTGTCGTTTCCGGATTCATCGTCGAAATTCACGCCGGAAAGGCCGCCGCCATGGTTCCACATCACCAGGGCGTAGTTGTCCGCCGCGGCGTTGGTCTTGCTCCAGGTGATGAAGTTGCGCAGGGTGGTCGGGTCGCCGGTGTTGCGTTCACCGATGATGTCGAAGGTGGTGGCCACGGAATTCATGTTGGCATCGGCTTGAAGTACCGCCTGCCCGGCGGTGCCCCAAGCCGCCTGCGTTCCACCGCCCGTGGCGTAGGATCCCTGATTCCACTGATCCCAGAAAAGGGTGAAACGCACGCCCGGTGCCACCCGAGTCAGGGCGTCCTCCATCTCGTTGACATCCTGAAAACCGAAGGACGCCAGATTCGTGGCCGTCATGTAGATCATGACCGTCCACGACCCTTGGGTCGGGTTGACCAC
>CAWUNZ010000452.1:0-2509 GCA_963923445.1 uncultured bacterium
GCTATTGGACCCTTGGCAAGGTCGAGGGTGGCGGATCGGTTGTGGCCAGCCTCGCTCCCTTGGCGCAGGGAGAACGCGAGGATCCGGTGCTGGTGGAAAGGAACCTGGGCCGGGGGAAGGTGCTGCTGCTGGCCACGGGCCTCGACGGCCGGCTTTTCGACGACCTCCGAAGCTGGAACAACTACTGGACCGATTCATCGTTCGGACTGGTGCTGACCGACCGCATGACCGACCACCTGGCGGGGGCGGATTCCGCCACGGCGGGGGCGAATTTCGACCTTGGCAGGGAGATCGAGGTTGATGTGGGAGCCGGGCCGTGGCGGTTGCCCCTCAAGCTGCGCGGCCCCGGCGCGGCGCTCGAGGGAATCGAACTGGCCCTGCCCGAAGGTAAGACATTGGTGGAAGGCCTGCAGGTCCGCGAGCCGGGGCATTACCAGATCCGCGACGCCGCCGGGGCACATGTCCGGCTATTCAGCGCCAATGTGCCCGCGGATGAATTCGACCGCGCCAAGGCCGACGCCGCGACACTTGAGGCCTTCGCCGGCGCCAACCGGGTGCGGGCGGTCGGCCCCGGCGAGGCGGTCGAGGCGGTGCTGAGCGACTCATGGCGGGGCACCCTTGAGTTGATGCCGCCGCTCCTGGCGCTGGTGGTGCTGTTGCTGGCCCTTGAAGGCTGGTACGCCAACCGGTTGCAAAAGCGGGGCGACGCCTCCGTGGGGAGGGCCGCCTGATGTTGGAAATCCAGCCGATCTGGCCGTTCATCCAGCCCCACAAGCCCGTCTTTTGGGTCGCGGGACTGCTCGCGCTGGTTCTCATGGCGGTCACGCTCGCCAGTTACCGGGGCATACGCGGTGCCACATGGCCGCGATTGGCCATGCTGGCTCTCCTGCGACTGGCGGCGCTCGCGCTGGCGTTTCTGGCCTTCATCCGCCCGACCATGGTGCGGACCGACACCGAATCCCCGCCGGGCCAACTCACGATTTTGCTCGACTCCTCCCGCAGCATGGCCACGGCGGACGAGGCCGATGGCACCAAGCGCTTCGACAAGGCCATCGCCCACCTGCGGGCCGCCAAGCCCATCCTCGACAGGCTCAAGACCGAGGCCAATGTCGAAACCCGCCTCTTCAAGTTCGCCGACGGCGTGGAGACGCTCGACCTCGACAACCCCGGCGGACCCGAGGGGAAATTGACCGACCTGGGGGGCGCCATGCGCGTGGTGCTCGACAAGTCGGAAGACATGACCGATCCCCGCGGCCTCCTGGTTTTGGGCGACGGCATCGAAACAGGGGCGCGCAGGTTTCCCGCCCGAGCGCAGGCCGGGTCGTGGCGAAGGGCGCGCAGCCCTGTTTCAACCTTCTCCTATGGCGGACCGGCCGCCGACACCGGCAGGAGGGACATCGCCCTGACCGAAATCAAGGTGGAGCCCGTGCCCCGCGTGCCGCACGGAGGGGAAATGCGGGTAATCGTGGACATCGATTATCCCGGATTTGCCTCCACGCGCGCCCGGTTCAAGTTGAAGCTGAACGGCGCCGAGGTGGAGGCCACCGCCGGGAATGTCGGCGGAGGCAGGCAGGGGAACCCGCGCGGCGAGGTGGTCCTGCCGCAGGGGGAAACCTCGGCCCGGGTGGAAATCCGCCACAAGCCGGTCCAGCCGCTGGGCGAGGTGAGGGTGGAGGTGACCGTCGGCCATCCGGACAACGGCCTGCCCTTCCCCGGTGAGCAGACGGCCGCCAACAACTCCATCACCACCTTCGCCCATGTGGCCAAGGAAGGGGTGAGCGTGCTGGTGCTCGACAAGCCCCGGGCCTTCGAGCCGCAGTCGATCATCGACACCCTGGCGCGCGACCAGGTGATCAGCGTCTATCCGGTCTGGTTGCGGGGCAACGGTCCGGCCGGCCGCGACCTTCTCGAACTCGATCAGCGGAATTACGATGTCGTGATTATCGGCGACATCACCCCGCAGCAACTCGAGGCCGCGTCGCCTGGCGCCGCGAAAAAAATCGAGGAGATGGTGGCCCTGAAGGGCGCCGGATTACTGCTCTTGGGCGGATACGCCGCGTTCGGCAATGGTGGCTGGGATGCCACGGCCCTGAAGCCGGCCATGCCTCTCCAGATGGGCCCCGGAGCACCTTCTGAAAAATTCGTCCGCATGAAGCCCACCGCCGCCGGCTTGCGCATCTGCTCCTACTTCATGGCGCTCGGCGCCGGGGAGGATGAAAGCCGAAGGGCTTGGGACAGCCTCAAGGAGCTGGAAGGCTACAGCAAGCTCGGCCGCCCCGACAACAACGCCACCGTGCTGGCCACCGTGGAGAATGACGAACCGTTGCTGGTGGCCAAGCTGTCGCATGGCAAGGGAAGGGTCTTGGCCTTCGGTGGCGACACCACCCATCGGTGGATCCGTGACCGCGATTCCCGAAAGCTGCATGAAAGGTTCTGGCTGCGGCTGACCCGCTGGCTGGCGCATCAGGACACGGTCGCCGGAAGCGCCTATCTCACCCTCCAAACCCGC
>CAWUNZ010000453.1:0-2487 GCA_963923445.1 uncultured bacterium
GGATTCGGGTCATGGGGCCCCCTGCGCGGCATCACGGGCAGGTCAACCGCCGGCTTTCCCGGCCTGTCGAGCTTCAGGTCCAAGGTGGTACCGCTGCCGGCCAAGGCCACCTGAACACGAATGTCCTCAAACGACATCCCGCTCACGCCGCCAACCGATTCAATCCGGCTGCCCGGGTGCAAACCCGCTTCCCAGGCGCTACCGCCGGTATCCAACTGCCAAACGGTGGGAACGGTTCGGTATAGGCCATGCATGCGAAAAACCAGAAGCATGCAAACCAGGCCGAGGAGGATGTTCATCACCACCCCGGCGGAGATGATGAGCATGCGTTGGAAAACTGTTTTTCGCTTGAATGAGCGGGGAGAATCCTCCTCCTCCTCGCTTCCTTCGCCCACCATCAGCACATAACCACCCAAGGGGAGCATTCCCAGCATGTAGGTGGTTTCGCCCGCCTTGAACGAGCAACCGGGCAGCGACGGTCCGAAGCCGATGCTGAATGTTTTCACATGCACATCGCACCACTTGGCAGCGAGAAAATGGCCAAGTTCATGGACAAAAATCACCAGACCGAGGCCCAGTGCCACCAATCCCGCCCGCATCACCCCGGACGGGCCGTGAAAGTACCAGACCGCCCCGACCGCGGCGAAAAGCATCACCAAAAATGAGGCGTTCTGGGCGAGCCAGGCGGCGGGTGACAGCGGCTCCTCCGGGAGGCCGGCGTCCTCGTCAAGCCGGTTCACCTTGCCGTCGTTGCCATCGAGTTCCGCCACAATTCAGCCTCCTGCCGTGCTTTCCGGTCCACGCGCGTCAGCGTCCCAAGATCGGGCCGGCTGTCGTGCTCGTGTCCTTCCAGAATATCCCGAACCAATTTCGGAATCGCCATGAAAGGCAGCGACCCCGCAAGGAAACGCGCCACGGCAACCTCATTGGCCGCATTGAGTGCCGCCCCTGCGGTACCCCCGCGGGCCGCCACCTCGAACCCCAAGTCCAGCGCTGGAAACGCTTGCCTGTCGGGTTGCTCAAAGTTCCACGACTTCAGTTCATCCCAGCGCAACCGCCGCGTCGGTCCGGGCACACGGTCGGGGTAGGTCAGGGCGTACTGAATGGGCAGCCTCATGTCCGGCGGGCTGGCCTGCGCCACGACCGATCCGTCCACGAACTCCACGAAACTGTGCACCACCGATTCCGGGTGAATGATCACCCCCAGTTTTTCCGGCCCCATGTCGAACAACCAGCGCGCCTCAATCACCTCGAGCGCCTTGTTCATCAGGGTGGCCGAATCGATGGTGATCTTGGGTCCCATCTTCCAGGTGGGGTGGTTGAGCGCCTGCTCAATGGTCACTGCAAGCAAATCCCTTTGGCTCTTTCCGCGAAAAGGCCCGCCGCTGCCGGTGAGCACGAGGCGTTCCACTCGGCCCAAGGCGCCGGGTTCCTGCAGCAGCTGAAAGAGGGCGCTGTGCTCACTGTCCACCGGGAGAAGTTTCGCGCCCCGTTGCTTGGCGAGGCTGGTGACCAGACTCCCGCCCACAACAAGCGTTTCCTTGTTGGCCAAGGCGATGTCCTTGCCCGCTTCCAATGCCGCCCAGGTGCTTTCAAGGCCCGCCGCGCCCACAATGGCGCAAACAACCATGTCGATGTCCGGCGCCGAAACCGCCCGGGCCAGGGCGTCGCCTCCCGCCAGAATCCGGATGCCCGAGGGGATCTTGGCCTTGGCTTCCTCCAGCCGATCCGGGTCGCTGACCGCCACCCAATCCGGCTGAAAGCGCCTGGCCTGCTCTGTCAGTCTGTCGATATTGGAATGGCCGCTGATGCCTGCGACCTTCACCCGCCCGGGCAGGTGCGCAGCCACATCCAGGCAATTGACGCCAATGGTTCCCGTGGCGCCCACAAGGGCGATGCGGCGGGGAGCGGACGAATGGTGGGAATGGCCAGACGCGGTCACTCGCCGCTCCTTTCAGTTGCGGCGATCATAGGTCGGGGCCGTCGGCCATCGCAAGGGTGCTTGCCGACGCCGTGAGTCCCGTCATACTGACCTAGTGGCAATTCTGTCGAAGTGTGCACCGGTCAGTTCTTTTCCCGGGAGTCGGCAACCATGGCCAAGGCGCGCGGCGGAGACTTCAGCGACATCCTCGTCCGTGATCAGCTGGTCAGCTCCGACCAGCTTGCCGAGGCCCGCTCCATGGCGGAATCCTCCGGAACCAAGCTGCAGGATGTCCTCATCAAGCTCGGCTATGTCACGCAGGACCAGGCCATCAAGGCCTACGCCGAGTTCAACAAAATGGACTTCGTCGACCTCAACGGGATGGTCATTCCCGAGGAGGTCATCAACATCGTTCCCGAGTCCGTCGCCCGCGACAACATGATCATTCCGCTCGAGAGCGACGGCCAGGTCCTCAAGATCGCCATGAGCGACCCCACCAACTTCGACCTGGTCACCAAGCTTCAGTTCATCCTCAACCGCGAGATCATCGCCGCTGTCGCCAACAA
>CAWUNZ010000454.1:0-2478 GCA_963923445.1 uncultured bacterium
GTATTCGCCTCCACTCTTCACGATGTGCTTGTTCCCCATCCGGCGGGGTCGGAGGAGCGGGAGAAACCGATCGATTTTGCCAAGCTCAACGAACTGATCAACAAGGGCGACACCAAAGGGGCGAAGCCGATATTCAGCCTCAAGGATCGGCTTGAAGGAACCAAGCGCGATGGGAAACAGGGTGTCATGGTCAGCACCATTAGCGGCAAGGCGCCCGGAGCGGGGGAATTTGATCCCAAGGAACCGTTGCCCGAAAAACTTGTGACTTTGCCCGCGGCAAAGCCCGACGCGGCCAGCGTCGCCCTCATGAACGATGTCTTCAAGGAAATCTCCACGCCGCCCATCAAGCAGGGTCAGGAGGATAAGGGACTGCGCGTGGAGCTTTTGCCCCCCGTTCCCGAAAACATTGTCAAGGACTACGCCTTGGCGGGTGAGGGCGAGGACTCGGAACTTCGCGCGGCGGTGCGTACGGCCCGTATCAACCTGTGGTCGGTCAGCAATGCTGAACCGCCCGCCGACATCAAGGAAAAGGTGCAGACGGCGCGCGCCCGCAACAAGAAAAACCTTGACGCGTTGGTCGATTACTACGGCAAGCCCGCCGAGGAAAACCGGTTCAAGACCGATGTGGAACGCAACCAACGCGATGTGGCGGGCGTTTACGCCGTTTTGGAAGAGGATTTGGAGACCCTGACCAGCGACGAGATGAAAAAGGCCATGGCCAAGGAACCGAAGCGTTGGCAAGCCAACTACCGATACATCGTCAGCCGATTGGAGGCTCAGATCGCGTTTCTTTTCGAATACCAGTCCATGTTGGGTTCCATCCGCAAGGAGTTTCCGCCGCTGGAGAAAAATCACAGTGGCTGGAGATTGGCAAGTTCCACCAAGTTGCGCGGAGACCGCAAGGGGCAGCAACTGGCCAAATCCGCAGCCACCGGTTTTGAAAAACTCGGGAAGGATACCGCTGGCAGCCCATGGGCCATCATGGCCAAGCGCGATCGCCTGACCGCCCTTGGCCTTGAGTGGCAAAGCTCTGCCGGGCGCAAGGAGTAGCCGCAATGTTCGCCGGCATTCTGGCCTTGTTGTTGGCTGCCCCGGATCCCTCCCGACCCAATGTGGTTCTCATCATCTCCGATGACCAGGGCTGGACAGACTACGGGTTCATGGGACACCGCCGCGCCCTCACACCGCACTTGGACAAGTTGGCATCGGAATCCCGGGTGTTCCGGCGTGGTTATGTGACCAGCAGCCTGTGCTGCCCATCGCTGGCGGCCATTTTGACGGGCCGGTATCCGCATCAGACCAAAATCACCGGAAATGAACCACCCACTCCCGCTGGCATTCCCAAGGGGAGCCGCTATCAGAACCCTGTTTTTCTGTCGCAGATTCAAAAGCTCAATGGATTCCTGTCGGAACAACCCCGGATCCCGGCGCTTTTGGCGGCCAAGGGTTATCGTTCCTTTCAGGCTGGCAAATGGTGGGGCGGATCATTCGCCACAGGCGGGTTCACCGAGGGCATGAGCCATGGAGACCCCGCCAAGGGGGGCCGTCATGGCGATGAAGGATTGGAGATCGGTCGAAAGACCCTCGATCCGGTAACGAAGTTCATGGATCGGTGCCAGGCGGACAGCGCGCCTTTTTTTGTCTGGTACGCGCCCATGCTGCCCCACACCCCACATAACCCGCCGCCCCGGTTCATGGCGCCTCAGCGTGAAGGTGCCGCTTCCCTTCCACAGGCCAGGTACCTGGCCATGTGTGGGTGGTTTGATGAGACCTGCGGGCAGTTGCTCAAACACCTGGACGACAAGGGCCTCCGAGACAACACCCTAGTCGTGTATGTCACCGACAACGGTTGGATTCAGGATCCCTCCGGCCCGGGGTACCGTTCCGATAGCAAACAATCCCAGTATGACGGTGGCTTGCGGACGCCCATCATGGTGCGCTGGCCGGGCAAGGTGAAGCCGGAAAAAATCGACAAACCGGTGTCGAGTATCGATATTGCCCCGACCATTCTGAATGCTGCCGGGATCGGGATTCCCTCGTCATTGGAGGGGATTGATCTTCTCAACGACAAAAAGGTAGCCGAACGCGGCCCCGTGATGGGGACTTGCTATCTTCATGATTCTGTTGACATTGATTCACCAGCCGCAAGTTGGACTTATCGATGGATGGTTGAAGGAGATTACAAACGAATCGTGCCCAATCCGAAAACGGTCAAGAAGGAAAACAAAAAGGGCCGGGGCCTTGGGCCGGAACTGTATCAGATTGTTAAGGATCCATTCGAGGAATCTAATCTGGAAGCCAAGGAACCAGACATCGGCAAGCGTATGGATGTTGTGTTGAATCGTTGGTGGAACCCATGATTCCGATTGAACCAACCGAATTCATGAAAAATCGTTAAGGGCTTGGAGTAATTCTTCTCACTTTGGCGTCATATCAAATAAGTTAAACAAAAGACCGGTCGGTCCGGTTGGTGGGTTC
>CAWUNZ010000455.1:0-2461 GCA_963923445.1 uncultured bacterium
CCCTGGATGCCGCCAACCACAAGTTGAAAACGGAAACGGAACGGGAAGCCAAGAGGTTGGTTTGCCTGGCCCGCCTGGGCAGGCCTGAACCGCTTGTATCGGCACTCTCCCAAGTGGCTGAACCCGATCTCAGGTCGATGGTGTTCGCGCACGCCCCCGCCCTGTTGCTTTCCGCGGCCCAATTAAACGAGTGGCGGCGGCAGGCGAAGAATCCCGTGGCGCGCATGAACCTGATCCTGACATTGGGACAGTACCCGATCGGGAAGGAAGAGGGGGAGGTCTCGCCCGCCCAGCGGGAGGAATGGGGCAGGGAGATCATCCAGACCGATCTCAGGCACCCCTCCGCGGGTGTTCACGCCTCGGCGGCTTGGCTGGCCCGGAGGTGGCTGACATTTCCGCTGCCCGTGGCGCACCCCGATCGGTCGATCCCGCTGCCTTTTGGACACCCGACCTGGATTCACGACCGTTGGGCTGGCGACATGACCGTTGTGCCGGCGGGTCTTTCGTTCAGCATGGGTGCCGCCCCCTACGACAAGTCGAGGTCGATCGAGGGAAGGATCGACCTCGAGGCCCGTCATGTCGCCGGAAACCAGCGTTCTTATGCCATAGCCCAGGAGGAAGTGACGCTGAGGAGGTTCAAGGCTCTTTTCCCGGGGCATAAATCCGTGGGGATGGTCGTGGATGCCTCGGAAGACCTGCCGGTGAACGCCGTCTCATGGCTCGATGCCGTTCATTGTTGCCAGGAACTGAGTCGGCGCGCGGGCCTTGCCCCGGCTTACCCGCCCGCAGCGGACCTCGAATGGAGGGAACCCTCGGGCAACGCGGTGAAGCTTTCGGCGGAACTGGTCGCCTCAACCGGTTACCGCCTCCCCACCGAGGAGGAATGGGAGATGGCTGCCCGGGGAGGCATCACCACGCCCTTTCCATCCGGCCGGGGCGACGCGCACCTGGGGTTGCACGCCTCCACATCCGCCAACAGTGGTGGCCGACTCCGCAAGGTCGCGGAGTTGATGCCGGGCCCATGGGGCCTGTTCGATGCCAGCGGCAACGCGGCGGAGTGGACCATGACCGAACTCCTTCCCTACGAAGGCCTCCGGCAGGGCGTTGTGGTGGAGCGGGCCTACAGGCCGGTTGCGGCCGAGGTGGGGCGCGAGACCTTCATGGTGATCCGTGGCGGTTCCATGGCCAACAACCCGCTTCAGGCCCGTTTTTCCAGCCGATTAGCGGTTAAGCCGGATACCCGGGCGGCATCGATCGGGTTCCGCATCTGCCGAACCTTGTCGGAAAAGGAATTGTCGCCTTCTGAGGCAAGCCCTAAACCCTGATATCACAATGATTTGAGTGGAACACCGGGTTTCTCGAGCCTCATGTTAAATCTTTCACATAAAAATGGCTAAAAAATTTGCGTTTCCCAACACATGTGAATAGATTTGGCTGAGTTGTTTGGCGCCTTTGCGCAATTTGTATGTTTTTGTCGCGTTGGTTAATTCACGGGGAGTTTGCAGCATGTCCCGCCGATCCTGGTCTTCTCTCTTCCGTTCCCTTTTCGGTGGCGTTTCCAACCATCAGACCAAACAAGCCCAACGCCCTAAACTTGCACTCGAGAAAATGGAAGACCGAACGACCCCGGCGGCTTTTGCCTTCGATGCTGGCACCGGTACCTTGACGATCGACCTCGACAACACCAATGAGGCGCTCACGCTCACCTCCCAAGGCGGTGGGCACTATGTGTTCACCTCCACCAACAACTTCACAGGAACGAATCAAACCGGCCTGACGGGCAACGGCACCACGACTCTCACCATCACCAATGCCTTGGCTACGCCGCATATCAGCATTAACGACACGGCTGGAGGCACATCGGTCGCGTTTGGAACCAGTACTGGCGACTATGCCGACAACATGGATATTGTTTTGAATAACGCTGGCGCCGGTGGCGTGGCGGTGAACGCGGCGACCACTTTTTCCAGCGCGAATTTTTCGGTCTCTTCCGCCTCCAGCGTTGCCGTGAACGCACCGCTGACAGCGAATTTTGTCCGCCTCATTACTACCAATTTTGTTAATGTCGCGAGCAACATTACTAGTGGCTCCTCTGGCGTCATTATCGCCACCAATACCACCGGCACGGCGACCGGTGACACCGATGGAATCAGTGTTACCAACAATGCCCAGGTGACCACCACCAACAACGGCAATATTATCCTTTTTGGCACGGGCGGCGCTGGCAACGGGAATAACAACGAGGGCGTGATCCTTTCCGCCGGTACCTTGGTTTCTGCCAATGGAACGGGAACCGTCACTATCACCGGCACAGGCGGTTCCGGGGGCGGATCAGGGAACTTCGGAATCGATTTGAATGGGTCTGTCACTTCCGGTTCCGGCGACATCTCCCTCAACGGCACTTATGGCAACTTGGGTACCAGCCAAACCAACAGTAACGGCGTCGTCATTTTTACCGGCG
>CAWUNZ010000456.1:0-2440 GCA_963923445.1 uncultured bacterium
CCCTACTCCGGTCGAACATGCGCGCCATTTCACTTCCCCAGCCATGGGCCTCCCTGGCTGTTTCAGGCCGTCTCACCTGGCTGACCCGCCCCCAGCAAACCCGCCACCGAGGCCCCTTGGGAATCCATGCCCGCCAGAAACCAAGCCCCATCCCGGCAGACACCCGCTGGCGCTTGTCAGGCCCACTTCCTCATGGGGCCTTGCTGGGAATGGTGGTCCTCCTGGATTGCCGCCCAATCGACCTGATCCCGGTCGATGAACTGGACCCAGGCCCCTTTCCAGCCGAACCGGGATGGTGGGCATGGGAAATCGGCGGGGCCAGGCGATGGGACCCGATCCCGTGCCGTGGCGGCAGGGGCCTGTTCGAGACCGAATTTGTAGCATGACCCAAGGTTGGGAGAAAAATCATGGCCCGCGGATTGCCTCTACTTGCCGGACTGTTCATCACCTTGGCCGCGGGGATCGCCACCGGGCAAGTGCCGCCTATCGACCCGGCGCTGCTGATGGTTCGGCCGGGTGATTCACCCATCATCCTTTCCGCCCCTCACGGCGGCACGCTTCCTGTTCCCGGGGTGCCTGTCCGCGAAGGGGTGGGGGTGAAAAAATTCGCCATCGTGCGCGATGACGGCACCGAGGTTTTGGCGCCGATGCTGGCGGAACGGTTGGAAAAGCTGATGGGCAAAAAGCCTCATCTGGTGGTGGCGCTGTTCCAGCGCAAGTGTGTCGATGTCAACCGCCCCGCCGGCGACGCGTTCGAGTCGGACAAGGCCAAGCCGTATTACGAGGCCTATCACGCCGCTCTGGCCAAGGCTCGCGAAGCCGTCATCGCCAAGCACGGACGCGGCTTGTTGATCGACATCCATGGACAGGGCGCCGACAAGGAGGCGGTGTTCCGGGGCACGAACGGATTCAAGACCGTGACCCACCTTTTTGAGCGTTCAGGCAAGGGGGCATTGCTGGGCAAGGGAGGGCTGTTTGGCGAATTGGCGATCCGCAAGCACAAGATCATCCCCGCCAACGATTCCGACGACAAGGAAGACCCGCGCTACAACGGCGGTTTTATCGTGCAAACCTATGGCAGCAAGGGCGGCGGAACGGTGGATGCCGTTCAGCTGGAACTGGGTGCCAAGCTCAGGCGCAACCCGGGTCGGGAGGCGTTCACGCAGGATTTGGCGGAATCGATCGCGGCGTTCGCGACCAACCATCTGCCCAAGTGAGATTCGTTGAAAGATTCGGTTGCGGTCGGCATCTCCGTCAGGGGTGGGGCGTATAATGCTTTTCACCCATGGAGCGTCCCATGCCGATCCAGGCCACCCGCCGCCTCATGGCGGCCATCGTGCCATTGCTGCCCGAAAATACCATCGTCTACCCGTCCGAACCGCATCCGATGATGGCGCCTTACCTGTATGTGCTGACACCCAAAAACGGGGCCTTCCTTTTCATTCCCGCCAAGTTGCCCGTCACCCAGGTTCACGACTCGGTTTACAAGAATTTGACGGATCTTCTGGAACCCGCGGGAGTCCACCTGAACCACCTCTCACCGGGGCGGACAATCACGGTGAATCCCGATGACGACCTGCAAGGCTTGCGGGGAACGATCGCCAACTTCAGTCCGCACGAATGGCATGTTCATGTCTGCATTCTGAAATGTCTGGGGAAAGGCCATAAACCCCTCGACGAATCCGACCCGGATCAGGACCTGTCCGATGACCTGGTCAACCGGCAGTTGTCGAGCTTTCTGTTTCACAGCGAATCCGACCGCCTCACCGCGGAACAGCAGCGGGTGTTCTTTGAAATGCTGGGAACGAGCAACCGCGTGGCCGTGCGTGGCGTGGCGGGCAGCGGAAAAACCCTGCTCGCGCGCGCCCTGGCGAGGCAGTACGCGGCGGAGGGGAAGCGGGTGCTGCTGCTGTGCCATCACGATGAGCTTTCGGTTCAGAACAACGAGGAACTGGCCGGCCTCGGTATCGAATGCCTCACACCCCACGCCCTGCGGCGGTCGCTGGGCAGCAGGATGGTGATGCCCGAGAGGCGCTCCCTGCCGCCGGCGGAATGGGCCGAATACCTCGGCCGGGTCATCGACCGCGCGGAATCGTGGAAGATGCCGATCCAATACGATGTGATGATTGTGGATGAGGGGCAGGATTTCCACTCCTGGCCGGTGCTGCAACGGCTGATCAGGCGACAAAAGGATGGAAGCCGTCCGCTTTATGTCTTTTTCGACCCCCGGCAGAAGGAAGGCCCGTCGCTGGAGATTCCCCAAGACCTCAGGCTTTTGGAGCTTGAAGTCAATTGCCGGAACTCGCTGGCCCTGACACGCCACTCATCGGCGATCATCGGCAAGGAGATCCGCTCACGCCGCGGAATGCCCGAGGGCTACCCGGTGACCCGGGAAGTGGCGCACAATTACAACGACCTGATGAGCATCGGTTTGCGCACC
>CAWUNZ010000457.1:0-2429 GCA_963923445.1 uncultured bacterium
GCCCATCGCACAGGGAGAAACCCGAGGGAGAACAGGCACAAGGCACCAATCGGGGAAAGGTTGGGCGCGGCATAAGCGGGTGCCAAACGGTACAGGATGGAGTAGCCCGCGGCGGCCAAGGCGATGGCCAATAGGGCGGGCGTGGTTGCGCGCGCGGTCAGGGAATCGGGTGGTTGGCTCATGATCTATCCTCAGTTGGCTGTCGTGTCGTTCTCGCGGACCTGAAATTCGAGTTTCCAGCGGCGATGGTCGCGTACCCCCTCGCAGGAAAGTTCCAGAGTGCCCACTTCGGTCACCCGCGAATGCAGGCGGACCGGAACGCGGGTTCCCGGAGGATCGTCGGCCTCCAGCGTGGTGGCCAAGGGGGTGAGTTCGTCGATATCGTCCTGCCAGTCTTCCACGGATGTGCCGATGGCATCGTCCTTGCGGCGGTTGGATCCCAGGAACCGGAACTGGACCGGTTCATTCACCACAAGGCCCAGTTCCAACCCCGGCACGGGGCCCTCGGTTCCCTCTTCCATGCCAAAGGGAACAACGCAGAGGGCCTTGATAGGCGGGGCAAAGCCGGGGATGGCGGGCGCCGGGACTTCCACGCCGATGTAAAACGAGCGGGCGGTGCCGCCCCGGACTCGGATGCCCCCGTGCCGGCGAGCGCGCGCATAGCAAGCGGCGCCCTTGGCCACGGCGATCTCGAGGTCGCCGGAATCGAGGCAGCGAATCGGGTCTCCCGGGAACCAGGAACCGAGCGTGGCCTGGACGCGATCTCGCAGAAGTGGGGACTTGAACACACCGCCGTTGAAGAGCACAGCCGAGACTCTTTTGCCGCCTCGATGCTGGGACAGGAATGCCGCCAGATGCCGGGTGATGGCGGCGTCGGTGGCATAGGGCAGTCCCACCTCCTGAAGGCCGGTCGCCGTTTGGCGGCGGGGTTCATCCTCGGCCTTGCAGGCGGGGAAAAAGCCTTCCAGAAGCACGGCGTCGAGGAGGGAGCGGGGAATCTCGCCGCTGATGCCGCCACCGATCAACTTCGTGCCCCGACCTTGGACATGAAACTTGGCGGATGCCAAATCGGGTTGTGAGAGCAGCGCTTCCTTCGCTTGACGCGCGGAATGGGCCAACTGCAGGAATTGGGAGTGGTCGAGGCGCGTTCCCTTGCCGGCCAATCCCTGGTTGACGGCATGGGCCAATGCCAAGTCCATGTTGTCGCCGCCCAGCAGGATATGGTTACCGACGGCCAGGCGGGTCAGTTCGAGGTTGCCACCTTCCTCGTTGACGGAAATCAGGGTGAAGTCGGTGGTGCCACCTCCCACATCGCAGACCAGGATGAGGTCACCCACGCGAACATGGCGGCGCCACTGGTCGCCTTGGGCATCGAGCCAGGCATAAAAGGCGGCCTGCGGTTCCTCCAGCAGGAGAACCCGGTCGAGACCGGCCTGCTTGGCAGCGGCCAAAGTCAATTCGCGCGCTTCCGGGTCGAACGATGCCGGCACGGTGAGGACCAGATCCTGATCCCGAAGCGGGTTTTGGGGGTGGGAATGATCCCAGGCGTTGGCCAGATGACTCAGGTAGCGGGAGGAGGCATCCAAGGGCGAAATGCGCCGGCATTCCTCCGGGGATTTCCAAGGCAGAACGGGGGCACGCCGATCAATGCCCGGGTGGCTGAGCCAGGATTTGGCCGACCCCACCATGCGGGTGGGGATCAAACCGCCTTGCTGGCGGGCAAAGTCACCCACCGCGAAATCCCGGTTTTTAGCCCAGGGAAGATCGAGGGAACCCTCGGAAAATTCGCCCTGCCCCGCCAGGTAGGTGAAGGACGGCAGCAGGGCGCGGTTGGCAACTTCCCCGGGGCGAACCACTTGTGGGATATCGAGGGCCAGAACGGGGCCGGCTGGAGATGTTTCGGTGTAGGCAAGAGCGCAATTGGTGGTGCCCAAGTCGATGCCGACATGGTGGGCGCGCCCGTCTCCCGTGGTCTCGGTGGTTGCCATGGGGTTAGCCGACCTCAACCTCGGCGGGGACAATCACCCAGCCATCCTGACCCTTGAGGGGTTCGGGAAGAGTGCAGTCCGTGACCTTCCATCCGGGATGGCGCAAAATGCCCTGGAAAGGCCCGTTGCCTGTGACTTGCCCTGTCAGGGTGATGGAACCCGGGGCGAAGCCCGACGGGACCGTCACCTTGTCGTTTTCCTGACCGGGCAGGCAAGGTTCGAGCTTGAGGTGTTCCAGCATCGTCGTTCGGGCCTTGCCCAGCACACCGCGCGCCCCGGCGCCGACTTGAGCGTCGTCACAGCCTGAAAGGTCTTCCAAGAGCAGGTCAACCAGACGAGATTCGCGCTGAAGCAGCGCCAGCAAGCGGATGGGTTCGGATGACCGGGCGGGTTTGGCCGGTTCTGATTCGCCATGAACAACCTTGGCCAATCGTTCGGCGG
>CAWUNZ010000458.1:0-2394 GCA_963923445.1 uncultured bacterium
CGGTGGTGGGCCTCAGCCAAGTCCTTTTCGCTGCTGGAATCGATTGGCTGGTGTTCTCCAAGCGACTCAACACCATGGCGATGTTCGGCATGGCCTTGGTGCTGCTCCCCACCGCGCATGTCATCTTGCAAAGGGCCGGCAAAGGCTCGGAAAAATAACTCCATCTCGTTGATAAATGGGCACTTGGGGCAAACCCTTGCCCCGGAAACGGCGGATAGGTTAAGAGCGCCGCCGCCTCGGGGGTGGAATCTCGGGGCGCCGGGGGTTGGTGCTCATGGATTGGGCTTGGTTTCTGCCAGGAATCATCTTCTTCGCCGAGGCGGTGGTGGTCACCACATCCACCATCAGGGTCATTTTCATTTCCCGGGGCAAGCGCGCGCTGGCCGCAGTCCTTGGTTTCGTGGAGATCAGCATTTGGCTGTTTGCCATCAGCCATGTCATGCGCAACCTTGACAACCCGTGGTGCATGGTGGCTTTCGCCGCGGGTTTCACCCTCGGGAATTACCTGGGAGTCACTTTGGAAAGGCGGATGGCCCTGGGCAAAACAGGGCTGAGACTCTTTTCCCGGGGCAATGCCCTTCCGCTCATTCGAGAACTTCGGGCGCTGGGTTTCGGGGTGACATCGTGGCGAGGTCAGGGATCCGAGGGCGCTGTCGAGGTGATCCAGACGGTGATCCCCCGACGCGACCAGGAAATGGCCGAAGCGTTGATCCAGAGGCACGATCCGGACATGTTCTACATCGTGGAGGAAATCCACGAGACTGAAAGCGGTGTTTTCCCCATCAGAAGACGCCAGGACCAAGCGCCAGCGAAGGTGCGAAGCGGGTATCACACCGAGGATGCCGCCGCTTAGGGCAGATTGAACAAATTGTGTATCCATTGACTAGGGAATGATCTCGGCATTGTGGGTCCGGATGTGGCCGGTCATTAAATGGATTCCGCGGCTTGCCTTTTCGATTTGGATATGAGTGTTTCCGGGGAATCCTTTTCGCCCGGTCCCGCTATGCTGTGGATTGGAGAGCCACCATTCTCAGGAGAACACCATGGGCCGGATCGCCGTGATTTACGACTCCCTGACCGGCAACACGCGCCGCATGGCCGAGTTGGTGGCTGAAGGTGCGCGCCGCCTTCCCGGCATGGAGGTCAGCGTGCGAGGAATCGAGGAACCCGACGCCGCTGAAATCGCCGTGGCGGCTGACGGCATAGCCTTGGGAAGCCCCACCAACCTGGGAGTCATGAGTTGGCGCATGAAACGGTTCTGGGACGAGCAGATGGCGCCTCACTGGATGGCGATTGACGGGAAAATCGGTTGTTCCTTCAGCTCATCGGGTGCCTGGGGAGGCGGCGCTGAAATCACATGCCAGGCCCTCAACACCGTCCTCATGAATTTTGGTTTCCTTGTCTTTGGCTTGACCGATTATGTCGGCAAGGCCACCAGCGCGCATTACGGCGCCATGGCCGTCCGGGAACCCCGCGACGAGGATGTCCGCGAATCATGCCGAAAGCTGGGCGAGCGCCTGGCTGAATGGGTGGGCGCCTTCATCGACCGCGATCCGGCGGCGCATCCGTTGGTGCGTGAACCGGGGCGCAAGCGTCCCGGTTCATGATGCCCCGAGGGGGTCTGGTATCGTCCAGCGGTTCCGCGCCGCGGTGTTTCTTTGATTAATTGATTGCCAGAAATCGGGGCAGGAATCAGGGTTGGGGAAAATCCAGCATACGGATTGCTTTCAGTGATAAAAAATAAAAAACGGACCTGAAAAATGCGATGATCGGTCCGGAGTGGCCGGACCGATCATCCTGTCGAACCCATTGGTTTTATTTGGAACTGGCCTCGAAATTGAAGCTGTTTTGACCCCCGGCGGTGACATTCGCCTCGAGCTTGCTTTGAACATTATACTTGTCAGGGATGAGATTTACCTTGGGAGCCTCATCGGTCGGGAGCGCGTTGGCGGGTTTGGGAAGTGTCTTGGTGGCCCGCAATTCCACGCGGTTCTTACCCGCGAAAGCTTTGCCCTTGAAGTTGCCATCCTTGATCGGAATCAACGCCGGCGCCTCTCCGGGGACGACAAAGGAGACCTCTCCTTCGGCCAATGCCTTGCCATCCAGGGTTACGGATCCGGTCACTTCGGTGGTCTTGGGATGGGTCTTGCCGTCGCCGCAGCCGGTCATGGCCACGAGAAGCGCGGCAGCAGCCGATGAAAAATGTAAAATACGCATTAAAGGGTCTCCAAAAATAAAAATAAGGAAAGAGCCTGTTCCGCCGGATGCCGCGGAACAGGCGCCGCCCATAGGCGGATTGTCAATAGCTGGGAAGGACGTTCCCGTCGGCCTTGCTTGCCAGGTACTGGAGGGTCAGAAGCGGGGTTGAGTCGGTGACGAACCGTACCGATGCGT
>CAWUNZ010000459.1:0-2386 GCA_963923445.1 uncultured bacterium
CATGCAAAATCAGGGCGTTCCACAGCACGATCAGGAGCGCGCCGTTTTCCTTGGGGTCCCATCCCCAGAAGCGGCCCCACGACTGGTCGGCCCAAATGCCTCCAAGCACCGTGCCCACAAAACTCAGCAGCGTGGCGAAGCAGACCACGCCATAGGTTTTCTTGATGAGCGCCTTGCCCCCCTCGGCGGACATCCATGGGGTGCACACGCCCCAAAGGACATAACCGATGGCTAAAAACCCGGCGACAAAGCTCGCGGTGTATCCCAGGGTGATGCAGGTCACATGGGTGGCCAGCCAGAAGTTGGTGTCCAGCACGGCCTGAAGCATTTCAAGCGTGTCGCCGCTGGCGCCGAGGAACTGGGCAATGAGCAGCGACAGAAAGCCGGTGACGGCGGCGATGGCGTTGCCGGCGCCGCGCTTGTCGAGCCATTCCAAGGCCACGCCCAGCCAGGCGCATCCCCAGCCGATGAACACGGCCGAGGAGTAGAGGTTGGTGACCGGCGGGCGGCCCTGAAGGTACATGCGCATCAGCAAGGCGGCGGAATGGATGCAGGCCACCATGATGGTCGCCGCCAAAACGCCGCGCTGGACGGCAATGACCTTCTCGCCCATCATCCAGCCCACCAGGGTGGCCAGCAGGATGCAGACATAAAGGACACACGACAGATAGATCGGGTTGACCGCGTTGTAGACCTGTTCCATCCTCACCTTGGCGATGGCGGGGCCGGACACGCGCTCCTTGAGGATGTCGAGGTAGTTGTCGAGGTGCTTGTTGAAGTCGGCGGGTTTTTGCTGGGCGTAGGACAGAAGAATACGGCCGAACGCCTCGGTGGCCGGGTTCGATCTCCCCTCGCGGGTGGCCACCATGGCTTCCTGGAATGTCAGCCACCGGTCGGTTGACTCGCCATCGGCTGCCGCCTCGGGTGGAATCAGGCCCGTCTCGGGAATGGTGAGCGTGGCGATTTGAATGTAAAGCTCAAGGTGACGGGTCAGCTCCAGAAGCTGGCGCTGGTAGACATCCCGCCGTGAGGCCTCGACCCGCGCAGCCTCGCTGGCCGCCTTCTCGATGTCCGCCATCTTGTCCCGGAACTCGGAAATGGCATAGCGGAGGCCCTGGCGTCGCTCCAGGCCAAGGAGGCGCAGAACCTGGTCGTTCTCCACCCGGAAGATCTTGAGGCTTTCGGCGCGACCCTTGTCGGACAATCGCGAGGTCATCACATCCAGAAGCCATTCGGTGGCCGGACGGGAGCGCCCCTCGGTGTCGGTGAACTCGGTGCGGTGGGTGATGACCTGCAGGCTGGTGCGGGCCAGGGTGTCGAACGGTTTCAGTCGCCCGCCGCTCTGGATGGGCAATTGGCCGAACTTTTCAAGGTCGTAGCTTGAGCTGCGGTAGCTCATGGCCACGATCATGAACGAAAGCGCGCCCACCACGGCGCCCGAGACCAGCCAACCGGCCAGCGGAATACCCGGGAGACCCTTGGGGCCTGGAGCCTGGCTCATGTCGTCCTCCGGAGGTAGCGCGACAGGTTGATGCCAAAGTGGATCAGCATGCCCACGGAAACCACGGCGCACGACAGGTAAGGCAGCAGCCAGCCCGGGTTGCGGACCACCTGAAGAACGCTCCCCGAGTCGCCCGCCAGGGCCTGGTGCTGGTAGAAGGTCTCACCGCGGTGGCGCATCGGTTCGTTCATGCGGATGGTCGTTGGCCGGTCCACCCCGATCTCCGCGTCCACCAGGCGGATGTCGCTCTGAAAATTGCGGGGCTTGTTCGTGCCCGGATAAACCTCGTGGCGGAACTCCTCAAGCGTGATGGTGTAGGGCTTGTAGGTGCGGCGGAACCGGAGGTTCACCAGACGCTCGCCCGCCTTGGTGATGGCTTTCTGCGGGCGCGGCGTGCGGGTCAATTGCAGCCAGGTGCTGGCCAGCCAGGTGCCAAGGTCGGTCCCGTCGCGGTCGGTGAGCCGAACCAGCACCGCGGGCATGTTCACCTTCTGGTCCTGGTCCACGCCGTTCACCCGAGGCCTCTCGACCGCGGTGAGGTCCTTGCCCTCGCCTTGCGTGGCGTATTCAGGCTCTTCCTTGGACCGATCCTTGAGGTCGCTATTGGCGAAGTAACTGAGCACGGTCACGGAACAGGGCAGTCGCGGATCGTCAATCGCCTGACCCGAGCGCGCCGCCTTTTCCAACAGGCTGCCGGGAATCACCACGACCTTGTCGGTGTCCTTGTCCGACCCGTCGACAAAGGCGAGTTCCACATGCCGGTTGCTTTCCACGAACGAGGCCTTGCCACCGGTCACCAGCGTCATGGTGCTTTCAACGGCGAATTCCCGCGTGAGAAACTCGCCCACCATCATCAGGGCCAGGCCCCCGTGGATGAGAAAGACG
>CAWUNZ010000460.1:0-2377 GCA_963923445.1 uncultured bacterium
TGGGTTTCAAGTCAGGCGGGTGAAAAGCTGTTGAAACTCGCGGGCCTCGGGGTCGAGCAGGCGCTCAAGGCTGCCGACACCAAGGGTTTCAAGCCGCTTCCGCTGGGATTCCGGATCAAGGGAAAAATTTCCACAACCGTGGAGAATATCCTGAGCAACAATGTGGCCGGTATGGTTGAAGGTTCAGATCCCGCCCTCAAGAATCAGGCGGTTGTGTTCACGGCGCATTGGGACCACCTTGGCTTGGGTAAGGCCGTGCTTGGCGACGCGATTTACAACGGCGCCGCTGACAACGCCACAGGTTGCGCACTCCTGATGGAAATTGCCCGGGTTTGGTCTTCACGCCCAATCAAGCCTGCCCGGTCGGCGATTTTCCTGACGGTGACGGCCGAGGAAAAAGGACTCCTCGGTTCCAAGTATTACACTGCCAATCCGCTTATCCCGATTGAGAAAACAGCACTGAACCTGAACTTTGACATGATCTACCCGATGGGAAGGCCGGAAAGCATTGTCCTGACAGGCGCCGACCGCACCACGGCATGGCCTTTGGCGCGTGACGCGGCGACAAAGTCAGGGCTTGGCATCGAGGCCGACCAGAGGGCCCATCTGGGCGTGTTTTATCGTTCCGACCATTTCTCCATGGCCAAGGCTGGAGTTCCGGCTTTCTCCGTTGCCCAAGGAATGCGCATCAAGGGAAAAACCGAGGCGGAGGCGCGCAAAATCCTTCAAAACTTCAACGACACGGCCTACCACACGCCACAGGATGAACTGAGAACCGACTGGGATTTCTCAGGGTTTCCCGTCCTTGGAGAATTCGCGATTGATCTGGCCACCCGCGTGGCCAACGCTCCCGAGATGCCCTCATGGAACAAGGGCGAGGAATTCCATCCCGACAAGGTTCGCGACAAGCGCAAGTGACCTCATCCGTTTCGGGAGGTGTCCACAAACAGAACCATCGAGGGATTGCCCACCGGAACATACTGTCCGGAGAACTTCAGCAATCCGGACATCCTGTCCACTTTGAAAACGGTGACATGATCAGCCCGTTGGTTGCAGCAATAAAGATAGTTGCCGGAAGGATCAAAACTGAAACTGCGCGGATAATTCCCTCGGGTCCACTCGTCCGCGACATGGGTGATGGTGCCATCATTGCCAATGGCAAAAATCCCAATGCTGTCATGCAATCTGTTGCCCGCGTAAATGTGCTTTCCGTCATCGGAAACCAAAATCTCGGAGCAAAAGTTGCTTCCCGCGTAACCCTTGGGGAGCGTGGAAACGGTCTGCCTGGCCGTCAGCTTGCCGTTTGCGGCGTCATAGTCAAAAAGAACGATCGTTGAGCCTTCCTCCTGAATGGAATAAAACCACCGACCGTTGGGATGGAAATGAAAATGGCGGGGTCCATCACCGGCAGGCAACGCCACCCGGTGAAACTGGCCGGGTTCGAGCTTTCCGGCATCGGCGTTGAACCGCCAGACAAAAATGGTGTCCAACCCGAGGTCGACATGCAGGACAAACTTGCCCGACGGGTCGGAAAGAATCTGGTGCGCATGGGTTCGGTCGTGGCCACTGAACGCGAAACTGCCCGTTGGAGCATTGGTTGCGCGCGTGGGACCGATTTTGCCCATGTCATTTCGAGTG
Organism: uncultured bacterium; assembly: GCA_963923445.1. GTDB lineage: Bacteria > Planctomycetota > Planctomycetia > Gemmatales > Gemmataceae > REEB421. The sequence goes on from CAWUNZ010000460.1 coordinate 1,639, forward strand.
TCGGTGGGTTCCCCGAGTTTCCCGTTCTTGTCGATGGGAATCACGGAAACCGAACCCCCGAAGTAATTGGCGACCAGCAGATGACGGCCACCGGGATGGATGCTGACAAAAGTGGGGCCCGCCCCACCTGAACCAACCGATCCAATAAGGTCCAGTCGGCCCGACGCCTTGTCGATCGCGAAAGCGCTCACGGTGCCATGGCCGGCACCCCCTTGCCGATCGGTTTCGTTGGCGGAATATAGGCGAGTGCCATCCCGGTTGGCGGCAAGGCAACTAGGGCTGGTGCCCAATTCAAATATTCCAGCGGCCGACAAAGCACCGGTTTCGGTGTTCACTCGAAAAATATGGATGCCCCTGCCGTTGCCTGGCGGCAGGTCCACCTGCGTCGGCAGCACATCCTTGAGAGGGGAACTGAATGTTCCCACATAGGCGAAAAGGCCGCCATCCTTGCCGGTTATCGCGGACCGCACAAGGGGGGAAGCAGCCGCGAGCGAGGCGGTGGCGGACACAAACAATCGGCGTGATGTGTTTGGCACGGATGCGCATCCTGAAGGTTTTGGCAGGCTGATGGCACCTGCCAAAACCTTCAGAATAGGCCGCTACAGTCAATTAATCAATCATTGGAAAAACAGTGGTGGGCGGAGGTGTAGGTCCCTCAACAAACACGAGACGCCCGACCTGCTCTGAAGGGTTTTCAAGCCGATTCACAAGGATCGAGTTTTCCGACATGGAGAACAAC
>CAWUNZ010000461.1:0-2376 GCA_963923445.1 uncultured bacterium
ACCAATATTCCCGTGTTCCCCGGTTACAAGGGCGGCTTGTCCATGGCAACCGCCGATGTGACCGGTGACGGACTTTACGACTACATTATTGCGCCGTCATCGCCATCGGCGTCGACGGTTCTGATCATCAATGGCGCCACGGGGGTTGTGGCTGGAAGCTTCAACGCGTTCCCTTCCTATCGTGGCGGCATCAATGTCGCGGCAGCCGACATCAATGGCGACGGTACCAACGAGATCATTGTCGGCACGATGGGTGGCACCATCGCCACGGTGGCCGCGTTCAATTCCACCGGAGGCAGCCGACTGGTTCAGTTCCAGCCTTTTGGCGCCAATTTCCGCGCCGCCGTCCGGGTCTCTTCCATCGATACCTCCGGGGGGGGCCAAAGCGACATCGTCACGGCAGCGGGATCGGGTGGCGTGCCCGTTGTGAGAACTTATCGCTACGGGAATAACCGAGTGACGGCTGTGAGCAGTTTCTATGCTTTCAGCACCTCGTACAGAGGCGGCGTGACTGTTTCCGCGGGAGATTTGAACGGGGATGGCCGGCAGGAACTGATCGTTGGAACCGGCGGTGGCACCCAATCCGAGGTCAAGATTTTCAATCTTGCCAATTCAGCCAACCCGACGATGGTGACACGGAAGACCGTGTTCCCCGGATTCACAGGGGCGGCGAATGTCGGAGTGGTCGATTATCAAGATTCCGGCAACCTGGCCGTCATCGTGGGAGCGGGTGCCAGCAGCACTCCCACGGTCAACATTCTCAATGGCAGAAATCTGGCGGTGATCGATGCGTTTTTTGCCTTTGAGCGCACCTTCCGAGGTGGAGTTTCCGTGGCCTGATGGATGCTATTGGTGGCATGATGAAGTGGGTTGTATGGCGAGTTTTGGGGCAAATTTGTTTGCCTACCCAAGACCATGTCATTCATGAGCACCGAAAGACTCCTTCTCTGGGCAATGATATCTTTCGCTTGACAATTTGAAGCGTTGGGCAATGACCTGAATTTCCCCCAAGGCCGTATAAGTGGTAAGCTCCCTTCGCGGATCGCTGCGCCCTTTTGGAGATCAACCCATGCCTGCCCATGCCCGCAATGTGGACCGCCGGGTGCTGCTTCAGGCGGGTTCCTCTGGTTTTTTGGGACTGTGCCTTGCCGACTTGGGCAGGGGTGCAAGCGCAGGTCGATCCAAATCGGTGATCTTGGTCAACCAGACAGGGGCACCCAGCCATATCGACACCCTGGATCCCAAGCCGGAAGCACCGGTGGAGATCAGGGGACCATTCAAAACCGTTCAAACGCGGATACCGGGAATTCACTTCGGCGAGCACCTTCCCATGCTTGCCGCCCGGGCGGATCGGCTTGCCGTGGTGCGATCGTTCGCCCACAAGGACAACAACCACACCGCCGCGACCCACCACCTGATCACGGGCGCCATCCAACCGGGTGTTCGTTTTGACAAACCTCTGTCCCGTGATGATTGGCCCTGCTACGGCGCCGGGGCATCGTATTTCGGGCTAGGGCGGGAAGGGGTTCCCGCAGCGGTCACGCTGCCCACTTTCCTGGGGGAAGGACCTCTGGTTTGGCCCGGACAACACGCGGGATTCCTCGGGCCCAAATACGACCCTTGGCAGATCTCGTCGAACCCGAACCGCGCCGATTTCAAAGTGGAAAACCTGAAATTGCCCCAAGGCATCACTGTTGACGCGCTGGCAGGGCGGCTTGAATTGCTCCGCTCGGTCGATGCCAGCCAGCGTGTGCTGGAAAGGTTTCCCGAAACCGCGCGCTTGGACGACCAGCAGAAAAGGGCCGCGAGCGTGTTGGCGGCCGGAGGTGTCGCGCGCGCCTTTGAAATCGACCGTGAACCCGAACGCATGCGCGACGCCTACGGCAGGCATATGTTCGGCCAGTCGCTGCTTCTGGCCCGCCGATTGGTCGAATCGGGAGTGAGGGTGGTGCAGGCCAACATGGGTCCAGTCCAGAACTGGGACAGTCACTCGAACAACTTCAATCGGCTTTCCAAGGACTTGCTGCCCCCCCTCGACCGGGCCGTTTCAGCGCTGCTCGACGACCTGACTTCCACGGGTTTGATTGAAGATGTCCTGGTCGTTGTGATGGGCGAATTCGGGCGGACTCCCAAGGTCGATGCCGGCAATTCCGGACGCGACCACTGGGCGGCCTGCTTCAGCGGGCTGTTTTTCGGCGCGGGTGTTCGGGGCGGAAATGTGATCGGCCGGTCTGACAAGATCGCCGCCTACCCGCTGAGTACTCCATACTCCTTGGATGATTTAGGGGCGACGGTCTATTCGGTTTTGGGAATCGATCATGAAGCGGAAATGAAGGACCGGCAAAACCGCCCGGCGCAACTCAACCGGGGCAAGCC
>CAWUNZ010000462.1:0-2371 GCA_963923445.1 uncultured bacterium
TCCATACCAGTTGGGTTAATCCCGATAATTTTTCAGGATATGTCGACCAGGAGGCGCAATTTCGCTTCGATAATGGTATTTGGCTCTCACACCAACGGAAGCGAGGTGTTGAGGTTTCAATTGAAGGCAAAACCCCTATTAAGTTAAAAGAAACTCCGAACAATCACTATAACTCAGATGCACTAGATCCTTGGGGTTCTCGTTCCAGAAAGGGCTATGGACTGGATGTGATTGAGCGGTTCTTCGTTGAATGCGCCATGGTCAGCCAGGCTGGCACTCAGGAGCATCGCGCTTCTGTAGTTTCTTCTGTTAGACAAATGGGTTACGCCGCAATAGAAGCTGAAAGAAATGTGGTTGCGATTGTTCAGGCCATGGAAGCAATTCTTTCTTCCCACGCCCGGGGTTTCCCCGGTGGCGTTGTTTTTGTTGATGATCCTGCCGGTGGGCTTGTTCTTCGAAATTCTAGGAGTTCCCTTCCCGAGATTCTTTACGAACCCAGGGTTCACCGTGATTGATTTGATCCGTTGGCATTATTTTTGATTCGTGGGATAATTCAATTTCTGTGTTGGCCAATGAGGCAATTCCTATGTTGCATGCAGCTAAGCATTTTGGAGAAAATCTTTCCAATCCGATCAGGGGTGAGGCATCCAGAGTTGAGCCTAGATGCCTTCGTACCTTCACTTCCTCCCAGGCAGTTTTGGCATCAAGTGCTGGCTGTTTTCACTGGACTCCAGAAGGTAGGCGTCTTCTTGATCTAACGAGCGGCGTTCTTGTTTCCAACCTTGGGCACAACCCGTGCGGTTGGATGGCTCGTTTCTCCAAGGCAATGCAGTGGCCTGCCCATATAGGAAACCTTGAAAATCAACGGTGCAGAATCGAATGCAGTTCTCCTTGTGACGGTTTTTTTCAAGCTGCACCAATGACTGCGTACAACGCCATCACGCCCATTGAGGTGCGCGCTTCATCCAAGCTCCTTGAAATGATTCGCGGTTGCCGTGGTGGGTCCCGGTTGGAGCAGGTCCTTTGGGCGGCTTCCGGTTCAGAAGCCGTGGTCAAGGCTTTGTGGGCTGGTATGGCGAGGGACCGTAATCGCGACATGATCCTTGCCACTCGGAATGGTTTTCATGGAAAGAAGGGGCTTGCTGGTGCCGTTACAGGTTCGGAGCAGGATCGGGAGCGTGATCCGCGAGTCAAGTTTTTTGGATTTCCTACCCAAGAGTGCCGAGACCTTTCCAATCGGGACGATGAATTCGATCCAGCTCCTTATCGCGCCGAGTTGGACGCCTTGTGGCGCCAATTCGGGCGGCGGTTTGGAATGTTGATCACGGAACCTTATCTGGGAGGTGGCGGTTCTTACCATCCACATCGCCAATACCTTCAGATGCTTCAGGCTTTTTGTCGGGATCACGATATTGTTTTTATTCTTGACGAGGTGCAAGCAAACTTTGGCCGCACAGGCAACATGTTCGCCTTTGAGTCCTATGGGATTGAGCCTGATATTGTCGTCTTGGGAAAAGGCTTGGGAAATGGCGTTCCAGTCGCGGCCGCTGTTTGTCGAGCCGATTTGCTGTCGGCAATGGACTATGGCGAAGGGTCGGATACCTGGAGCGCGAATCCGCTGAATGCTGCGGCAGTGTTAGCCACGGTTGAGGAGTTCGAGAGCCGGGATGTTTTGGGGCCCATGCGCAGATCTAGCCGGCTCATTGAGGCAGGCCTCGAACGCCTTCGATCTGTTCCATTCGTTGCCCATGTCCGTGGTGAGCGTGATGGCATGGTCTGGGGTATTGAAATGAAGGATCATGGTGGCCTCTCGGGACCGGAGTGGGCTGCCGCACTGGTTGGCGCCGCATACCGCGGAATTGATAACGAGGGGCTTCATATTCTTGGGCCGCTTGCCCGGAAGGTATTACGAATCTCACCTCCCTTGGTCATTTCTGAATCCGAGGCAACCCAAGGGATGGACCTGTTGTTCCAGATCGCCACCAAGTTGGCTGAAAGCAACCCTGCCGAGGCCAAGGCCCTGGCTGTCATTTCCGCCAGGTGAATGGAAGGGCCATCGTTCCGTGGATTTGATCTTGGATTCGTTTTGCAGGTTATTCCCCGATGGGACTTTTTTGGCCCATCTGATGTGCGTGCGCGCCTTGGTCGGTTTGGTCATGGTGGGGCTTACCTGCGGATTGGTGGGATCGCTGGTGGTTGGAAGCCGCATGGCTTTCTTTTCAGACGCTTTGGCCCATTGCGCATTTGCGGGGGTTTCAATCGGGTTTCTTCTGTTCGAGGCCATTAAGGCCCCTTTAGGCTTGGCTGATGAACGCTTTTGGATGTGGGTGACGCCTCTCATGGTGGTTTTCGGAGCCGCCGTTGGATTGGG
>CAWUNZ010000463.1:0-2370 GCA_963923445.1 uncultured bacterium
CCGCTCATGCTGCAGTTGGACCACGGGCCGATCGCCGTGAGGCGTTTCGTGGCCAGGGACCTCGCTCCGGCGAAATAGCCGGGATTGCCGGTTACCAACCTCCACCTGATACTGCCCTGATGCTCCTTCCGCCCGAAGCGCTCCCCGACTTCGCCGTCCTCGGCACCGCCGGCGAGGGCGCCTTCGGCACCGTGTTGGTGGTTCGCGACCAGACGGGCGTGCTGATGGCGCTCAAGGTGCTTCAGCTTGGCAACCACACCGACCGCGAGCGCGCGGCGCTGGTCTCCATCCGGTCGCGCCCCGCCAGGCATCCCGGCCTTATCGACATCTATCATGTCGGCACCGCCGCCACAGGCCACCTTTACTACACCATGCCGCTTGCCGACCCGGCCACATCCGCCTTGCCGGGCGAAGAGGGCTATGTTCCCCGCACCCTCGGCCGGCATTTGAAGGACCATGGCCCGCTGGGCCCCGCCGCGCTGGGCGCCCTGGCCGATCCGCTTCTCGACACCGTCTTGTGGCTTCACGCCAACGGCATCGCCCACCGTGACATCAAGCCGGGCAATATTTTGTTCATCGGCGGCGCGCCCAAGCTGGCCGATTTGGGGCTGGCCTGCTCCAGCGAGGGGGAAAACCGCCCCGCGGGCACCCCCACCTACCTGCCGCCCGACGGCGCCACCGGGGCCGACGCCGACCTGTATGCCCTCGGTAAAGTCCTTTATGAGTGCGCCACGGGCGCCGACCCGGACAGCTACCCGTCGCTGCCGCGCGCGTTCTTGGCCGGGCCTTGGAAATCCGCCGGCCCGGCCTTCAACCGGTTCCTGCACAAGGCGTGCGCCCCCATGGCGGCCGATCGCTTCGCCTCGGTGCCGGAGTTCCGGCAGGCCCTTCAGGAACTGTTGGTCCCGCCCAAGCCCACTCGCCGCCGCTGGATTCCCCTCGCGTTGGGTGCCGGCGCCCTGGCCGTCGCGGCGCCCTGGGTTCCGTGGCCCGCCTTTGAGCCGTCGTTCACGCTGCCCGATGGCCTCTCGCCTGCCGAGCAGGTGAAGGCCGTGTACGCCGAACTGAAACGCCGCAACCCGCGCTTCCCCATGGTGGGCAAGTGGCGCGAGGACGATGGCCATGTCGTCCGCCTTGAGATTCCAGCCGGCGACATCACCGATATCTCACCCATCGCCGCTCTCAAGAACCTTGGCCACCTCGGTTGCGGCTGCGGCACCGGCGACCTGCGCGGCAACCTCAAAAGCCTACGGGGCCTGCGGTCGCTCCGGTTGACCTCCCTGGAATGCGTCCATCAGCAAATCAGCGACCTGTCCTTCCTGGCGAGGATGCCCCTCAATCGGTTCGAGGCCGGCTGGAACGACATCGCCGACCTGTCCCCCCTGGCGTCGCTGCCCGTCACCGAGTTGATGATCAATTCCAATCCGGTCTCCAGCCTGGTACCTATCGCCGGCTTGCCGTTGGTCACCTTGGGAGTGGGCCATACGGCGGTCACCGACTGGGCTCCGCTGGCCGGCATGCCTCTCAAGTCGTTGGCGGTTTCGGGGACCGGGTTTTCCGACTTGCGGGTTCTGCTGAATGCTCGGCTCACCTGGTTGAATGTCGAGGGTTGTCCGATCGAGGATTGGGCGCCGCTCGACGCCATGCCGCTGGTGGACCTGTTTGTTGCGGCAACCGGCGGGCCGTCGCGCGCCTGGGTGCTGGCGCATCCCACCCTGCGCACCGTCAACGGCCGGCCTCGCCAGGAGTACCGCAACTAGTCGGAACCCGGATTGTGGAGCCGAGCGCCGTTTCCTGTTTTTGTTGGAGCCGAGGGCCGTAAGGCCCCGGGTCCCTTCAACCCTCTTCCGCCCGCCACACCGCCAGCGCGTTTTTCTGCTTCTCCGCCACATACCGCACCGCGGCGCGTATCGCATGTGCGTCCGTCAGGCACCGTCTCGATCCCTTCGCTGTCCAGAACGATCCGCCCGCCGGCACCGGCCTCGTCCGCTTCAGCGCCCGGGTCCCCCAGGCTTTGAGTTGAGTCATGGCCACGCGGGAGTCTTCCTCGTTCCCCAAACCCACCACCACATGCACATGGTTGAACGCCACGCTGGCCGCCTCCAGCCTCCAAGCCTTCGCTTCCGCCGTTTCCCGCATTTGGGCCATGACTGTTTCAGCATCGTGCCGGGAGAGTGTCACGGGCGGGCCTGCCATCCGTTGCCGGATGTACTCTTCCAAGGCGGGCATGTCGGCGTCGCAGGGGGTGCCATACCGGTTGTGGATGGTTCGGGTTCCATCGGCTTGTCGCACATGGCCCACGAAGCCACGCCGGTCTCCCGGCAGCCATTGGCCATGGCAGGTCCAGGTCAGCAGCCAGTGCTTGAAAGC
>CAWUNZ010000464.1:0-2369 GCA_963923445.1 uncultured bacterium
CTCGTACACCGCGCCGTATTCCTTGGCGAACATCTCGGATTTCACACAGGTGTCAACCGCCTTGGCCACTTCGGCCTGGGTCGGCCAGATGTCCTTCAGGTAAACCGGCTTGCCCTTGGGGTCGGTGCCCAGCGGTTCCTTGGCGAAATCGATGTCCACCCGGCCGGCAAGGGCATAGGCCACCACCAGCGGGGGTGAGGCGAGGTAGTTGGCCTTCACCTCGGCATGCACGCGGCCCTCGAAGTTGCGGTTGCCCGAAAGCACCGAGGCGGCCACAAGCTGGCCCTGCTCGATGGCGCTGCTGACAGGCGCCGGAAGCGGCCCGGAGTTGCCGATGCAGGTGGTGCAACCATAGCCGACAAGGTTGAACCGCAGTTCGTCGAGCGCCTTTTCCACGCCCGCCTCGCGGAGGTAGTCGGTCACCACCTTGCTGCCGGGGGCCAGCGATGTCTTCACCCAAGGCTTGGTTTTCAGCCCGCGCTCAGCGGCTTTCTTGGCGACAAGGCCCGCGGCCAGCATCACCGACGGGTTGGATGTGTTGGTGCAACTGGTGATGGCGGCGATCACCACGGCGCCGTGGCCCAAGGTGTGACCGGTGCCATCAATGGTGGCGGTGCCGGTGGAGGATTCGGTGGGGGCGGCGACGCCCGCCTTGGGCTTGGACCGCTTGAGGATCTCGGGCAGGGCCGACTTGAACGAGGCGGGAACATCCACCATGCGCACCCGGTCCTGTGGCCTGCTGGGGCCGGCGAGGCTGGGTTCGACGGTGGCCAGGTCGAGTGACAGCGTGTCGGTGTACCGTGCCGCTGGGGTCGACGCATCGACCCACAGGCCCTGGGCCTTGGCGTAGGCCTCCACCAAGGCGACCTGAGCGGCGCTTCGGCCCGAGAACTTGAGGAAGCGGATGGTCTCGGCGTCGATCGGGAAGATGCCGCATGTGGCGCCGTATTCCGGTGCCATGTTGGCGATCGTGGCGCGGTCGGCCAGCGGCAGGTCGGCGAGGCCGGCGCCGTGGAACTCGACAAACTTGCCCACCACGCCCTTCTTGCGGAGCATCTGGGTGACGGTGAGAACCAGGTCAGTGGCGGTGGCGCCCTCGGGCAGCTTGCCCTTCAGTTCGAAGCCGACCACCTCGGGAATCAGCATGGACACAGGCTGGCCGAGCATGGCGGCCTCGGCCTCGATGCCGCCGACTCCCCACCCAAGCACGCCCAAGCCGTTGATCATGGTGGTGTGGCTGTCGGTGCCGACCAGAGTGTCGGGGTAAGCCCAGGTCTCGCCCTTGATTTCGCGAGTGAAGACCACGCGGGCGAGGTATTCGAGGTTCACCTGATGCACGATGCCGGTTTCAGGGGGAACCACCGCGAAGTCGCGGAACGCGGTCTGGCCCCAGCGAAGGAAGATGTAGCGTTCGCGGTTGCGTTGGAACTCGAGGTCGGCGTTGTTCTTGAACGCCAATCCGGAGCCGAAGTCGTCCACCTGCACGGAGTGGTCGATCACCAGTTCGGCGGGGCAGAGCGGGTTGATCTTCTGGGGGTCGCCGCCGAGCTTGGCCATGGCGTCGCGCATGGCGGCGAGGTCCACCACGGCGGGCACACCGGTGAAATCCTGCAGCAGCACGCGCGCTGGGGTGAAGGCGATCTCGTTATCAGACTTGGATGCCGGGTTCCACTGGGCCAGGGCCTCGATCTCCTTTTTGGTGACCGAGGAGCCATCCTCCCCGCGGACCAGGTTTTCGAGCAGGATTTTCAGGGAAAAAGGAAGGGTGCGGGCCTGTGGGAAAGCCTTGAACACCGGTTCCAGTCCATGGATATGGTACTTGGCCCCGGCGGCGGCGAGGGTGGTGCGGGTGCTGAAGCTGTTCATGGTCGGCATTTCCGTGGTATGGCCCGTTGAGAGTTCTTTATCTTGGCATGACGGGTGGTTGGTGGCAACGCTCGACTCCCGTGGTGTTTGTCCGCTGAAAGGTTGGTTTCCATGCGCAGGAATCGCTTGGCCTTTGCTTTGTTCTTTTGCCTGATGGCGATGCCCGCGCGCTCCCAGGATTCTTGGCCTGGTTTTCGGGGCCTCGGTCAGGCAGGCATCGGCGGCGCTGTTCCCGGTCTCGACAGCAGGCCCACCGCGGAACTGGTGCGGTGGCGGGTTCCAGTGCCCGGCCGAGGTTGGTCAAGCCCGGTGGTGCACTCGGGCAAGGTTTTCGTCACCACATCCACCAGCGCCAATCCAGGGCCCGAGCAGCGCAAGGGGCTTTACATCCTTGATTTGCAGGGAAAGGCGCAACCCGGAGAGCGTTCGTGGGAGGTGCTGGCTTTTGATGCGGCCACGGGGAAGTCCCTGTGGCGTGTCCCGGTGTTCACGGGCGAAGCCCG
>CAWUNZ010000465.1:0-2365 GCA_963923445.1 uncultured bacterium
ATTAGCGATCACGACGATTTCTATTAACTTTTTCTCGCCGGGGCACTGTGAACGGAAAGTCCGTACATGTGCTCCGCGGCCTCCATCATGGTTTCCGATAGGGTTGGATGGGCGTGCATGGTCAGGGCCAAGTCGCGGGCGGTGGCGCCCATTTCCAAGGCCAGCATGGCCTCGCCGATCATCTCGCCGGCATCGACCCCGCAGATACCCACGCCCAGCAGCCGCTCGGTCTTGGGATCGACCAGGATCTTGGTCAGGCCTTCAGTTCTTCCGCGAGTGAGGGCCCGCCCGCTGCCGGCCCAAGGCATCTTGAGTTTCTTGACCTCGAGGCCCTGCTTTTGGGCATCCATTTCGGTGAGCCCGCACCAGGCGATTTCCGGGTCGGTGAAGATCACGGCGGGCACGGCGGCGACATCGTAGGCGACCGGTTCGCCTGACAGGGCCTCTACGGCAACCTTGCCCTCGAAGCTGGCCTTGTGCGCCAATTGCGGTTCCCCGGCGGAATCACCGATGGCGAAGATGTGCTCCACCGTGGTGCGCCGCTGGGCGTTGACGGGTATGAACCCCTTGTCGTCGAGAACGATGCCGGTTTTTTCGATTCCGATGTCGCGTGTTGCCGGGCGACGGCCGACGGAAACAAGAACGCGATGAAAATTCTCGATGATGGGCTTGCCGCTGGGGTCTTCCAAGGTCGCGCGAATGTCCTTGCCGACCTCCTCGATCTTGGCGACCTTGTGCTTGAGCAGGATCTTGTGGAACAGACCCTCAAGCCGCTTCTGCAGGGGGGCGACGAGGTCGCGATCGGCATTGGGAATCAGGCCATCGGTACCTTCAACCACCGTGACCTTGCTGCCCAGCGACGCGTACACGGTTCCCATCTCAAGGCCGATGTAGCCACCGCCAATGACAAGCAGGCTGCCGGGGATCTCCTCCAAGGCCAACGCCCCGGTGCTGTCCATGACCCGCTTGCTGCCGATTTGGAAAGCCTGAGGCATGGCCGGTATCGAACCAGTCGCGATGATGGCATGCTCGAAGGTGATCTGGGTGGAATCGTCGACAACCACGGTGTGGGCGTCGAGAAACTTGCCGCGACCTGACACGAAACGAATCTTGCGTGCCTCGGCAAGTTTGCCAAGGCTTTTGGTGAGCGTTTCGGTGACCTTCTGCCAATGCCCGCGGACACCCTTCAGGTCGATCTTGGGAGCGCCGAAGGTGACGCCAAAGTGGGGTGCCTCCTTGGCCTCGGCGATCAGTTTGGCGACATGCAGGAGCGCCTTGCTCGGAATACAACCGACCTGAAGGCAAGTGCCTCCCAATTTGCCTGACGCGTCGACCAGGGTCACCTGAAAACCGCGGTCCGCGGCGAGGAAAGCGGCGGCGTATCCGCCGGGTCCGCCGCCCAGGACGAGAAGTTGTGTCTGGATGGTTTGCATGGGCTTGGTATCCAATCAGGCGTCGACAAGCATGGAAAGTGGATTCTCGAGCAGGTCGGCCACGCGGCGGGTGAAGCGACCCGCCGCGGCGCCATCGATGACCCGATGGTCGAAGCTAAGGGAAAGAGGAACCATGAGGCGGGGAACGAAGGCGCCATTTTTCCAGACAGGCTCAAGCCTGCCGCGCGAAAGGCCCAAGATGGCGACTTCCGGCCAGTTGACGATGGGCGTGAAGCCTGTGCTGCCGATACCGCCAAGATTGGTCAGGGTGAATGTGCCGCCCGTGAGTTCCGATGAATCAAGCTTCCTGGCCCGGGCGCGCTCGGCGATGGAGGTGAGGTCGGCGGCCAGTTGGCGCACCGATTTCTTGTCGACATCCCGAACCACGGGAACAAGCAGGCCGGCATCGGTATCAACGGCCACGCCGATGTTGATGAACTTCTTGAGGATCAGGTGGTTGTTCTGAAGGTCGAGGCTGCTGTTGAATGCCGGAAATTCGGCAAGGGCAATGGCCAGCGCCTTGAGGGCGAAGGCCGTGACCGTGAGCTTGGGTCCCTTGCCATCCTGGGCCTTGCGGAAAGCCTCAAGATCGGTGATGTCGGAGACATCGTCGAGGGTCACATGGGGAATCTGGCTCCAGGCGATGGCCATCTGTCGGGCGGTGGCGCGGCGGATGGCGGATAGAGGCTGTCGCTCAACAGCGCCGAGGTCCTCGAAACGGGGCAGGGAGGGAGCGGACGGGATTCCCGAGGAGCTTCCTCCCGTGGTCAGTGACCGCACATGGGCCTTGAGGTCGTCCTCGGTGAGGCGTCCACCGGAACCGGTGGCTGGAACCCTGGTGAGGTCCACACCCAATTCGCGCGCCAACCGGCGGGTTCCGGGGCTGGCCACGACATGGGTGTTGAACACCACCTGCGCGGAAACCGGAGCAG
>CAWUNZ010000466.1:0-2355 GCA_963923445.1 uncultured bacterium
GAGCATGACCTCGCCCGGCTTGGTCCAGTTGAGGAAGTCGGTGGGCGGGAAGAAGCAGCCAACGGCCTGGCAACCGGAAGGCTGGCGATCGACGGGATCCTTCGCCTTGGGGTCTCCGGGCAGGTGAACCATCCCCAGCATCAATGACAGGTGCCCGCCGGCGGACCCGCCGGTGACGCCGATGGCATCGGGGTCGATCTGGAACCTGGAGGCGTTCGCCCTGATCCAGCGCGTGGAGCGGTGCATGTCATTCAGGATTTCGGGGATGGTGAAACGGGGCTGGCTGCCATGGCAGACGGCGAAGACCTGGTAGCCGGCCTTGCAAAACGGAACCGCGGCCCCGGGGTTGATGGAATCAGGGTTGGAGAACCAACCGCCCGAGATGACCCAAACAACCGCCTTGCCGTTCGGTTTGGTCGGCACGAAACGGTCCATGGTGAGCGACATGCCGTATTTGCGGCCGTAGATGAGATCGCGTTCGCGCGAGGCGATCCCCTCGGGCAGGGGTGGCGCCTGCGCGGAGGAAGCCAGTGAAAGCAGAAGAGGAATCAACAGCATGGATGGCTCCGGGTTGTTGGCAAAACCGGAGCCTAGCAGAGCGCCCTGAACATGTCATGAGAGCCACCGGCTTGGCCGGCGAAAAGTCCCATGGAACTTTCCGCGGGGCTTGGCCATCGGCAAGTTGGCACAAAGGCTTTTCAGGAAGTCTTCACCGACCCGTGGTCGTCGCAGTGGTTGCCATGGGGGTGGTGCAAGTGGCCACCCACGAGGTAATCGACATGGTCGCCATGGGGAACGGCCTCGTGCCCGCAACCGGGTCCGTGGCGGTGCCCGGCATCGTGTCCGCCGCAGGCATGGGCGGGAGTGCAGGCGGCGGGATTGTCGGCATCCACCGGCAGGCGGTGTTCCTCGACACCCGAGGCGCCCACATGGTGCAGGTGGCCGTCATGAAGGTAATCGACATGGTCGCCATGCTTGACCGCCGTGTGGCCGCATCCGGCGCCGTGCTTATGGTCGTGCTTTGAGCAGGACATGGTCGTTTTCCTTGGTTGCGGGTGATCATCCGTTGATCGGGTACCTGACACACCCCAGTTTATGCTTCAGTTCCGCCCAGGGGATTTCCTTTTCCGCGGAACTCCTCCCCATGCTAAAACCAATGATTCCTATCGGAGTCAATTCCATGATGGCGCTCGTTCCGTTTTTGCTGCTGGCCGCGGGCCTTGATCCGTTGCCGGAACCATCCATGTTGCCGGTGCTGGCTGGCTGGCCCGATCCGTTGGTGGCCATGGATGGCACCAAAATCGCGACGGCGGAAGGCTGGAAGGCCAAGCGAAGGCCCGAGGTTGTTCACCTGTTCGACCATTACATGTATGGCGCCATGCCCAAAACCACCGGCCCGATCACGGCCAAGGTGCGCCACGAGAACAAGGCGAACGGCATGTGGGTGCGGGAACTGGATGTGACCGTGGGCCCCGGGGCGCCCGTGGTTCGGTTGTTGCTGGTTCTTCCGCCCGCGGGAACCGCCCCCAAGGGTGTGTTCGTGGGGCCGAACTTCAACGGAAACCACGCCGTGCTGGCTGATCCCGGCGTGGCGATCACCCAGGCGTGGGTCTACCCCGACCGGATGAATTCCAAGGACAACAAGGCCACCGAGGAGGGGCGAGGCAAGGGACTGAACCAGTGGAACGCTCCCATGATCGTGGAAAAAGGATACGGCCTGGCCACCTTTTATGGTGGCGAGGTCGATCCGGACCGGGGTGATGTTCGCGGAGGCCTTCAACCGTGGTTGCGCGCCAAGCTAAGCCATTCTCCCGACAAGTGGGGGACCATCGCGCTTTATGCCTGGGCCATGAGCCGGATGGTGGATGTGTTGCGGGATGACGCCTCCACGGCCAAGGCGCCCGTGATCGCCGTCGGGCACTCCCGGATGGGCAAGACGGCCTTGCTGGCCGGGGCCATGGACGAGCGCTTCGCCATGGCGATACCGCTTCAGGCAGGTTGCGGTGGAACGGCGCCAAGCCGGGGCAAGATCGGCGAATCGGTGAAGCAGATCAACGACCGGTTCCCCCATTGGTTCAACAGCCGATTCAAGGAATTTGGCGAACGGCCCGAAAAACTGCCTTTTGACCAACATCATCTCGTGGCCCTGATGGCGCCTCGCCCGGTGCTTTTCGCCAATGCGGTTGAAGACACTTGGGCCAATCCGGCGGGACAGTTCGAGGTGCTCCGCGCCGCGGATCCGGTGTACCGGTTGCTGGGCGCGGGCGGTTGCGACGCCAAGGAAATGCCGCCTTTGGACACCCTTACCAACGGGACTTTGGCCTACTGGATCCGCCCCGGCAAGCATGAGATGAG
>CAWUNZ010000467.1:0-2351 GCA_963923445.1 uncultured bacterium
AATGCGCCAACCGACCAAACCTTCCTCGACCATCGCATCGTGGTGCCCTTGCTGATCCCGGCCGAGGCTTTGGCGGTGGACGCCATCCCCGCTCCGGGGCCACTTCGGCAAGCGACGGACGCGACCTTGGTCGATCATGCGCAGGTTGAAGGTTCGTCACATGCCACCCTTTCAGAAACCGCATCCCTGACCGAGGCCCCCTCACGAGACAAGGGGTTTGCCCAAGGGCCGGATCACACGCTGGTTTCAGCCCGGAAAAGTTCGGCCTCCGGCGAAACCCTGATGGATTCCGCCGAGGAAAGCTCCGGAACCATCGCGGAACCTCAGTCCTTTGCGGGTCGAGGGGCCTCGGGGGTGCAGCCTGAAAAGACCCTGATATCGGACCCGCCGAGTCATGAAATAGGTCGCCCCGCGGGTGGGACGGTCGCCCGCAAGGATCAATACCAAGGAGATGCCGAAAGCCGTGAATTGCCTGGCACAGGGCCGACACGGGCCACCATCGACGACGCGGACGCCCCTTCCTCGGAGCGAACGGCCTCGACTTTGGCGGAGGGCGCGCCTGCTCCCGGGTCGGCGACGGTTCCTCATGCCGGGTCGTCGGGGCTTCATGGCGACCCGACGCCGCGCACCGGGATTCCGAACCCCTCCCGCTCCGACTTGGCCACGACCGGGGAGGACAGTTCGGGCACGAGTCCGCTTCGGGGTGAAAGGACCGACGCATCCAACACCACCCGGCAGGTGACATTCGCCTTTTCGGTGCCCGACCATGAACTCATCGCGGAACTCGGCAAGGGCGCCATGGGCGTGGTTTACAAGGCCCGCCAGACGGGTCTGAACCGGGTCGTGGCGTTGAAAATGATCCTGAATGCCGATTTCGCCGGTTCCCAGGCGGTTGCCCGTTTCAATGACGAGGCCCAGTCCGTCGCCTCCGTGGATCACCCCAACATCATCAAGGTCTATCAGGTCGGAACCTTCGCGGGGAAACCGTTCCTGTCGATGGAATTCGTGCCCGGTGGCTCTTTGGATAACCGCATCGGCAAGTCTCCCCAGGATCCGTCGCAGTCGGCGCGCCTGGTGGCGCGAATCGCCCGGGGCTTGGCCCATGTCCATCGCAAGGGCATTGTTCACCGCGACCTCAAGCCCGCCAACATCCTGCTGGCCGGGCCGGAAGGAAGCGACCTGTCGCAGGTTTCCCTTGGCGACCTCACCCCCAAGGTGGGCGACTTCGGGCTGGTGAAGCGGATCGACGACGATTCCTCGCGCACCCGTGACGGCGCCATCATGGGAACACCCAGCTACATGGCGCCCGAGCAGGCCAAGGGACTCGGCCGCGAGGTGGGACCGCCTGCCGATATTTATGGGATTGGTGGAATCCTTTACGACTTGTTGACCGGTTCGCCGCCCTTCCGCGGCGCCAGCGTGATGAACACCATCCAGCAGGTGATCAACCGCGAGCCGGTGTCGCCCCGGCAATTGGTCGATGCCGTTCCAGCCGACCTGGCCACCATCTGCCTGAAGTGCCTGGAGAAGGATCCCGCCAGGCGTTACGCCACCGCCGACGCCCTGGCCGACGACCTGGAGGCTTTTCTCGAGCACAGGCCCATCGCCGCTCGCCCGGCGGGCTGGTGGGAAAAGACAACGAAGTGGTGCCGCCGCAATCCCGCGCCGGCGGTGGCGATCGCGGCGGTTTCGGCGCTCTTACTGGCGCTCGCCGGGGCGGGCGCCCTTGCCGCCACCGCCTACAGGGCCAGGTCGGAGGCGGATAAGGTCGCCGCCGAGGCGGCCAATATCCAGGCGGCCAAGGACAAGGCCGACGCCGAAAACGCTCAACAGCAATCAAAATTGGCCATGGAAAACCTGCAGGCCGCCGAGAGGAACGCCCGTGACCGCGCCGATGGCCTTGCCAAGTCGCTGGCCAACGCCACGCCCGAGGCGCTGCGCGACCTCTGGGCACAGGTTGACGCCATCGACTCTTCCGGCGATTTGAACATTCGTGAATTCCTGGCCGGCCGGCTTCGCCGGCAGGCTGAATCGGCCGCCGACCCGGCTTTGGCCCTGCGCTCGGCTCTGGCCTTGGCGCCACGCGACCCCCCCATGGCTGCCCGCGCCGCCGAGGGCGTCGCGCGTTTTGAGCCGGGAGCCATGGACGCCACCATCACCCGCATCGAGAAATCGAAGGATGTTTTCCTGGAAGGTTACTGGCGCCGGCTGTCGGAAAAGCCGGAGTCGTCCGATGAATCCCTGAAAATCGCAGCCGTGCTGGCCAAGCTGGCACCCCATGATGCGCGTTGGGCGGGCGTGGCCGTCACCGTTGCCGACGGCCTGGCCCAGCTTGGCCCCGCCGACATGGA
>CAWUNZ010000468.1:0-2346 GCA_963923445.1 uncultured bacterium
CTTCGGGAGGATCGCTTGAAATGAAGACTCTCATGCGTTCGTTGGCGGGATTGACGGCGTTGGCGGTTCTGGCCGCTGGCCTTGCCGCCCAGGATGTTTCGCTTGGCGGTAAGAAGGCCAAGACTCCCTCCGGTTGGAAGGAGGAGGCGCCTGCCAATCAGATGCGCTACGCGCAATTCAAGCTTCCCAAGGTGGCCGGCGACGATGCCGACGCCGAACTGGTGGTGTTCAAGGGGCTTGGCGGCTCCGCCGACGCCAACATCGACCGCTGGAAGGGTTCATTTGCCAAGGGTGTGGAGGCCAAGATCACGGAATATTCCGGCCCCTTGGGCAAGGGAAAAATGATCGACGCCACCGGGACTTATCTCTACAAGTCCCAGCCGTTCAACCCGAACGCCAAGGCTGAGGAAAAGCCCGGCTATTCCATGCTGGGCCTCCATGTCGAGGGAGATGCCGTCTACCACATCCGCCTCACCGGCCCCGCCAAGACAGTCGCCAAGCACCGCGAGGCATTCGAGGGTTGGCTCAAGAGCTTCCAGTGATCGATCCCGATCCGCTGTTTCTTGACTATGACTTGCCGGCGGGTTCCATTGCTCAGGAACCCGCCAACCCGCGCGACGCGGCGCGCCTGCTGGTGATTCGACGCGGATCAGCAACCATTTCCCATCACTATTTCCGCGACCTGCCGGAGCTTTTGAACCCCGGGGATCTTCTGGTTTTGAATACCACCCGGGTGCTTCCCGCACGATTGTTCGGAACGCGCGAATCGACGGGTGGCCGTTGGCACGCGCTGTTTGTGCGGGAATTGCCCGGCGGTATGTGGGAGATGCTGGGACACGCCGGCGGTCATATCGCCCCGGGAGAATGGCTGGCGGTCAACCAAGGCGGTCTGCGGTTGCGCCTTGCCGGACGGACGGAAAAAGGGCGCTGGCTGGTGGAACCTCAACCCGCTGGCAAGGCAGCTGAATGGCTGGCCGTTTGCGGCGAGGTGCCGCTTCCTCCTTACATCCGCAAAGGCGTGGCCAACTCGGAAGACCTTCCCCGTTACCAAACCCTCCATGCCCGTGTGCCTGGGTCGATCGCCGCTCCCACGGCGGGGCTGCACTTCACCCCTGAGGTGCACCATGCGCTCAAGGCCCGGGGGATCGCCTCGACCGAGGTTTGCCTGCATGTGGGGCCCGGAACCTTCCAGCCGCTACCCAAGGACAATCCGCTGGGTCATGAGGTTGAACCCGAGTGGGGACAGGTCCCCGCCGCCGCCATCGAGGCGCTCCGGGCATGCCGAGCCCGGGGCGGGCGGGTGGTGACGGTTGGCACGACATCCACGCGCCTGCTGGAGTCGATGGGTGCCGCTGATGGTTTGCCCGATTGGGAGGGATGGGCTAAAATCACCCTGCGACCGGGCCATGAATTCCATTGGGTCGACGCGATGATCACCAACTTCCACCAGCCCGGAACCGGGCTTCTGCTGTTGATGAACGCGATCATGCCCTCGGACCTGCTCAGGCGCGCGTATTCCGAAGCCTTGGCCGCGGGTTACCGTTTCCTGAGCTACGGCGACGCGACACTGGTGCTTTGATCGTTGATCCGGCCGTTCGTCGCCCGAAGGGTGCTTGGCCCAGCAAAAACGGGCTGTTTCGCACCCCACGGGGCCGCGCATTGAACAATTCTTAGGCGACCGAGATGACTGTCAGCTTTTTAACTCCCTCAACGCTGGTGACGGGCTTCGACTTCTCCACCGGGTCCGTCAAGGGCTTGGCGTTCGACCTGTCGGGGCATGCCGTGGCCGAGGTTCGCCTGCCCACCGATCTCTGGACGGCAGGCGGTGTCAGCGAGCTGAACATCTGCCAGCTCGAGGGTCAGGTTCGCGGCGCCCTGCGCGCCATGGCTCGCCGCCTGCGCGAACTGGGCCGGCTTTCAGACTGGCAGGCGATCGGCATCTCGGCCACCCACCACACCGCTGGCCGGATCGACCGAGACTCCCTTCAGGTGCGCCGCGCCATCTGCTGGAACGACGGCACCCTGGCGGAGCACCACGCCCGGGGCCTCGACAGGCTTGGAGGGCAGGCCCGGGTGCGGGAACTTATCGGCGGCCCCTGGGCCATCCGCTATTCCCTCAGCCATCTGGTGAAGGACGAGGCGACCCTTCCCGATGACGACTGGCGTCGAACCTGGCGCATCCTGCCGCATGGCCCCCTTGTCGCGGGGTTCATGACCGGCAACTTCGATGTCACCAGCGTCTCCAGCGCCGCGTCCACCGGCATGCTCGACCTTCGCACGGCGACCTGGCAGCCCGCCATGCTCGAGGCCTTGGCCGACCCTGCCCACAGGAAGATGGCGCTCGAG
>CAWUNZ010000469.1:0-2333 GCA_963923445.1 uncultured bacterium
GGGGCCTTTCATCCGCCGTGGTCCATGGCATGCGGGCTGCCACCGGTCGAAACCTGGTGGTGATGGATGCCGACATGTCCCATCCCGCCAGCGCGATTCCCTCCATGCTTGCCGCCTTGGCGAATGGAGCCGACTTTGTGATTGGCAGCCGGTATGTCAAGGGCGGGGAAACCGAGGAGGGCTGGGGTTTTTACCGCTGGCTGAATTCCAAGGTGGCGACGCTGTTGGCCTGGCCGTTGGCCAGCGTCACGGACCCCATGGCCGGATTTTTCGCCTTGAGCCGTCGCACTTTTGAATCAGCGGCCTTCCTCGACCCCATCGGCTACAAGATCGGCCTGGAGCTTTTGGTCAAGTGCCGATGCAGGAAGGTGTCGGAAGTTCCCATCCGCTTCGCCAATCGCCTGCATGGCAGCAGCAAGCTCAGCCTGAAGGAGCAACTGAATTACCTCAGGCACCTTGCGCGGCTCTATTCGTTCTCGACAAGGTCCGCGCTGGGATTGGTGCCAACCAAGCCCATGCAAGCGGGGAATCGCGCGGCGGCCTAATGTTTTTCGGCGGTCAGGCCGCCAGTTTGCGGTCCAAGGAAAGCTGATCCACTTTTTTTTTGCGCCAGCGCCAGATTGCCAGGCCAAGCCAGCTTGCAAGTGCCGCACCCACAATAGGCCAAAGTCCGGGGATCATGCGAACCGTCCAAGGTCCGATCGTCCACATGATCAATCCTAAAATCGATCCCCATCCAGCGAGCACGGCGAGGTCGGCGACGCTTTCCGGGTGTTCCTTCAGATAAATGGCCAACAGGAAAAATCCGGGCGCCAGAAACGGAACGAACCAGCGAACAGAACAACTTCCGCCACTGTGGTTGTTCGACATGAGCGCGTAGAGCGCCCAGGAGGCGCCGCACCAGCCAAGGGTTGCCAGAAGTTCCCATCGCCAAGGCCCCCGCCGGAAAATCAAAGCCAGGGCCGGGAGGCACAGCATCAAAGGAAGGTTGTGGGTCAGGATCCCGTGCTTTCCGCCCAGCAGCGACGCCGCGTAGAGCAGGAACGACCCGGCGGTGTGCCGCATCACGCCGGTCATGTTTCCCGTGCTGAAGGGGGAACCCGGCCAGGCAAGGTATTCAGGTTGGGCGTTCAACGGGCCTGTGACCCCGCCGATGGCCCAGTTGGTGAGGTGGCAGGAGACGATCCACGGCGACGCCGCCAGCGCCGTGGTGATCACCGGGAGGGGTTTGCGGACGCGAACCACCAGCAGAAGCATGGCCGCCGCGAACATCAGTGGCCCGCTACCAAGATCTAAATTATAGCCAAATCCAAGCGCGGTTCCGAGAATTGTACCCAGGCCGATCGACTTCCAGCCGTGGACATCCCCGTCCGCCATCCGGAGGCTTAGCAGGCACCAAACCGCGGCGACGGCCAGTTGCAGGATGTGGTTGTTCACATGCCGGGTGTAGGCCAGGGCGAAGGTCCCCAGGGCCAAAGCCGAAAACCAGACCGCGTGGGACCAACCAGCCAAGCCGATCCGCTGGCCCAGCAGGTGCATGGAAAGCAAGGTCACGGCGAAAGCCGCGACGGAAGTGGCCTCGGTCAGGATCCAGATGAACCGCTCGGGGTTCGCGTCCGGTGCCGGTGCTAATCCTAGCCACTGGGCGGGCGCGTACATCGCGGCCATCACGACCGAAATGACCGGTGGCTTGTCGCTGTGAAAGTGCCCACGGATGTGGAGCTTGTCCAAGGTTCCCTTGGCCCGCAGATCGGCCTCATGGGGTGGGTATGGCTGGTGCCCCGCCGGACTCAATGCCGGATTCACGAACATGGAATCGTCGATAGCCAAGGTGCCCCGATCGAGCAGCGACTCGACCGCCGCCAATCGGCTTCCATCATTCCATGAACCCGCGTGAGGGCGGGCGCCGAAAATGGCCAGCAGCAGGGCCAAGGCCACGACGCCTTTGATGAACACCTTGGGCCAGTCGATGCGCGTGATTTGCCGGGAATGGGCGGAAAAGTCCCCCCCCGGGAAACGGCTGATCTGTTCTGTTTGGCCATTCATCTTTTGCTTATCGTCAAAACATACCCAAACCCGCAAGGAAAACATTTGGGAAGACAACTGATTGGGCCAGCGTCACCCAAAGCCCCGCTGGCCGGAATTATTAGGGGATGTCAGCGGAAGGTCGCTGCCATTTCAGAGAGGTTTGCCGCGATCGTTTTGAAAATGATCGGGCAAATCAATCATAGTCGTGATTTCGATATGCCGTGGTCAGGCGCCCCAAAGCGATGCGATGGGCTTGCCCCGGTTGAGTTGCGCCGGGCGGTTTTGCCGGTCCTTCATTTCCGCTT
>CAWUNZ010000470.1:0-2328 GCA_963923445.1 uncultured bacterium
CATCCCCATCCCTCCAACCTGACGCAAAGGACCCTCGCCAGGCTCGAGCAGGACCGCCTCCGCAACCTGGCCTCCACTCCCCCCCAGGAAACCTCCGGCTGGCCCGCTTGGGTCCCGTCGACCTGGCGCCTTGCCGACCTGCTGGTGGGCGGCGCCATCATGGCGATCGCGGCCGTGGTCGCGTTCCCCTCGGTCAACCGGGCCTGGACCAGCTACCGCGAGGCCGCCTGCCGCCAGACCCTCGCCACCCTGGGCATGTCGCTCAACCAGTACGCCGCCCAGCACGACGGCAGGTATCCCGACGCCGGTTCCAACGGATATGCCGGATCTTACTTTGTCAACCTTCGGGAAAACGGCTTCCTCGCGGACGATTTCCGCACCCGATGCGGCAGCCACGACGGCGGGTCGTACCTCTCCTCCAAGGAAATGGAATCGCTCCGCTCCGTCGATCCGTCCGAGTTCCGCCGTCAGGCGCGCCGGCTTGGCGGGTGCTACTCCTACAGCCTCGGCCATGTCGATGCCGCCGGACGGCACCGGCCTCCGGAGCGCTCCATGGGCGACGGCGCCCTTCTCCTGGCGGACAACCCGCCCGCCGGGGGCGTCGGCAACAGCGACAACCACAAGAGCCATCATCGCCCCGTCGGTGGCCAGAATGTCCTCAGGGTCGGCGGCGATGTCCGCTTCCAGGTCGAGCGCAGGCACGGCGATGACGACATCTACACCAACCGGCACAACCGGGTCGGCGCCGGGGTCGATTCCTCCGATTCCGTCCTGGCGCCCGGCGACGCCCGCCCCTGACCGACACGCCTGCTATAATCGCAATTCTCCCGGGGGCCATTCGGCCTTCCAGGCGTGGGCTTTGGGATCGGTTTTGCCATGAAGACTAGCGTGCGCATCGTCGCGGGCACCCTGCGCGGCCGAAAGGTCGACTGTGATGTGAACCCCGAACTGCGCCCCACCTCGCAGCGCGCCCGGGAGGCCCTTTTCAGCATCCTGGGCGGTTACCTGGAAGGCTACAGGTTCGTCGATGTCTTCGCCGGCACGGGCGTGATCGGCATGGAGGCGCTCAGTCGGGGTGCCTCCCGCTGCCTTTTCATCGAGAAGGATCCGCGCCTGGTCATCAACATTGAAAAGCATGTGGCGCGTTTCGGGGTCGGGCTCAGGTCCGACATCCTCCGGGTCGACGCCTACCGCTGGGCCGAGCAGTTCATCGCCCCCAAGGAACCGACCATCGCGTTCATCAGTCCGCCGTTTCCCGACTTCGCCGCCCGCCCCATGGAGTTGCGCGGTCTCTTGGACAACCTGACCCGCGTGCTGGCGCCCGGTTCCATCCTTGTCCTTCAGGCCGAGGAGCATGAGAATCTGCCGACAATCGCCACCGGCGACGACTGGGATATCCGCGTTTACGGGCGCAACCAATTGTGGTTCCGCCATGTCCCGGGTGGTGAGGCCGGGGAACCGGTGGAAGAACCCGCCGCTGAGGAGTGAGCCATGGCCGAGTTTCCCGAGATTCCTTTGGGCCGGGGCAAGGTGTTCATCCCCATCGGCGATGGCACCGAGATGATGGACACGCTTTACCCGATTTTCCGTCTCCGGGAAGAGGGCTATGAGCCGGTCGTCTCGGGCCCCGAGGCCCGCATGTACAACGGCGTCATGCACGAGATTCCGCCCGGGGAGGGGGTCCGTTGGGACATCACCCGCGAGCAGGCCTCGTACCATGTGCGCGCCACGGTGGCGTTTCGCGACGCCCGGGCCGACGACTACTGCGGGCTTTTCCTTTCCGGTGGCAGGGCGCCCGAATATCTCCGCTACGACAAGGCGCTGCTCGAACTCATCCGCGCCTTTTTCGCGGCCAACAAACCTGTGGCCATGGTCTGCCACGGTGTCGAACTGGCCGCCGCCGCCGGTTGCCTCAAGGGACGCACGGGTACCACGGTGGCCAAGTGCGAACTCGACATCACCTCCTTTGGTGGCACCTATGTCGACAAGCCTTGCGTCGTGGATGGCAACCTGGTTTCCGGCCGCACCTGGCACGACAACCCGTTCTTCCTGCCCCCCTTCATCCGCATGCTCAACGCCGCCAACTCGCGTTGATCCTGCCTGCGCTTGTTCGAACTGATGATACCAGTTTGAGTTCAAATTTATTTTTTTGATGTATTTTTCTGTCACCTGAGCCCGGCTATTATCAAGCTCCTTCCATTAAACGGGGGACTTTGATGTTCCGCCTTGACTTTGCCGCAGTAACCGCCTGTTTAATCGGCCTTGTCCCGATTGCCGCCGCGGACCCCCACCCCGTTCCGGAGCCGCTCAAGCAGGCCCCGCCCGCGG
>CAWUNZ010000471.1:0-2296 GCA_963923445.1 uncultured bacterium
TCATGAATCGACCCACTCACTCCGGCGCTTCGCGCCTGCGTTCGGGGTTTTTTGGATTTCATTCTGCCAAAATACATTTTCGACGGGTGTAGGCTTCTTGCTCTTCCATTTTTTATGGATGAACGCGCCTTCCTTCATTGAACCCGAGGTTCCCGCCCGCTGAACCACCCCCTCAGACTTGCGTCCGACGATTATCAATTCGATTTGACAATTATCAAGAGGCCCTTTCAGGCATCAAATCCTCTTACTGCCCCCCCTTTTTCGCCCCCTTTGTGGGGGAGAAAGAGGGGAGGAAGCAGTAAGGGAAAGTCCTCAATAAGTGGTGCGAGACAGGCAAGGGGTAATATATACGGTTTGCCCTACCGCCCTTGCCGCTTCTGCGCAAACATCCAGGGAAGAAGTTCCTTTTCAGCGTAAGCGGGATCCCAGGAGTTGTGTCCCACGCCGGGGTACTCGGTGTACTTCACCGTGCCGCCGGCTTTCTTGACCGCCTCAACCATGCGGCGAGACCGCTCGGGAATCACCACCGTGTCCTTCTCGCCGTGAAAGGCCCAGATGGGCACGCCCTTCATGGCCGGGGCCTTGGCCTCGTCGCCACCGCCACAGACCGGCGCGGCCGCGGCGAACAGATCGGCATGGCGCGACAGGATGTCCCAGGTGCCGTAGCCTCCCATGGAAAGCCCCGTCACATACACGCGGTCCGCATCGATCGGCTTTTCCTTCTTGAGCTTTTCCAAAAGACCCAACAGCCAGTTCAGCGGTTCGCTCGCCTTGGGGGGCATGTCGTGCTGCTTGGCGGACCAGTCCACCTCGACCCAACGCTTGCCAGTGGGGCATTGGGGGGCGATCAGGTAGCAGGGAAACTTGTCGCGGGCCTCGGGGCTGGCAAAGGCCTTCACACCGTGCACCAGTTGGACATTGTTGTCGTTGCCACGCTCGCCCGCGCCATGAAGGAAAATCACCAAGGGGTATTTCTTCCCCTCCTCCACCTTGGCGGGTGCCATGAACCGGTAGGGAAGGACATTGTCCCCCGAGCGGAACTGTTCCTTGGCCAGAAGCGAGTGCCATTCCATGGGTTTGAGTCCTTGATTGGCGATGAGAAGGCAGGCAAGCGGTAAAAGCGACATTCTGGCAACTCCTGAGGGAGGATCAAAAGATGACTCCCTTAACGCTACGGACGCTGGAATTCGATTCCAGCGTCCGCGAGGAAAGTCGATTTGGCAAGAGGCTCAGTTCTTCTTGCCTTCCAAGGCCTGGCTGATTTCCGCCAGCATGTCCTTCAGGTGCGCCACGGTGGCGGGGTCCTTGGCCTTGGGAAGGGCCGAGGCGATCTCCTTGGCCAATCCCTCGAGCGCCACGCGGGCGACACCACGAAGTTCGCTGGTGCGGGCCGGGGGCGTGAACCCGCCCCGCCTGGAGGGCGGGCCGACGGGAATCGCGACGGGGGCGTCGGCCGGGGGGTTGAACTCCCGGGACAGGATATCGACATAGGCGCGCTGCAATTGGCGACGGAGGGGATCAACCTTGGGATTGTCGCCCCTGAGGTCGGAGAAGATTCCTCCCTGGAGGTCGCCCACCAATTCGGTGGCGGTGTAGGCCTTCTCGCCCGACTGCTGCTCGGCGTCGAACAGGCGGCCCATCACGGTGGGTGACAGCAGGGTGTTGAGCAGGCCGCGCTGCTGGTTGGCCACCTCGCTGGTGGTTCCGGAATAGCGGAACTGGTTGACGATGGCCGGGTTCACAAGCTTGGCCGGGGTGGTGAAGGCGTTCTCGAGCAGGAACTTCACGGCCGCTCGCTGCTTTTCCTCGGAAACCCTGGTGAAGGTTTCCCCACCGCGTCCACCCAGGGTGCGATTCTCGACCACGCCACCCACCTGCTTGGCAACGGCCGCAAGCCACTTGCCACGGGTGGAGACGATCTCCTTCCAGGTGTCTTCCAGCAGGGAGTAGTCCTCACCCTTGGAGGTGGTGGCCTGCACCAGATGGTCGAGCACCCGATCGGTGTTCTTCATGCCCAGGGCCGTGGCCTCGATCGGATCGTTGCCAATGTTCTCGGTGAGGACGGTGGGATCGACCATGCTGGGGCCGTCCTCGCCGCCGAAGCGGAGGAACGGTTCCTTGATCTGGCGGGAGGCCCATTCGTCGAGGGTGGCCTTTTCGGCATCGGGGGTCTTGGCCGTGGCGATCGTCTTGTATCCCCATTCAATCGCGAAGAAATCGTAGGGAGCCAGCTTGGGAATGAGGTCCTTGACGGGGATCTTGTCCTCGGGCTGGCAGACATAGTTGTAACGGCCGT
>CAWUNZ010000472.1:0-2285 GCA_963923445.1 uncultured bacterium
CAGCGAGGTATGCATTCCTAGGTTTTTGATTGGGCCAAACGGGTGGACCACGCGTTTATATCGCGATCTTTCCAAAGTTTCAGTCCAGCAGCTTGCAACCATGTTCCAGCAGGCGGGCGCGGCCCGTTTCAGCCAGTCGCCCTTGGCGGAACAGGCCGCGGTCTTCCAGCCAGGCGAGGAATTCCGGAGCCGGTGACAAGCCGAACAACTGCCGCGCCAAGGCCGCGTCGTGCGGGCTGGTGGATTGGTAATTGAGCATCACATCGTCGCCGCAGGGAACTCCCATCACGAAATTCACGCCCGCGGCGGCCAGAAGCAGGAGGAGATTGTCGAGCGAGTTGTGGTCCGCCTCGGCGTGGTTGGTGTGGCAGATGTCCACGCCCATCGGCAAGCCCAGCAGTTTGCCGACGCAGTGGTCCTCCAACCCGGCGCGGATGATCTGCCGTTCGTCGGCGAGGTATTCCGGCCCGATGAACCCCACCACGGAGTTGACGAGAAATGGGTCAAGCGCCCCCGCCACGGCCTGCGCCCGCGCCTCCAGGGTGAGTTGGTCAACGCCGTGGTGAGCCTCGGCCGAAAGGGCGCTACCTTGGCCCGTTTCAAAGTAGGTGCATTGGTTTCCGGCCCATTGAACGCCTCGGGACGCCCTGCTGTCCAGCACCTGTTCACGCCCTTCCCGCAGGAGGGAAAGGTTGATCCCGAAGCTGGCGTTGGCCGCTTGGGTGCCTGCGACCGATTGGAAAAGCAGGTCGACGGGGGCGCCTTGCTCCAGCGCCGCCAGTTGGGTGGTGATATGGGCCAGGCAACAATGCTGGGTGGGGATTCGCAACCCGTCAACCAACCGGTCCAGCCCGCGCAGGATTTGGCCCACCTTGCCGGCGTCGTCCGTCGCCGGGTTCACGCCGATGACCGCGTCCCCGCAGCCGAAAAGCAAGCCATCAATGGTGGATGCCAATATTCCCCGAATGTCGTCGGATGGATGATTGGGCTGGATGCGGACACCCAGCACGCCGGCTTCCCCCATGGTGTTGCGGCATCGGGTGACCACCCTCACCTTGGATGCCACCAGCACCAGTTCCTTGTTGGCCATCAGCCTCACCACCCCGGAGATCATCTCGGGTGTCAGGCCCGGCCTGGCCTTGGCAATGGCTGCCGAGTCGGTGGCGTCATCCAGCAGCCATTCACGCAATTCACCCACGGTGGTGGAGCGCATGCCGGCGAATGCCGCCTGGTCATGCCGATTCAGGATGAGGTTCGAAACCTCGTCCTGGGCAGGATCAATCAAGGGTTCCTCAAGGAAACGGCCCAGGGGCAATTCGGCCAACACCATCTTGGCCGCCACCCGTTCCGTCTCGCTGCGGGCACCGATTCCAGCCAGCATGTCACCGGACTTGGCCTCGCTCGCCTTGGCCATCAATTCCTTGAGGTCGCGGAACACATGGCGGTTCGAGCGCAGGGTGCAGGCAAGCTCCATCGCGAAATCCCGTCAGGGCGTGGGTTGGTGGAGCATCACGGCGGGGTGCATGGTGTACAAGCGGTAGCCGCTTCCATGGGGGACAAACACTCCGGAAGATTTGTTTTCCCCGGGTGGGAACAGGGGTTTGTCGAGCTTCGTCCAGCGGATCAGGTCATCGGAAACGGCGAGGCATGAACACCATTGGCGGGGGGGCGGTCCCTGAGTGTTGGTGCCGTGGTAGCTGGCGTAGTATCTGCCCTTGTGCCTGAAGACCTGGTTCATGGCGATCATGTCTTGGTCGTGCGCCGCGGGCCCGGGCAGTAGCACGGGCGTGTCGGAATGATTGGTCCACACCTTGAGGTCGGTGGAAGTGGCAAGCCACACGCCCTTGTCCATCCGCTCGTAAAAAAGACACCAGCGCTTGTCGTCTTTCCAAAGGACGGGAGTCCCGAACGGGCCATCTGGAATCGGCCGACCGCTGGTCAGCCTGACATCCAAGGTTCCGAGCCTTTTCCAAGCGATTCCGTCGGCGGATTCGAGCAACTGCGCCCGATCGGCCTCACCCTCGGCGACCATGAGAAGGCGGTCGCCGTCCGCCACCACCATCACATCCTCGACCCAGAAGTCTTTCACAAGGGGGTTGGCGGGGTGCCTTTCCCAGCGGATGCCATCCCGGGAGGTGGCCAGCCCGAGCATGCGACGACCGGCTTTGCTCGCGTACCCGGTGTACCACAGTCGCCAGCCTTGGGCGTCTTGGAGGATCCACCCCCGTTCGCGGATGAGGGCATCCCACGCCCCCGGTGGGCCAGGGCCGAAAACGGGGGCGTCA
>CAWUNZ010000473.1:0-2253 GCA_963923445.1 uncultured bacterium
GGACTGGTTGGCCAGGTCAATGTCAGGGACTGGGTGACTGACACACAGTGGCTTCCCAAGGCCGATTTTTGGTTGACGGGTCAGTCATTCCTGGACCTGATCACTTACAGTTCGCAAGTAGGCGCGGGATACGGTCAGCTCCAGCTCAGCAATGTTCCTGAACCCTATGTGAGCCCGACGGATGTGGCCTCAAGCGCCGGAAGGTTTCACTGGATGCAGGAAGGTGCGGTTCCGTTCACCCTTGGCGCCCTGCGTCTGTCTCCTTATGTGAAGGGGGATCTGGCTTATTACACATCCGATATTAATCCTGACAATGGTGGCTTGGGCAGAGCGTGGGGTGGCCCGGGCGTGCGAGCCTCAATCCCCTTTTCAGCTTTGTTTCCAGAGGCACGCAATGATTTGTTCAACATCAACGGTCTCAACCACAAGTCGGTGTTCAGCGTGAATTACCTTTATGCGGCCTCCACCGCTCCATACACGCGATTTGCCCAGTTTGATCGGTTGAATGATGACGCCACTGACCAGGCCTTGCGCGATATCCGTGTGAAATTGCCGGTTTATAATCCGGCATATGGAACAATTCTCGCTACATCCCCGCTATACGATCCTACAACATACGCTATTCGTCGAACTTTGGACAATCGTTATGACACGTTGGACGCTGTCCAGGTATTCCAGCTTGATCTCATACAGAGACTTCAAACGAAACGCGGTTTTCCTGGAAATGAGCATGTGGTCGATTGGATGGTTTTAGACCTGTCAGCCTCGGCGTTTCCAGAACAAAGCCAAAACTTCGGGTCCCATTGGGCCTTTTTGCAGTACGATTATTTGTGGAATATTGGGGATAGGACGGCGATTGTCAGTTCCGGGTGGATTGACCCTATCGACAATGGTGCCCAGGTGATTGGTGTTGGCGCCTATTTCAATCGATCTGATCGGACCAGCCTGTACTTGGGATACCGGCAGATTGAACCGGTGGGTAGCAAACCGATCACTGGGGGAGTCACTTACACCTTCAGCCCCAAATATGCTATTTCGGCA
This sequence comes from uncultured bacterium, assembly GCA_963923445.1. Classification (GTDB taxonomy): domain Bacteria; phylum Planctomycetota; class Planctomycetia; order Gemmatales; family Gemmataceae; genus REEB421. The sequence goes on from CAWUNZ010000473.1 coordinate 1,042, forward strand.
TTCAGCAGCTATGACCTTGGCACCCAGATGTCGCTTGCAAATTCCTTGATATTCAGCAGGACGGGCAAGGATGCCCAGATCAACCTTGGATTCACTTACAATGCCATGCAGAACAATTTCGGGTTCACCTTTGAAATCCTTCCAAGGGTTGTGGCCAGCATGATCAAGAGAAGTGCCGCGATTTCGCCGAATGCCGTTGGAAGCCGCTGATGTCACAACCAAGTTCAGGCTTGAATCGGCATCTAGCCTCACGGGGATCCAAGCGGACTTGGGCCCATAAGTTTGCTTGCGCTTTCAAGGGACTGAAGACCGGAATTCGTGGTCACTCCAGTTTCTCTGTTCATTTCTTTGCGGCAATGACTGTTGTTTCCATGGCTTTGGCGTTGGGTTGTACCCTTATTGAATGGGCTGTTTTGGTGCTATGTGTTGCCGGGGTTTTGGTCTCCGAACTATTCAACAGTGCCATTGAGGAATTAGTAAGAAGATTTCCAGAGTCTGAAAGAGAGGATTATTGGTCGGTGTTGGACATTGCCGCTGGAGCAGTTTTAGCAGCATCATTTTTTTCAAGTCTGGTTGGTCTTTTGGTGCTTGGCAACCGCTTTGTGGCTGTTTGGATCGACCAATCCGCACATCGTTGAAATCAAGCATTTCCTTGTCCGAATTCAATCCCCGGCGCAATAATCTGGTCGCACCACTCGGAATGATGGAGAAAGGCAATGGGTTCTGAAAAAATGATCAGCCAATGGTTGGGAAGCAACCTAGATGAAACAGTTAATTCGTTGGCCCGATTGGTTTCCATTCCAAGTATTTCCACCGATGGGGCGCATGGGGCGGAATTGGACCAATCTGCGGAAATTGTAGCTCAGTTGGCAACGGAAACCGGATTTCCCGAGGTTGAGATTTTAAGGCCAGACTCAGGATATCCAGCAGTCATGGCTTCATGGACGGTGGATCCCAAGGCATCTACTGTATTGATGCTATCGCATCATGATGTCCAACCAGTCAACTATCGTAGCGAGTGGAAAACCGATCCTTGGGTTTTGCAAGAGAAGGATGGGCGACTCTTTGGCAGGGGAGCGGCCGATGACAAAGGTGGCGTGATTGCCCAGATCACGGCTGTTAAGGCTTGGGCGAAAACCCACGGAAAACCGCCCGTTAATGTGAAATTATTAATTGAAGGCGAAGAAGAGATCGGCTCCCAAAACCTCCTTT
>CAWUNZ010000474.1:0-2245 GCA_963923445.1 uncultured bacterium
GGTGCCCCTGTGAGGTCCATGGATTCCGCGTTCCATTTCAGAGTCGCCCCCGGGTGACGGATGGCGATGGTGCCCAAAAGAACCGTTTCGGTGAGCGGGCCAGAATAGTCGAAGTGGGAGGTCGTCTTGTCCTCACCCAGGCAGGCGAGCGCCCACGAGACATAGTGATCGCGGGCGGGAACCACCGGGATCTGGAAGCTGGTGAACTTTTCCTCTGGCAAAAGTTTGGGCATGGCCACATGCGGAATCAGCAGCATGCCCTTCTCGCCCACGAGGATCGATCCTGAACCCGGCAATTTGAACCCCGAAGGCAATCCCAGGCCGGCGGCGGGCGGCAGGTGACCGGCGCCGTCGTACCAGGTGAGGGCGACGGTGGAACCGGCGGTGTGCTCCGTGCCGGGAAACTCGTAGCGAACCTTCGATTTCCGGTACCAGATTTCACGGTTCATGGGCGCGGCCTCGGCGGTGATGGTCCGCGGCGCCGTCAGCTTGAGCGCCATGAAGACAGGGTCGAGAATGTGACACCCAAAATCTCCTAATTGTCCATTGGAGAAGTCCTGCCACGCCCGCCAGTTGAACGAGTGGTAAATCCTGGGCTGATAGGGCCTCTCGGGCGCGACACCCAGCCAGTCGTTCCAATGGACCCCCGCGGGGACGGGTTGGCCACCCGCGGGCCGGTCATCCGCGAGAATCCAGCCCATGGCGCCGCTCTGCCAGGAGTGCACCTCCTTCACCTTGCCGATGGCGCCCTGATGCACCAAGGCGACGGCGGTGCGATAGGCCTGGTGCGACTGGATCTGGTTGCCCATCTGGGTGACAACCTTGTGCTTGGTGGCCGCCAGGCGCATTTGCCGGGCCTCATGCACCGTGTGGGTGAGCGGCTTTTGGCATTGGACGGGCTTTCCCAGTTCCATGGCCGCCAGTGACACCGGGGCGTGCATGTGGTCCGGCGTGGAGACGATCACCGCGTCGAACGACTTCGCCTGGCCAAAAAGCTTGCGCCAGTCGGTGTGCCTTGTCGCGGCGGGATATTTTTCGGCGGCCCTTCCCAGGTGTTCCTTGGACTCGTCGATGTCGCACAAGGCCACCACTTCCACCTTGGGGCAGGCCGCGGTGGCGGTGAGGTCGGACCAGCCCTTGCCGCCGCAGCCGACCGAGGCCACCCGCAGCTTGCCATTGGCGCCCATCACGCGCCCATAGCTGAGGGCCGGCAAAGCGGCGGCGGTGGACGCAGCCCGCAGGAGAAAACGCCTGCGGTTGGTGGTGATTGCCATGGGATTCTCCCGAAACTGTGTTGGGTGGGAAAGCGGCCGTGGGCGGATCGGGCGCTGAGTTGGTCTCATGCTAACCTGCCGTCGGCCCTGAGTCAGCCACCGGTGGAAAAAGGTACCGGCTTATACCGGGCCATGGATTTGCAGGGGTTCTCCCGGAATGGAAAGGCGGTTGCGGAAGTTTACATTCCAAGGGAGAGTCGCGTTGTATTATCTTGCGCTTCGGTGGCGTCGAGATCGGCGATTGGAGCGAAACCGTGATCCGAGTTTATTTGTTCGACCGCCGCGCCGGGTTGGGCCAGTGGGGAGGATTGGAACTCCTGACCGGGTTGCCGGCGAAATCGGCTGACCATGTGATCTGGGTGGATGCCCAGAACCCGTCCAAGGAAGACCACGAGTTTCTCTTCATCCATTGGTTGCCGGTGCACACGCTCTCGCTTGAGGACATCACCCGCCCCGTCCGGATGCCGGAGCAGTCTCCGCACCTGCCAAAGGTAGAGGAGTTCCCCGATTACCTGTTCGTGATCACCAATCCGGTGCTGGGTAGGGAAGTAAGCGAACCTGGACCCCTCGAGGTGGCGCAACTGTCGGCGGTGCTTACCAAAAGTGTGCTGGTGACGGTGCATTACGGGGCACTGCCGGGCATCGAGGAGGTCATGTCGCAGCTGCATCGGCATGCCGAATTGGCGCAGCGGGGACCTGATTACCTTTATCATCTGGTTCTCGACGCCACGGTGGATGCCTATGTCCCCTTGGTGGAGACCATCGAGAACCGGTTGGACGAGATCGAGCAAACCTTGTTTCATTCACGGGCCTGCGTGGTGCTCGACCAGTTGCTGGCTTGGAAGCGCACGATCGTCAGCCTTCGCAAGACCGTGCTGCACGAACGGGAGGTCCTCTACCGTCTGGTGCGCGGCGAGTTCTCATTCATCGAGCAGCGCGAGGTCGCCTATTACCGGGATGTTTCCGATCAC
>CAWUNZ010000475.1:0-2244 GCA_963923445.1 uncultured bacterium
TTGAACAAGTCTGCGGATTACTACCTTCGCGACCTGGAGGATTTCGCAAGAAGGGCCTACCGCAGGCCATTGCAGGAAAAGGAACTCAAGGAACTCCGGGATTTTTACATGCAATCCCGCCAGAACAGCGAACTGGGAATCGAGCAGGCTGTCGGGCTTTCCATCATCCGCATCCTGGTTTCGCCACATTTCACCTATCATTTGACCTCCCAGAAACCGGGTGAAACCGTGGCCCGACTTTCCGGGTTTGAACTTGCAAGCCGGCTCAGCTATTTCCTTTGGTCCAGCGGCCCGGATAACGAACTTCTCAGCGTTGCCGCCGAGGGAAAATTGCAGGAAGCGGAAACTTTGCGGCAACAGGCCAGGCGTATGATCAGGGACCCTCGATTCGCCAGGTTCTCCCGGGAATTTTTTGGCCAATGGCTTGGCTACCGCGATTTCCTGTCAACCGAGGCAGTCAACCGCCAGGTGTTCCCAGCTTTTGAGGATGGGTTGAAACAGGCCATGTTTGAGGAACCAACCCGGCTGGCAACCTATTTGCTTCAGGAAAACAGGCCGATCACCGAATTATTGAATAGCGACAAAACCTTCGTGAATGCCAGTCTTGCGAAACATTACGGCCTGGCATTCCAGGGCAAACCGGATTCCTGGGAAATGGTGGAGGGTCTTCACCAATCCGGTCGTGGGGGGTTGCTGGGTATGTCCGTGTTTCTCACCAAGAATTCACAACCGCAGAGAACCAGCCCGGTGAAGAGGGGCTTCTGGGTGGTCAGCAAATTATTAGGCGAGCATATTCCCCCGCCGCCCCCGGACGTGGCGGTGCTTCCCGCCAAGGAGACAGATACCCAGGGAAAAACCATCCGGGAACTACTTGTACTGCACACCGAGGATAACCGCTGCGCGAGATGCCATGTGCGTTTTGATTCGGTCGGCCTGGCCATGGAGGGGTTCGACCCCATCGGCAAAAGGCGTGTCAAAGACCTCGCAGGCAGGGCCATTGATGACACCGTGCCCACTCCGGGTGGCGGGCAGACCCGGGGTGTGTCGGAATTTTCAAAGTACCTTGCCGCAAGCCGCGGCAGCGAGTTCACCAAAAACTATTGCAGGAAGCTGCTCGGGTACGCCCTGGGAAGGTCGCTGCAGTTGTCGGACCATTCTCTACTGGAAAAAATGCAGTCGGAATTGGATAATTCGGAAAACCGGTCGCTGGGGGTGTTTGAGGCGATTGTGACAAGCCCGCAATTTCTCAACCAGCGCAGCAGGGATTTTTCCCTCGCGAAATTCATCAACGAGGCCAAGGGGAACTGATCATGCAAACTGTGAAAGCCATGTCGCGCCGCCTGATGCTGAAGGGTTTGGGGGTTTGCATTGGCCTGCCGTGGCTGGAATCCGCCCGTGCGGAAACCAAGCCAACCGGCCAGGACATCCCCAAACGATTCGCATGCCTTTTCATCGGGGATGGTATTTCCCCGCCCCACTGGTGGGCAAAGGGCGAGGGCAACAACATGGAGCTTGGCCCCAGCCTGGAACCGCTGGCTCCATTCCGCGACAAACTCAATGTGATCCGCGGACTTTACAACCGCGAGGGCGATGGCGGCCATGCACGATGCACGGGCAACATTCTTTCCGGGGCGGCCCTTCAGCGTGGAAACATCATCCGTGGCGGAATCAGCATGGACCAGAGACTGGCCAAGCACTTCGAGGAGGAAACCGCCGTGCCAAGCCTGGTGCTTGGCTGCGAACAACCCGTCAGCGGCTTCCATGAAAGCCAGTATTCGATGGTCTACGCCTCCCACATCTCGTGGCGCAACCCCGATTCCCCGGTGCCCATTGAACTTTATCCGGCGCTGGCGTTTGACAGCCTTTTTGGAAGCCAGTCCGGCAAGGTCCAGGCCAGCATTCTGGACCAGGTGCTTGAGCAGGCCAATGACCTGCGAAGGAACATCAGTGGCCCCGACCAGGGCAAGCTGGATGAATACCTGACCGCGGTCCGCGAAACGGAACTTCAAATCCAACGACTAAGCCGCAAAAAAAACACCGGGGAAAAGGTAACCCATTCAGCACCCGGCCAGAGACCCGCAACCGGGCAACCGAAAGACTTCCGGGAATATGCCCGGCTTATGGCTGACATCATCGCGCTGGCGTTCCAGGCCGATCGCTCCAGGGTGGCGACGATGCTGATGTCGCGTGACCTTTCGGGGCAGGTTTATCCTTTTCTGAACATCCGGGATGATCACCACAGCT
>CAWUNZ010000476.1:0-2236 GCA_963923445.1 uncultured bacterium
ATGGTGGGGCAGACAAACAAGATGGTTTTTTCCGCTCCTGTCCACTGGTTCTCGTTCTTCCATGCGCCCTCGGGCAGGGGAATGGGCAGGTGGAAGGACCTTCGGCGAAAAATCTCGTTCTCGTTGGGGATCACCTCGGGGTAGAACGCGCCAAACCAGAAGCGACCATACGCGTTCTTCAATGCATCGTGAAGCCCTGGACAGGGGTTCCTGAAATGGACCTGGGTGTAGGAATTCGGGTCCTCCATACCAAAAGCGCGGAAAAGGACGGGGCCCTTGAAATGGCGAAGGACCTCGCGTGTTTTCAAGGGAGAATTGCCATCCACGGCTACCAGTTCGAACCGGTTGTTGAGAATCCCTGCCACATCTTCGGAAATGACCGTGGTGTAAAAATCGAAGCCATTGAGAAGCGCCAGTTCATCGGCGGGGATGGTCAAATGCTCATCCCACCGGAAATCGGCATGGCAGCTTCGGTAACCGGATAGGGCTGGGAAGGCCTTCTGGGTCCAGACCTCGCAGCCCAGCGAACGAAGCGCGGGCACCTCCGCGGAGCGGAGGGACGCGTGGGTGAGGAGCCAGGCGATCCTGTGGGGGCGCCAGGCATGGGGGACCTGGTTTTTCACGGTTTCAATGAGCCTTCATTTCGATTGCCGGTTTATCCTCGTGTGCGCTCGCGGTGGGCAAGCCTAGCGACTGTCGCCAGCGGCGGGTCCGTTCGAGGCCTTGGGGAAGGAGGGTTTTCTCGCCAAAAACAGCCAACGCATATCTTCCCACGGCTTGAATCATCCTTCGGGGCCGGGTCGGGTCCCAGCTCAACCCGTACCGCGCCAGCCAACCCGCCAAGCCCTTGGAATTCTTGCCCCTCCTCCGGGCCGCGATGTTGTGCCTGTTTTCCCTGATGTCGATGTACGGATACATGGCCGATTCCCCGGGTGTGGAATCGGGTGGAACGCACGGGCTTTCGTCGACGGGGATCGCCATGTTGTCGTTGCCGGGCTTAAAGCGGCAAAACCAGGCGTTCCAGCCTTGGCGGGCCACCTCGGGCCGCCACTGGGCCAGAACCGTCTTCTGGCTTTCCCTGATCCGCTCCACCAGGCCCGTGTCGCCCGCGAGGATTCTTTCGGCCTTTTCCCGCGCCTCGGCGAAGGAAGCGCAGGCGCCAGCCTGGCAGCCTGTGTCGAAGCGCTCAAGCAGTCCTCCGCGCATGTAGACGACTGGCATGCCGGTGGCCATCGCCTCCACGGGATGATAATGAAGATGTCGCGGCTCGGTGCTGTGGTAGAACATGAGCGCCGCGGTGCGGAAGCGTTCGGCGTATTCCCCGGCGTCCATGAACCCCCTGACACGGGGATCATCGACCGGCGTGGTTTGTCGGCCCGCGATGACATGGGGGAGGTTGCCAAAGTGCGCCTTGAAATCGTCGTAAATATTCCGGCATTCCGGGTGAGAGTTAATACCCGGGCAGACAAAGAAGACACTCGGGTCTCCTCCCGTCCAGGTTCCCTCGCGGGCCCAAGCCTCTGCCGGCAGGGTGATCGGCAAGTGGAATCCGCGGTTGGCCAGAATGGCGGCCTCGTGAGGGATCACCGGTTCGTAAAACGCTCCAAAATGAAATCGGCCGTAATTTGACCGAATGGCCGCCGCCAAGCCCGGCACATGGTGAAGAAAAAACACGCCGGTGTAGGAGTTGGGGTGCGCGATGCCGAAGGCCCGCATGAGAACCGGTCCCTTGAACCTGGTCAGCGCCTCGCGAGCTTTCAGCGCGAAACCGTCGATGACCACCAGGTCAAACCGGCGATTCAATATGTCAGCGATAGTGTTAGTGATCGGTTGGGTGTAAAAGTCAAACCCGTTCAGCAGGGCCAATTCATCCGACGGCAGGGTCAGGTCGCTGTCCCAACTCATGTCGGCCCGGCAACTGCGGTACGCGGCGGTGTCGGGGAAAGCCTTTTGGGTCCAGACCTCGCATCCAAGGGATTTGAGAACCGGAACCTCGGCGGAGCGAAGCGCGGCGTGGGTCAGCAGCCAAGCAACCCTTCGTGGTTTCCATGCCGTTTCCGGATGCATGTATCCTACGCCGCTTTCCGACCATTGGAACCCGGCGCCTTGCCGCCGAAGGCCATGTGCAGCACCTTCGCGAAGGCCAGGCCCGCCTTGAGCGACCTTCTGCCGATTTGGAACGATTCCTGGAAGGTCTGCAAGTCGGCCCGCAGGCATCGGATCTCCTCCTCTTTCC
>CAWUNZ010000477.1:0-2236 GCA_963923445.1 uncultured bacterium
GTCACCAGCGCGCTGGAACTGCTCATTCCCCTGGGCGCGAGGCTCGACCATCCGCGCTGGCGCCGCGCCATGCGCGAGGCGGGCATCCCCGAGGACCGGGTCAACGACGCCCTGACGCGCATCGCCAACACCTATCCGGAATGGACGGAGGACTCGTTCCCCGGCCTTCTGGGCAATGTGGTCGCCGGCCGCATCGCCAGCCGCTTCGACCTGCACGGGACCAATTGCGTGGTGGACGCGGCGTGCGCCAGCAGCCTGGCGGCGGTTCACCAGGCGGTGATGGAGTTGCAATCCGGCCGCGCCGACATCGTCGTGACGGGCGGCATCGACACCTTCACCGATGTCTTCATGTACGCCTGCTTCAGCAAGACGCCGGCGCTTTCCAAGCGGGGCGAGGCCCGCCCGTTCGCCGCGGACGCCGACGGCACCATCCTGGGCGAGGGCCTGGGGCTTGTGGTGCTGAAGCGCCTTGCGGACGCCCAACGCGACGGCGACACCATCCACGCGGTCATCAAGGGGCTTGGCACCTCGAGCGACGGGCGGGGACAGGCCATCTACGCCCCCGCGCGCGAGGGGCAAATCAGGGCCGTCAAGCGGGCCTGGGCCCAGGCCGGCGTCGGCGCCGAGGACATCGGCTTGGTCGAGGCCCACGGCACCGGCACCAAGGCGGGCGACGGGGTGGAGTTGGCGGCCCTGCTCGACCTGTTCGGGAAGGCCGGCCCAAGCGGCCCATGGTGCGCGCTGGGTTCGGTGAAGTCGCAAATCGGCCACGCCAAGGGCGCCGCCGGCGCCGCCGGCCTGGTGAAAGCCGCCTTGGCCCTGCGCCACCGGGTGCTTCCCCCCACCCTCAAAACCGACAGTGAACGGGCGGAATTCACCGCCGCCGACTCCCCGTTCTTCCTTCCCCGCAAGGCGAGGCACTGGCCCGCCCCGGCCGGTGGCCTGCCCCGCCGCGCCGCGGTCAGCGCCTTCGGTTTCGGCGGCAGCAATTACCACGCGGTGCTCGAGGAACATGGTGCCCCCGCCGCGCCCGCGTGGGACTCCTCGGTTGAGATACTCGCCTGGGGCGCTTCCGACTGGAACCAACTCGAGGCCGTGATAGCCTCCATCCCCGACCCGGCCGATCCGTTGTTCGCTCCTCTGGCGCGCCGCACGCGCGAGGCGTTCGACCCCGCGGCGCCAGCCCGCCTCGCCGTCGCGTGGTCGGAGGGCGACCGGGCCTCGCTGCAGGCGGCCTGCCGCGACGCGATCGCCGCGGCCCGCGAGGGGCGAGCATCCAACGGTCCGGCCCGCGCCTCCATGGCCAAGGCCCCGTCCCGTCCGGTGCTGCTCTTTCCCGGGCAGGGATCTCAAAAAGCCGGCATGTTCCGTGAACTCGCCTGCGTGTTCCCGGAGGTGGCCGACTCGTTCGACGCCGCTGCCGCCGCCATGGCCGCGCGGTTCCCGGCCATGCCGCCGCTCGACCGGATCGTCGATCCGCTCCGGCCCGACCCGGCCGACACCTTGTCCACCGACACCCGCGCCTGCCAGTCGGCGCTCGCCGCGGCGGGCCTTGGCGCGGCGAAACTTCTGGAACGATTCGGCGTCGGCGCGTGGGCCGGATGCGGCCACAGCCTGGGCGAATTGCCCGCGCTGGCCTGGGCCGGACGCCTTCCGGCGGAGTCGATGCACCACCTGGTGGCCGTCCGCTCGGGCGCCATGCGCGATTCCGGGCAGTCGTTCACCGGCGGCATGGCGGCGGTTCTTGCCCCCCGGGACAAGGTGCTGTCGCTGATGGCGGCCGATCCATCGCTGGCCGAGGTGGTTCCGGCGAACCACAACGGACCGGAGCAGGTTGTGATTTCAGGCCCCGCGCCCGCGATCGACGCCGCCACGCGTTTGCTGGCCGCCGCCGGCCTCAGGGTCATTCGCCTGGAAGTCGCCGGCGCCTTCCACCATCCCCGGTTGGCGCCCGCCGCGGAACTGATGGCCCGGCACCTGGCCACGGAACCGCTGGCCCCGGGGACCGGCCGCGTGGTGCTTTCTGGCTTTTCAGGCTCCCCGCACCCGGCCGACCCGGCTTTGGCCGCCGGCCAGCTCTCCCGACAAATCAGCAGCGAGATACGCTTTGTCTCCTGCCTGGAATGGCTGCGCGACAACGGCGCCGACCTGTTCATCGAATGCGGCCCGGGCAAGGTGCTCAGCGGCCTGGCATCCAAGGTGTGCGACAAGCCGGCGGTGGCCATCGATCCCGAAC
>CAWUNZ010000478.1:0-2236 GCA_963923445.1 uncultured bacterium
GAGGGTGTGAATTGAATTTGAGAAGTGCATGACCCTTTCCCCGAAGAGATGACGATTTGCTGGCCTTCCCTGGATGTGAGAACGCAGCTTGCCGGAACCATCCCCTTGGCCCCATGGAAGTTGGCGGAAGCCTTCACCGTGGCTTTCGCGACTTTTCGTGGTTCAACCCACTCACAATGCACCATTTCGACTTTGACATTGAGCGTGACATTCACGATCTGGTCTTTGCCGATATCCGCTCTTTCCGCCGCGCCGTTTTGAACGATGGGGCCCGTCAATTCCTCATTCAGCCTTGCCGCACTGGCATCGTCGCGTGACCAAGTGCGAACAAAGACCAAGGAATCGGACCTGGCCTTGCCATCGTGACCGCGTTTTTGGAACAGCTTGTTGAGTTTTTCCTGCTCCGCGGCAATCGACTCCTTCTCGCCGTCCTCCATGTCGGTGATCAAGAGAAGTTCCAACCGCTTGGCCTCGATATAGCGTTCCACGGTTTTTCCCGCTTCGCGCAAACCCTTCGAAATGCTTGTTCCCCCTCCTGGCCTCAATGCCTTGAGGTGTCGTTCCAAGTCGTCCATTCCTTGAATGACAGACGCCTGGTTGGCGCTGTTGTTGAAGGTGACAAGCAAGATAGGGCTTTCGCGGCCGGGTGGGTTCGCCCGGGCCAGTTCCTTGATGAGGTCGCAGCCGCGCACAAGTCGAGACTTGCCCGCATCGTCGATCCCCATCGACCCGGAGATGTCCAGCAACACCACCAGCGCCCGCGTTGTCGCCGGATCGGGTTGGGATGAAAGCGTTCCCAGCAGAACCAAGGCTTGAGTTAAGAACATGAGACAGCCTCCGTGACGGGGCGCGCATTGCGGATCGACAACCCGCGAACGCCCGGTTCATTGGCGCGCTGATGGAACCCGTCGCACCAGGTCCCGGCCGCCGCGGCGTGTCCGATGACATAGGAAAGAAGGTTGTCGGCCATCAGGTCTGCGGCCTCGTCAAGGTTTTCGGCCGAGCTTCCATGTCCGTTTTGAGGCATCAACCTCATCACGAACTGCACGAGGCCCTCATCCGATAGGATGTCGAGTTCGCGAATGAAGGCGTAGCAATTCGAAAGGGGCCTGAGGGCCATGGTGTCGGTACGGGGCAGCCTGGCCTGAATGATGGGCGGCATGAAGAACACCCATGGCTTCAGGATCCTGGTGGCTCCCTGTGAACATGTTTGGCTGAGTCCCTCCATGGAACCAAGAAGCTTGCACACCTCGAGAATGCCAGGCTTGCTGGTTCCACCTCCGCCGGAGCCGATCACGATCGGCTGAACCTTGGAGGCCGTTGCAAGCGCCTTGGAGAGATGCGTTGAGAGAAACCGGATCAGCACGCCGCGCTGGACCCGGAAAATGAGTTCTCCAAACAGGGGACGGGTTCCCGCTCCGGCATCCACCGCCAGGGTGGTGAGGATGCCCGCATGCCTTTCAAGGAAACGGTGGAGGTATTGGTCACGCTGCCGGTCGAAGTTCAGCGGAAACTTTTGGATCGTATCCAGTTCGTTGTCCCCGTACTCCGCGTTCAAACCCTTGGGGCTCAGGTGGACGGCGGGCATCTCCCGGCGGACGACGTCGATATCGCCCCGGTTGGTGTCCACGGCCACGGGCAGGATGTTGTCCACCCCGAGGCGGTCTTCGCGGTTCCTCCGCAAGGTGGCCATGCCAACCTTGCCGCCAAATCCACCAACGCACACGGGTAAAAAACAAATATCGCGCATATCGTTCAAACTCCTTGTCATGGGTAAATAATCAGGAATTGGCCTTTTCAGCCCCAGTCGCCTTGCTATCGAACTCGAACGGGTCGTGGTTGCTGATGGTGGCGAGCGTCTGGTGCGCCGCCTGGAGGAAGTCCTGCGAGCTATCGCAAACGCTTGGGTACCCTGCCACCATGCGGCAAAGCCTGATGACCGGAGTGTCGGCAGGCCGATCAACGACCTTGCAAATATCCCCGGCCAGGGCTTTCACGGCGCGGATGATGGCATCGCGTTTTTCCTTGCGAGCCGGGGTGTCCGCCTCGGGAAGCTCCAGTTGGGCGTTCAGGCTGAGGAGTACACCCAGTTCCTCGCTGGTCATCCGGAGTTCAGCATGAGGGTGGGCCAGATAATACATTCTTTGCAACAAGTCTTCCGCATCACTCGGTGCGTTCAGAAGGTCGTAGACCGATTGATTGGCGCAATCGTCCCCGACCAGCTTGATCAACCTAT
>CAWUNZ010000479.1:0-2235 GCA_963923445.1 uncultured bacterium
GTCCAAGATCCCCTTGGCTCGCGCCTTGCTCACCAGGCTTTCGTCCAAGTAGCCTTGGAACAAGCCCGGGAACAGGGTCAGGACATCGATCCTCATGGCAACCGGCGCGGGCTCAGGACTTCTTGGCTTCGCCGGCGGGCTGGCGGAACTTGTCCATGTACTTCTTGAGGAAGACCTGAACCCGCTCGCTCGCCTTGGCGCCCACGCTCATCCAGTACTCGATGCGATCGGGCACCAGCGTGACGCGGTTTTCCTTGTCCTTCATGTGGGGGTCGTAGGTGCCCAGTTCCTCAAGCACCCGCCCGTCGCGGGGCTGATGATGATCGATCGCCACAATCCGGAAAAAGTGCCGGTGCTTGCGACCCATTTGTTTCATGCGAATGCGTACGGCCACGAATCACCTCTCCAACTCAGGAAACAAAACTCCGCAAAGCGTCATCTTAACGCTTTTTCTTCTTGCGCTCCTCGGCGCGTTCCCTCGGGCTTTTCCGGTGCCCCGTGTCGCCCTTCGACACGAACTTGGCGCCCGGCATGAAAGCCCCCATCTTGCTCATGCCCGACATCATCTTGATGCGTTCAAGCATCGACATCTTCGCCATGGCGCGCATCACATTGCGCATCATCTCGAACTGGGTGAGCAGTTGCTTCACTTCCTCGGCGCGGGTGCCGCTGCCGCGGGCGATCCGCAGGCGCCGATCGTAGTCGATGTCGTCGGGGTTGGCCCGTTCCTTGCGGGTCATCGCGTCGATGATGCCCTGGATGCGGCGGATCGACGCCTCGGGATCCTGGCCCGGGGGCATCAACTGCGACATTCCGGGCAGGCTGTTGATGAGGTCCTTGGCCGGGCCCATCTTCTTGAGCATGTCGAGTTGCTTGCGGAAGTCGTTGAGGTTGAACGAGCCTTCCTCGAGCTTTTTCTGCTGTTTTTCGCGCTCTTCCTCGGTGATTTCAGCCTGAACGCGCGAGACCTTGTCAACAAGCGAGAGGATGTCGCCCTGGCCGAGGATGCGCTGGGCCATCCCCTCGGGGCGGAACTCCTCGAGCCGGTCGAGCTTCTCGCCCATGCCGAGAAACTTGATGGGGACCTTGGTCACTTCCTTGATGGAAAGGGCCGCGCCACCCCGGGCGTCGCCGTCCATCTTGGTGAGGATCACGCCGTTGAGTTCGAGCGCCTCGTTGAACGCCTGGGCGCTGTTGACGGCGTCCTGGCCGGTGAGGGCGTCGCAAACGAAATAGACATGGTCAGGCCCGACCACGCGGTCGATCTGCCTGAGTTCCTCCATGGGCATGTCGGCGACATGCAAGCGGCCGGCGGTGTCGAGGATGACCAGGTCGCAGCCCTTGTCGCGCGCCCGGGCCAGGGCGGTTTTGCAAATCTCAACGGCGCCGGGGCCACCCACGCGGTTGCCGGCTTCATCGACCTGCCCGGGTTCGATGTACACGGGCACTTCGATCTGCTCGGCCAGCACCCGCAACTGCTCCATGGCGGCGGGGCGCTGCAAGTCGGCGCCCACCAGCATCGGCTTGCGGCCGCCCTGCTTGGCGGTGAGGGCCAGCTTGCCCGCCGTGGTGGTTTTGCCCTGCCCTTGAAGGCCGCAGAGCATGACCACCGCGGGCCGATCCTTGCGGGGCGATGGAAGCTTGGTGTCGACCGGGCCCATGAGGGCCACAAGCTCGTCGTAAACGCACTTGAGGATCTGTTCGCCGGGGTCGATGGAGCGGATGACCGTCTGCCCGATCGACTTCTCGGTCACCCGCGTCAGAAAGGTGGCCACCACCTGATGATGCACATCGGCATCGAGCAACGCCCGGCGGACATCCTGCATGGCTTCGCGGATGTTGGCTTCGGTGAGCCTTCCGCGGCCGCGCAGGCGCTTGAGCGCGTCGCCGAGTGTCTGCTGCAGGCTTTCGAACATGGCGTCCGATATCAAAGGGAATGGCCGGCGGCGAAACCATCCGCCACCGGCACCGTTCCGGAACTCCTTATTGTAAGGTTCTGCCCGACATTGCGCAACCGGACAGGCCCCGCCCCATCAGGCCGGGACGCTACAATGGCGCCCATGGCGGCATGGAACCTTGAATCGGTGGCGGCATGAAGGGTGGCACCCTTTCCTTCCTGGGCACCGGCACCTCGGTGGGGGTACCCATGCTCGGGTGCGACTGCGAGGTGTGCCGCTCGGCGGACCCACGCAACCAACGCTACCGCTGCGCGGTGCTGATCCGCCTGCCGGGGGG
>CAWUNZ010000480.1:0-2225 GCA_963923445.1 uncultured bacterium
CCGCCACGGGTTGGACAAGGGAGTATGGCAAACCGGTGCGCCTGACCGACATCACTGACGGAACCAGCAACACGCTCATGGTTACCGAGTTGAAGCAAGGCCAAGGATTGGATGCCCGCGGGTTTGTGTGGTGGGGCGGTGGTTCAGGTTTCACCACGCTCTATGGCCCCAACGCGTCCGACGCCGACATCATGACCGGAGCCTGGTGCGACACCACGAATCCGCTGAACTCGCCATGCTCCACCACCAGCACGGCGCCTCCAAGCCCGTTCAGCAGGCGCCAAGGGGCGCGCAGCAGGCACACCGGCGGGGTGAATGCCGCGCTTTGCGACGGCAGCGTGCGCTTCTTCCAGAACTCGATCGCCACCACCACCTGGCAGGCCTTGGGCACCTCGATGGGTGGCGAGGTTGTCAGCACCGACTGATTAGGCCACAACGGCTTGGCCTTGAACCGTGTGCCGGCGCCCATGGCGCCGGCACAATCTTTTTCAGGGGTTCATCCAGATCCGCCAGGCATTGCCCATGGGCTTGAGGGTGACCCCATCGGTGATCCGATGCGTTTTGCCCCCCTTACGGTTGCCCCTGATAGCGACATGAACAACGGCGGATTCCTGCCGTTCCTGGCTGGAGGTGACGAAGACCTCGGGGTTCTCCAAGGCCCAGCGGGTGACCATGATCCTGACTTTTCGGTCCAACACGGCTTGGGTGACCTTCCTCGCCGCGTCAGGGTGAAGGCGCGCGTGGGCGGCGGCGGTGTCGCCCGTGAGGATTTCCTGGTACCAGGAGAGCGCCTCGCGCGCCGCCGGACCGTCGCGGTTGACGGTTTCCGTTTTCCCGGCGCAACCCGACAAGACCGCCGCGGCGAAGAGTGCCGCCATCCATTTATGGATAGCTTCCATCTTGAATAAGAACCTGTTTGTCAGGAAAGAAATCCGCCACCGCTCCATCCCATGACAAGCTCGCGACATGACCATCGAGATAGAGATAGTTGGCGACTTGGGTGTGGCGGTCATGGGCGATCCAATTCTTGAAGATGTCGGTCCCAAGCCAGATATCGAAGTCGTCCTGCCTTGGATCCTCGCCGTTGGCCATGAGGAACGATTCACCCCGCCTTTCGACAAAGGCGATGAACGAGGATGTTCCCACCCGCTGGGCAAAGCGGTTGAAGGTCCATTGGCCGTACCGCCGGCTTTTGTGGCTCAACAGGGAGTTCATCAGGTAACTGGTGCGGTGCTCGACCCCGTCAATGACACCGTTGTCGAGGTGGGGAACGCGGGTCGTGGTATCCTGCGGGCAACGGAAGATGGCTTCGCTGGCGGTGATGGTCCCCTGACGGGAGAGCGCCTCATTGGCTTCCTGGGAGCCGCCGATAAAGGGCATCAACTTGTCCTCCCAGTAAATCTCCGCGAACGAGTTGCTGCTGACCTCGTTGGCGAGGACATCGGCATCGTATGGGTGGTGCAGGAAGAATTGGCCACCGGTGACTTCGTAATACTGGTGCGTGGCCAGACCGATTTGTCTCAAGTTAGATTGGCATTGGGCCTTGAGGGCGGCGGCGCGGACTTTTTGGACAGCGGGAACCAGCAGGCCGATGAGAACGGCGATGATGGCGATCACGACAAGCAGTTCGATGAGCGTGAATCCAGAGCGGTTGACCGAACATTTCATGACGGCTTTCCTCCGGACTGGACGATTGCTGAAACGAACGAAGGTTGGCGCGGCAATTATTCGCGGCAGGGTTCGTGTTACGAAATCCATTTTTTTCATACCCGTGGCGGTTGAGAGTGGCAATGGTTTTCACGATGAAAAAATGAAGAATCGCAATAAAAACATGGATGGAATTCGAGGAGGCCAATCGTGCCAGAGATTGTGCGGTTTTCGGTTTCACTGGAATCAGACCTGCTGGAGCAGTTTGACCGATTTTGCGCCGAATCGCGGTTTGCCACGCGAAGCGAGGCCATTCGCCAACTCTTGCGGGACAAGTTGACGGCGGAAGCGGTTTCCGATGACGCCGCCGATGTCGCCGCAAGCCTGACCCTTGTTTACGACCACCACCGCGCCAAATTGACGGACAAGATGATCGAGATTCAGCATTCCCGGGCGGATCATGTGGTTTCAGCCATGCATGTTCACTTAACACATGACTTATGCATGGAACTCATCGCCCTGCGCGGACCTGCTGCTGAAATTCTTGACTTGGCCAGCGAATTGAGCGGGCTCAAAGG
>CAWUNZ010000481.1:0-2214 GCA_963923445.1 uncultured bacterium
CATGGCGATCGACATGTTCCTGAAGATCGACGGAGTGACCGGCGAAAGCAACGACAGCAAGCTGTCGCAGCAGATCGAGGTGAAGAGCTTCAGCCACGCGGTGACGAACCAGTCCACCGTCGGTTCCGGCACCAGCGGTTCGGGCGCCGGCAAGGCCTCCTTCGGCGCGCTGAAGATCGTGGCGCTCACCAACAACTCCTCGCCGACGCTGTTCCAGAACGCGGCCTCGGGCACCGCCTTCAAGTCCGCCAAGCTGACCGCGCGCAAGGCGGGCAAGGAGCAGCAGGAGTACTTCACCATCGAACTCACCGAGGTGTATGTCTCCGAGTACAACAACGGCTATCAGCCGGTCGACCCGAACAACCCCACCGAGGTCGCCCATGTGGACAGCTACTCGCTGACCTACAAGACCATCAAGATCACCTACAAGCCCCAAAAGACCGACGGCACCCTCGGCGCTCCCGCCATCGGCCAGTACAACCTCGGCAACAACACCGCCACCGTCTAAGGGTGGCGCGAAAACAACCCTTCCTCGCGGCCCTTCGGGGCCGCTTTTTTTTGGCCTCAAAGCGCATGGGTCAAGGGCCTCAGGCGCCCTTGAATTGCCCCAGGATTCCCTGCAGGTTCTGCATGGCGCGCGCCTCAAGCTCGGCCAGCATCGGGTCGGATTCGGTTCCGTTGCCGGCGCCGCCCGGCTTGGGGAGCGATTCGGCCATTTTCAGGATCGACTCCATGCGGCCCGCCAGTTCCGGAGGCAGCGAGTTCTTGATGAGCGCGGACATGTCGCCGTGCCGGGGCGACGGCGCGCGGGAAACGGGCGGTTCCTCGGGTGCGGAAAGGGCCTTCAGGTTCTGCACCGCCAGAAGGCTGAGGGCGTGCGATTCCGGCAGCAGGTTCGTGACCGTTCGCAGGTGCCTTTCGGCCCCGTCCTTCCGGCCGGACTTCGCCTCGGTCACCGCCAGCGACAGGTGAACCGCGGCCTCCAGTTCGGTGTTCGGCGATTCCGCGACCATGCGCTGGGCCTCGGAGAACACCGCGCGAGCGCCTTCCAGGTCTCCCAAACCGATCCTGATGTGTCCGTTTTCAACGAGGCACTCGGCGACCATTCCATCCTCGCCGTTCAACCTGGCCGCTTCGAGGACGGAATTGGAGGCCTCGAGGGCCTTCGACTGCTGGCCGGCCCGGGCGAGCGCGTTGGTCCTTCCCCTCAGGGCCCGGAGCATCATCGCGTTTTCGGATCGTTCACCATAGATTTTCGCGGCCTTGCCCAGGGTCTCCGCCATGGCGGGGAAATCGCCCGACTGCGCCTCGAACTCCGCGAGCATCATCATGCTGTCCGGGGTGAGTCGTGATTGGCCCCCCGCGACCCGCTCCAGCCAACCCGACGCCCACCGCGCCATGGCAACAAGGATTTCCGGCTTTTCCAGGGCGCCCTTGCCGTCCTCCGGCGATGCCGTCACGCGGATGTACGCGACAACCGCCTCGGTGATGGCGGCCAGGGGAATCCCCGGTGGAATGTCCGAGGGTTCCAAAAGCGATGACATCCCCAATCGGGCCCTGCAATGGGCCAGAACCCCGAGGGTTCGCCCCAAAAGGGGAATCAACTCGGGTTTCGCCGGCCAGTTGGCGATTAACAAACTCGCCAACTCCCGCGCCGGCTCGACCTCCCCCGACTGGAGCATCAGCCAGGCCATCGGCGCGCTGAGCGCCAGTTTCTGGAACTGGCCCTCCTCTCCGGCAAGGAGGTCGGCAACCCGGATCGCCCGGGCGAGAAAGGCTCGGCCTTTCTCGTACCGGCGCGCCGAGACATGGCTCATGCCCAGCGAACCCAGGCAAGCCAGGCGCTGCCGCGCGAATTCAGGGGAATCTTCCGGGCCGGGAAGGGAGGCCAGGCCCGCTTCGAGGGAGCGGATCGACTCCCCCTGGTTTTGCAGGAAGCGATGGAGTCGCGATGATTGCAGCCAGGCCTCGGCGATCTGCCCGGGGTTTCCCGAGCGTTTCGCCTCATCCAGGGCCTTGTTGGCCAAGGACACCGCGCCGGGCGTGTTGCCTGCCCTGAGCGCCTTCTCAATTTCGAGGAAATTCGAGGACTCGTTGCCCGGGTCGATCGCCGCGTTGTTTTGCATGATTGTCGCTCGGTCCTTGGGTCGGGATGAATCATCCCTGACATGGGGCCTGGCGACAATTCTATCAGGAGGGCGATGCCTCAGGTTG
>CAWUNZ010000482.1:0-2212 GCA_963923445.1 uncultured bacterium
GCGGCAAGCAACAGGGAAAACCGGTTTCTCATGGGATCTCCTCATTGGGGCGCGACCGCGGTTGAGCCGTTCGGCATGGTGGGCCCGGACCAGTCGGCACCGGGTGGCCCACCCTTTCATTTCAGGGTCTTGATCCAGTCGTGGACAAGCCTGACGGCGGGTTCATCCACCATGCTGGAGGCGATATGGGGCATGCGCCCCAGGCCAAGCCGGGTCATGCGGTGGTAAATCATCGACCTCCCGGGGTCGCCCGGCACGAGCAGATGCGGATCCTTGAGGTCGAAATTACCTTGCTGCGGCTTGACCCCGAGGAGTCCTGTCTCAGCCAGGGGAAGGGTGCTGAGCAGTTGGAATTCCGCGTTGCCGCCGCCCCATTTCCGGTGGCAATGGCTGCAGTTGGCGTGGAGGTAGGCTCGCGCCCTTGAGTCGAGTCCCGCGTCCTTGTCCTTGTAGTCGGCGATTTTCGCCAGCTTTTCAGGCGGCGCCGGCAGCTTCCTGTCGAACATGCCGATGTGTTCAAGGGTGGCGAGTTGGTTGGCGATGACGCCGCCGTAGTCGTGGTCGCGGTTCATCTGGGCCGTGTTCACACCCAAGGCGTACTTCGCGGTGACCGTGTGGCACATGGTGCATTCGGCCCTGCTCGGGAAGTGCCATTTCTGTGTTGTCATCCCGCCGGGTCGCTTCAGGGCGTATTCCTTGTCGGCTCCCTTGATTGGGGCGAGTTCGGCGTCGGTTTGGGCCTCGTTCCATATGTAGGTGTAGCCATGCCAGACCTGATCGCCATACTCCTCGGTGCCGCCGACGCGCGAGGCCACAAGAAGCCTTGTTTCCAGGCGGGTTTTCCTTCCGGGTTCCGTTTCCAGCGAGAATGTCTTGACCAGAACCGTGCCATCAGGAAACCGCCATCCCGGCACTGAGCCGGGCGCCGGTTGCGGATAGGTCACCGTCTCGAATTCGATCCTTCCCTCACCCGGCACGGCGATGAACCGTTCCTTGGTTGCGCCATCGGACCAGAGTTCGGAGTTCACCGAATAGGGTATGACACCCTTGGCGGGGATGTGGCGCGCCGTGTCAGCGAATAATCCGGTGTCGCTGAGCCTTCTGGGGAAGGATGATTCGGTGACCAGATCCGTCGGCGCCGCGGGTGCAAGCTCGTGAATGCCGCCGTCAATGAAATTGAGGGCGTACACCTCGCCTTCGGCATCCTGGGCCCACGCGACGATTCGCAGCCTTGTCTTGGCCAGTTCTCGGTGCTCGGCAACACCACCGCTTTTGGGGTCGAGTCGCAGCATCCAGACCCGTCCGGTGTCATAGTCGCCGTAAACATAGGCCCCCTGGAGTTCCGGATGCTTCCTGCCCCGGTAGACAAATCCCCCCGTGATCGAGCGGAATTCGGAATGGTTGTGCTCGACAACGGGCTTCAGGATCGGTGTGGGCCCGCGCGGACGCTCAGGCCGGAAAGGATGGCTCCCCTCGTTGATGCTCCAGCCGTAGTTTCCACCCTTTTCAACCTTGAGTACCGATTCCCACAGGTCCTGCCCGATCTCTCCCGCCCAAAGCTCGCCCGTGCCGGTGTCAAAGCTGAATTTCCAGCTTTGGCGGATGCCGTAGCACCAGATTTCGTGGCGGGCGCCCTTGGTGTTCAGGAACGGGTTGTCCCGGGGAACTGAATAAGCCCTGCCGTTCGCCGGGTTGTTGACATCGATTCGGAGAATCTTGCCGAGGACCGTTCCCAGGTCCTGTCCCGTCAGAAGGCTGTCGGCGATTCCGCTGCCGTCACCCGTCGAAACATAGAGCATTCCATCCGGGCCGAACCGCAGGCAACCGCCGTTGTGGCCTCCGTTGGGCCAGGTCATGATCAATTTCGCGCTGGCCGGGTCGGCGGTCATCGTGGCGAGATCCACGGTGTAACGGACAATCCGCGTCCCTTCGGGTGTTTCCTTGGCAGTGTCCGGGACTTCGGTCAGGAAGAGATGGCCGTTTTGGCTGAACGATGGATGCAGGGCCATGCCGTAGACGGTGTGGCGCACATCGAGGAGGAGGTTTGCCCGAGCCTTGGCAGGGTCAGCCTCGAACCAGTGAACCTTTCCGGGCCTTTCGGCAACCATCCAGGCTTTCCTTCCCGGCACCGGGACCAGTTCCAAGGCCTCCGGGAACTTGAGGCCGGGATAAGCCCTCACCATGGTGTAAGGGTCAGGCGGTTCAGGCGAAC
>CAWUNZ010000483.1:0-2209 GCA_963923445.1 uncultured bacterium
GATTACCACGCCCTGGCCGGCATCCTGAAGAACGGCGTGGCGCTTGAGCATTCCAATGTCTCCAAGTGGGTGGAGGTGTCGCTTCCGTTGGCGCCTGAGCAGGAAAAAGCCGTCGCCGCCGCTGAAGCCCGAGTGAAGGAACTCAAGGGGAAAATCGCGTCGCTCAAGAAGGGAAAAGCCGGCCAGTCCGCCAAAGGTGGAGTTCTGAAGGTCGCCGACATCGCGGGCATCGTGGTGGATGACTCACAGGCGCGTCAGGTGGGGGCGTGGAAGTCCTCGACATTCTCGGGCAGCTACATCGGCTCCGGATATGTGCATGACGAGAACTCTGAAAAGGGCAAAAAGACGCTCACATTCCAGGCGACCCTGCCCGCCTCGGGCATGTATGAGGTTCGTCTGGCGTACTCCGGCGGGACATCCCGGGCCAACGCCGTGCCGGTGACCGTTTTTTCCGCCGAGGGGGAACAGACCAAGGCCGTTGACATGAGCAAGGTCCCGCCCTTGGATGGTCGTTTCCTGTCGTTGGGTCAATTCCGCTTCGAAAAGGACGGGCAATCCTTCGTCATGATCTCGACGGAAGGAACCATGGGCCATGTCACAGCCGATGCCGTGGTTTTTGTTCCCGCCGACGCGCAGGCAAGGCAGCCCGACAGCGCATCCCTGAAGCAGGCGGTCAAGGATGACACGCCGCTCAAGCTTGAGGCCGAGTTGAAGGAATTCGAGTCCAAAATGCCGAGGCGGCCAACCGCCTTGGGGTTCAAGGAGTCCGCCAAGCCCGCTGACTTGCCGGTGTTCATTCGTGGCAACGTGCGCAACCCCGGTCCAGTGGTCCCCCGTGGCTTCATCTCGGTGGCCGCGTGGGATGGCCAACCAACCATCCCCTCCGATTCAGGGGGACGCCGCGAGCTGGCCGAATGGATCGCCTCCGCGCGCCATCCCCTCACGGCCCGGGTGATGGCCAACCGCGTCTGGTCTTGGCTGATGGGCGAGGGTGTCGTCCGCACGGTGGATAATTTCGGCGTCACCGGTGAGAAGCCGGATGATCCGGCCCTGCTTGACTGGCTCGCCTCCCGTTTCGTTTCCAACGGCTGGTCGGTCAAGAAGCTCGTGCGGGAAGTGGTGCTGAGCCGGACCTACCAGCAGGCCTCGGGCGAAGGGGCGTGGAAAAATACGGATCCTGATAATCGTTTTTATGGCCGCGCCCGTGTCCGCAGGCTCGAGGCGGAATGCCTGCATGACGCGATCCTGTCCATCGCGGGTGATCTTGAGGAATGCTCCGGCGGACCTACCTTTGTTTCCAGTTTGGCGGCGGATCAGGGCTTCCGGCAAACGGGCCGCACCAGGGCGGTCTACCTGCCCGCTTTCCGCAACAGCCCGCATGAGCTTCTCCAGGTTTTCGACATGGCCGACCCCTCCACGGTCACGGGGCACCGCGACACCGGGACGGTGGTGCAGCAAGCCCTGTTCCTGTCCAACAATCCATGGGTGCGCGGCAAGGCCGCCCTGGTGGCCGATCGAATCTTGAAAGTCGCACCGTCCAAGCGGATTGATGAACTTTGGATGGCCTGCCTCGGTCGCAATCCCACGGAGGGGGAGCGAAAGATCGCTGAGGGTGAACTATCATCCGGCGCCAATGACAAGGACGCGTGGTCGAGGCTGTGCCGGGCCCTTTGGGCTAGTGCTGAATTCCGCCGGCTGGATTGAATATGGAACGGGGGGGACTGATGAACGACCTGCCGAATCGCCGCTCGATGCTTCAGGCCGGTTGCGGATTTGGCGCCCTGGCCTTGGGGGGATTGCTCCCCGGTCAGGGGCGCGCGGCACCCGCGACGCATCATGCCCCCCGGGCCAAGCGCGTGCTCTTCCTGTTCATGCAGGGGGGAGTCGGGCATATCGACTCGTTTGACCACAAGCCGCGCCTGACCCGTGATGACGGCAAGATGATGCCGTTTGATGATTCACGGCAAGTCGCCAACACCGGCACCCGCGGATCCAGCCAGCGCATCTTTGGTTCGCCATGGAAATTCGCGCCCAGGGGCCAATGTGGTCGGATGACATCCGACCTTTTCCCGAACATCGGGCAGCGGGTGGATGATCTCTGCTTCCTCCACGGAATGCATACCGAGGGCGTGGCCCATGGCCCGGCCACCTTATTCCTCCATTGCGGATCAAGCGCGTTTGTTCGTCCTTCCATGGGGTCGTGGGTTCT
>CAWUNZ010000484.1:0-2159 GCA_963923445.1 uncultured bacterium
GCCGCCGCCGGCGGCGGCTTTGATGAGCACGGGGTAGCCCATCTCGTGGGCCAGCTTGAGGGCGTCCTCCTCGTTGGTGATCAGCCCCTCGCTGCCGGGCACCACGGGCACCTTCGCGGCCATGGCCAGCTTGCGGGCCTCGTTCTTGTTGCCCAGTTGGCGCATCGCCTGCTCGGGCGGGCCGATGAACTCGATCTTGCAGGATCGGCATACCTCGGCGAAGTGGGCGTTTTCCGAGAGGAACCCGTAGCCGGGGTGGATCGCCTGCACATCGCCAATTTCCGCGGCGGAGATGATGCGGGGGATGTTGAGGTAGCTTTCGGCGGCGACGGCGGGACCGATGCAGATGGCCTGGTCGGCGAGGGCCAGGTACGGCGCGCCCCGGTCGGCCTCGGAGAACACCGCCACCACCTCGATGCCCATGTCCTTGCAGGCGCGGATCACGCGCAGGGCGATCTCGCCGCGGTTGGCCACCAAAATGCGTTGAAACATGAGGGCTTACTCGAGCTGGTTGGTTGCCGGGTTTCAGGCCGCGGGATCGACCCGGAACAGCACCTGGCCATATTCCACCGGTTGCTTGTTCTCCACGCACACCTCCACGATGGTGCCGCTGAGGTCTGCCGGAATTTCGTTGAAGATCTTCATCGCCTCAATGATGCAGACGATGGTGCCGGCGGTCACCTTGCTTCCCACCTGCACGAATGCCGGGTCGGTCGGCTTGGGCGACGAGTAGTAGGTGCCGGGGGTGGGGCTCTTGATCTCGAGCAACGGCTTGGCCGCCTTGGCCGGTTCCGCCGCGGGAGAGGAGTGCGCCACCGGCGCCGCCACATGCGCCACGGGAGCGGGCGCCACCGCCGCCACCGGGAGCGCCGTCACCGCCAAGGGCGCCGGCACGGCCCGCTTCAGCTTGATCGACCGGTCGCCATCGGCCAGTTCGAGTTCCGCCAAATCGTGCCGGCTCATCAGCCCCACAAGGTCGCGCACGGTGCGGACATCAAACGGACTCGGACCGCTTTCCTCTGCCACGGCAGACTCCTTCACGCTTATCCCAGATCCAGTCCCAGGTCCCGGGGCAGGTGGCTGAGGCGCACCCCACCCTCGCTGGTCACCAGAAAATCATCCTCGACCCTCACTCCAAGTCTTCCCGGACAATATATTCCGGGCTCCAAGGTTACAACCATTCCTGATTCCAGCTTCTGCGAATTTCCCGGCCGGAAAAACGGCGCCTCATGGATGTCCAGGCCGATTCCGTGGCCTGTGCCATGCACGAACAGTTCTTCCACCCCGTGCCGCGCCAACACCGCGCGCACCGCCAAATCGACATCCCCGGCGGTGTTTCCGGGCCTGAGTGCCTCGGCGCCCGCCGCCTGCGCCTCAACCGCCGCGGCATGCGCAGCATTTAAAGTAGGAGTGCCGGGCACCGGGTGCCACGCTTTCACTCTTGTCAGGTCGCTCCGGTATCCCCATTCCTCCTGAGCGCCCCAGTCAACCAAGACATGACTTGCCCCGGCCAACGCCACACCGGCTTTCGGGTGGTAGTGCGGCAGCGCCGCATTGGCCCCGGCGCCCACGATGGTGGCAAACGCCGCGCCCACCGCGCCCTGCCGGCGCATCAGGTATTCCAGTTCCGCGGCGGCCTCGGCCTCGGTGGCCACCCGGTCGAGCAATGGCTCCACCGACTGATAGGCGCGCTCGGCCATGGCGATGGCGCGGCGGATGGCGGCGATCTCCGCCTCATCCTTCACCCGCCGGAAGGCTTCCACCGCGTCGGGGCATGGCTTCCACTCGGCGTCCTTGACAATGCCTTGCCAGGTGCCGAGGTCGGCCACGCTGACATGGCCCGATTCAAAGCCCACCGTGCGCGCGCCGGTGGAGCGCAGCACTTCGCCCAACGCCATGGGGAGCGTGACGCTGGGAGGGCGGATGAACACCTCGAGGTCGGGGCATTCGCGTGCCAGTTGTTCGGAATACCGGCCATCGCTGACGAGCAAGTCTTGCCCGGGCAGGCACAACAGCGCGGTGCTGTCGCCCGAGAAGCCGGTGAGGTACCGCACATTGACAGGCCGGGTGACAAGGAACAGGCCCACGCCCAAGGCGCCCAGGCGGTGCCGGAGGCGCTCGCGGCGAGAGGCGTGGTCGAAAGGCGATGTCATGGAAGT
>CAWUNZ010000485.1:0-2158 GCA_963923445.1 uncultured bacterium
CCTGCATTCCATGCACCTCAGGCAGAACAACCACGCCCCGGCGTCGATTGAGCTGATGTGCGGGACCAACAGGCCCGGCTTGCCGGCCCTGGGCGCCTGGGAAACCTACGGCCTGGGCGCGATGAACAGCAACCTGCCCGCCTATGTCGTCATGCACGACACCAGGCCGCGGGGAGACGACCAGATCTGGTCCGCTGGCTTCCTGCCCAAGACCTTCCAGGCCATGGCCCTCGACGCGCGCCGCAAGGAAGCCATCGACAACCTCGCCCGCGCCGGCGGCCGAACCGACCCCCAGCAGAGGAACCAGCTCGACCTCATCCGCGACCTCAACCGCGACCACGCCGCGGCCCGCCCCACTCAGCCTGACCTCGCCGCCCGCATCGATTCCTACGAGCTTGCCTATCGCATGCAGATGGCGGCACCCGAGGCGCTCGACATCGGCAGCGAATCGTCGCTCACCCGGGCGATGTACGGGATCGAAAGGCCCGAGTGCGCCACCTTCGCCCGCCAGTGCCTGCTCGCCCGCCGTCTGGTGGAAAGGGGAGTCCGTTTTGTCCAGATCTTCGCCGGCAAGGGCGTCGGCGGCGACGGCAGCGTCAACGATGTCCCCTGGGACTGCCATTCCGACCTCCAGACCAACCACCGATCCTGCGCCCTCCACACCGACCAGCCCGCCGCCGCCCTGCTGGCCGATCTCGCCTCACGCGGCATGCTCGAGAGCACGCTCGTCATCTGGGGCGGGGAATTCGGCCGCACCTCCGACTCCCAGGGCGCCAAGGGCCGCGACCATAATCCCAACGGCTTCACCATCTGGATGGCAGGCGCGGGCGTGAAGGGCGGACATCACCACGGCGCCACCGATCCCTTCGGCTACAAGGCGGTCGAGGACAAGGTCCATGTCAACGACCTGCACGCCACGCTCCTGCACCTGATGGGCATCGACCACCTTAAGCTCACCCACCGCTTCAACGGCCGCGACTTCCGCCTCACCGATGTCGGTGGCGAGGTGTTGCGCGGAATCCTGGCCTAGTTCCTTCCCCCCTGTTTTCCTCCCAAGGAGATTGTTTTCCATGTCGGATCACCTGTTCCCCATGCGCCGCACCCGTCGCGACTTCCTCGCCGCCGCCGGTACCGCCGCCTGTGGCCTGGTCGCCTCCTCCCGTGCCGCTGACCGCCCCGCCACCATTGGCAGCGGCACTTCCGCCTTCTCCGCCGATGAGTCGTGGGGGCGCCTTCCCGGCGGCATGAAGTACGGATTCGGCTGCGCCGTGGTCGCCGACTCCCAGGACAGGGTGATCGTCACCTCGCGGTCGGCCTCCCCGTGCGTGGCCATCTTCGACAAGGAAGGCAAGCTGCTCGAGACTTGGTCGAAGGAGTTCGCCACCGGCGTCGGCTTTGAGAAGCCCGAGCAGGTCGCTGCCACCGCCCACGGCCTCTATTTCAGCAAGGAACCGGCCGGAGAGTTTCTTTATTGGACGGAAAATGTCTCGGGTAAGGATGCCGGCCGCATCGGCGCCCGCGTCTACAAGACCGACATGAAGGGGAAAATCCTCTTCACCCTTGGCAATGTCAAGGAAGACACGGCCACCACCCGGAAGATCGATTGGACCAACCCCACCGATGTCGCCGTCGCCCCCACCGGCGATGTCTATGTGGTGGACGGCTATGGCAGCCAAAAGGTGTACCGGTTTGACAGGAACTTCAAGCACATCAAGACGATCGGCGGTCGGGGCAAGGAACACGGGCAGTTCAGCACCTGCCACGGCGTGTGGGTCAGCACCCTGCGGAAGGAACCCGAGGTTTACATCGCCGACAGGGCCAACGGCCGGATCGAGGTGTTCGACCTGGAACTCACCTACAAGCGCACCATTCCCGGTTTCCGCGCCCCCTGCTGCTTCTACCAGCACGGCGACAGGATCTATGTCCCCGAACTCGGTTCCCGTGTGACGGTGATCGACGGTCAGGACAAGGTGGTGGCGCACCTTGGCGACGGCCAGGGCGCCAAGGACAACCAGACCCGGGCCGATCTGTTCGCCGCGCCTCATGCTCTCACCCTCACCTCCTCGGGCGACCTTTATGTCGTCGAGTGGGTTGGCAACGGGCGTCCGCGCAAGTTCAGGAAAATGGCCTGATCAATCTCTCCTGCGGGAGTGATTTT
>CAWUNZ010000486.1:0-2154 GCA_963923445.1 uncultured bacterium
GGCAGAGACTAGGCGAATGAGGGTTCCAGCGCAGAGGATTTCAGCGTCGTCCGGGTGGGCCAGCAGGCTCAGGACAACGGGCTTGTGATGGTTCATGTTCATCGCGGTGGCAGCGGCACGGGTTTCGGCCGGTTGGTGTTCATGGCCCCGTTTCGCCCTTCCACGGAGTTCTTGGCGCTTTCGGAAATGATCGGCTGCGGCTCCGGATAGTCGGTTTCATCCAGGTAATCCAGGAACGAGGCGACCAAATTCATCTTGGTGAACGGAGCGGGTTCCCTCGGGTTGGAAAAGTGGCGGTGCAATCCGGCCATCAGGCCAAGTTCGCCCGCGGCGTAACCCGCGCCGCCGCCGCTTGCCCCAACCAGCGACGAGGTGAACTGGATGTCGGCCAACAGGGCGCCCAATTCGCGCCTGGCCTCGGCGTGCACCGATTCCTCCTGCTCCTCGGCAAGCTGCCTGTAGCGCTGGTCGATCGTGTAGCATTCCTCCTGAAGCGACTCATCCCTGCCGTAGTCGGAAAGCACCCTAAGCGTGGTGTCGGAGAACCAGCCCTGCCGGGGGGCCTCGCGCAGCAGCACCTTCTCGCGCCAGGCAAGGAAGGCGTCGGGCTTCCTGTAGATGCGCAGGGCGTCGCGTTCGTTGGCCAGGGGCTGGAAGCGGGCCAGTGTGTCGGCCTCGTAGAATCGCTTGCGCGCGATCCGCGCGGCGGGGTTGATCTCGCCCAGGGC
Organism: uncultured bacterium; assembly: GCA_963923445.1. Lineage (GTDB taxonomy): Bacteria > Planctomycetota > Planctomycetia > Gemmatales > Gemmataceae > REEB421. Next base: position 729 of record CAWUNZ010000486.1, read on the forward strand.
GCGGGAGTAGTGGCTGGGGAAGTTGCTCATCTGCCGGTAAATGTCGAATTCCTTGAGGAAGAGGTGGGCCTTCCATGAGGCCCTCATCTCCTCGGACCATCCGTCCTCGGGCTGGGCATGGCGGGGTTGGGCGCCGCGGACGGCGCGCTCGAACGCCCTTTTCTTCTCCGGGGTGTCCGGCTTTTCCATCTCGTCGCTGACCAGGTAGGTCATGCGGTAGGTCATCGCCCGTCGATCGAGGTTCAGTTCCTCCACCGGGTCGAGCTGGAGATGGTTTTCCTGGGCGATTTTCCGCCACACGCGGTCGGTCTCCACCAGCGCCGCCTGCATCCAGGAGATGTCCTTGCCGATGGTCAGCTTGCGGCCGGGAATCCAGTCGGAAAGCAGGTAACCGCCGCCCATGGCCAAGCTGGTTCCCTCGCGAACGGGATCGTTGTCGCCGGGGTCGGCGTCGTACCAGCCCTCCTGCTGGAGGCGCTTGACAATGCTGGCCTGCATCAGGCCGGGCTGGGTGCGGAAAAGCAAAGTGGCCAGGTTCTTAGGCCTGCGCTGGGCGACCCTGTTCTCGATGGGCCTCGTTTCACCGGGAAGCTCGCCCGGCGGCGGAACAGGCTCGAGGGCGTAACGGTACCAGGCCATGGCGGCGGCCCAAGCGTCAAAGTCCTCGCCCAAGTCCCGGATGTCGGTGTAGCGCTTCTGGGCGCCCGGATCCCATTCCTTGTTCACCGGACTGCCATCGGCAAGCTTGTCGGTGGAACGGTCGGGGTTCACCGGCAGGAGAGGGAACCTGTCGATCGGGTTGGAAAGGATGTCGGCAACGGGGTTTTCAGGCATGCGCCATTCGTTGGGCGCCGGACGGACATGCCGCCTGATGTCGTAGACGGAGGGGATCGACAGGCTGTCGGCGAAAAACTTCACCAATGAGTCGGCGTTCTCGCAGGTGAACTGGGTCCTGCGGACGGTGCGTCGGCCCCGACCGCCACCCTGGCTTGAGGGAACGAATTCAGGCCTGAGCCCCTCGCGAAGGCGACGAACCATGGCAGGGTACTTCTCGCAGAGGGCGACCAGTTCCCTCTCGGCGCGGTCGAGGCGCGCCAGCAACTTTTCCTCGCCGCTGGAGGCGGCCTGCGTGTCCAGGCGAGCCTGCCGGGCCGCTTGCGCCTCGCGCGTGGCGGCCACGGGCAACGCCAGGAATTTCGCCATGTCGGCTCCCTTGGCTCGCCGGTACCCGGCGATCGCCGCGTCGGGCTGGGCGTCGCGCTCGGAACGGAAACGGGCGAAGTCGGCCTCCGGCACCAGTCGGCCATCGGGCGCGGCGACATAACGGTTCAGCAGCAGCGGCGAGGCCGCCAGGGCGCTCCAGGCGCCCGGACCGGTGATGAGTGGCAAGCCGGTGGAACCCTGCTCGGTCTGGTCCATCCAGGCA
>CAWUNZ010000487.1:0-2154 GCA_963923445.1 uncultured bacterium
GCAGGGTCCAGCGGGCGATGCTTCGGCCCTGCTTGGAGTGGTAGCGGTCGCGAAGATCGCGGTCCATGACGGTGCGGTGCCAGTCCGCCCCGGCGAACCGGGTCCAGCAGGAAGCCTGCACGCCATGCCAAATTCCCTGAAACCAGCGGCGCCAAATCGAGGCGCGGCCATCGCCAATGGCCTGAAACGCCGGTGCCGGGCCAGGACTATCGTCCCGGTAGCCCATGAACGGTCCTCCTTGGGCGCCCTCCGCGCCGCCTCGGTCGTGGCGCGCCCTAATATGGCTCATTTCGTCGATATATCCGGCCTGAATCCAGTCCAGTTCCCCCGGAGAGATGCCCGCTTCCGCCAAGGCGCGCCCCAGAAGCGCCAAATCGGCCCGTTGAGGTGAAACCCGATACCGGGATGGCGGGCGAACGCCCCAAGGCTGGACCACCACTTCCGGCTCGCCGCTTGCCTCGCTGACGGCCAGCGGATGGGCCTCGCGCGACAATCCGCAACCCGCCGCGTGCAACCGGGCCAACACCGCGCCGGCACCGGCGAGCACCCGGCACCGGATCATGGGACCCGCGGAACAGACCGCCAGCCAGTCAGCCAGGGAAGCCGTGACCGGACGGGGTTCCAGCAGGAGATAACTCGCTTCCCGACCATCCGTCAGCGTTTGCCGGCCCACGGCCAAAACCTTGGGGCCGGGGACCGCATGCTTGAGGAGGCGATTCCAAAGGTTGGCCGTTCTTTTCTCGGCCGATCTCCATGGTGAATTCGCCTTGAGACCCGCGCTGGGCACAATCCGGGCCGATAGCAATGTCTGTTGGCCATGGCCAATGCTGAGCGGTTCAAGCACGGAAATCGCCGCGGCGGATTGCCTGTTGAGCGCCTCCAACAGGGAGCGCCTGGCCGTAGAACCGGGATCGAGTCCCTCCAAGGGCCAGGAGGAGCTGACAATGAGGTCGCCATCGGGTGAGGCGGTCCAATCGAGGCCGGCCGGGTGGGCGGGCGCTTGGCGTTTTTCCCGGACATGCCTTTTGGCCAACAAAGTATCGGTGATCACCATGATCCGCGACGCCGCAAGTGTCTCAAGCTCGGGAAGCCTCAGCCAGTGGCGCTCCTCGCGGGTGAAGTCGCCCGGGTCGTACGCCTCGCGGCAGGGGCGAAAAAAACCGCCCCAGAGGCAACCGGCCCTGCGTCGGGATTCGCGCAGGTAAGAGCGGAGCAAGGCCCGGCGGAGATCATCACCCACCAGTTGCTCGCTGACAGTGGCCTGAAGCGTGGCCAGGTCGCGCAGGCGCGCGTTGAACGAAACCACGGGTGCCCGGCGGGAACGCTGCCAATCGAGCAGGGTGGGTTCCCCCGTCTCGGGATCCACCAAAACATGCTTGGCGTAAAGGTCGGGATGGTTGACCCCCGCGGCGTGCATGCGGGCCAGGGCGCGGCCCAGCCGGATCGCCGCCCGCTTGCGCCTCCACGGATCCTGATCGTCGGTGATGAACACTCCCAGCTCAATGGCGGGAGTCTCGGGAATGACCAAAAAGGAGCGCCCAGAGGCATCGGAACCGAACGCCACCCAACCTGGCCCGGGAAGGCCCTCATTCTCCAGCATGCGCAGCAAACGCGCCTCGCGCATGCTCAGCGACGCCAGGCCCATGCCGTCGAACCACGAGCGAAGCCGGTCCTTCCAGCGGACCCTTTGCTCCACCTTCAGATAGGCCCTCTGTCCGGATTCGGGATCGAGGATCACCCGGCGCACATGGCGGAAGGCATGGCCGGAAACCGAAAGACCCGGCAGCGAGAGAATCGCCTGGGGATCGTGAAGGCCCTGTTCCAGCAGGCACGACCGCCAACGAGGATGCACCACCAACCGGCGCGGATCTCGCCCGCAAGCGAACAGCGCCGCCAAGGCAACCGCGCAAACCGCCAAGGCGACAAGCAGGGCGATGATCATCCCGCCCGCCTTTCAACCGATGGCAAAAGACGCATGGCGGCGGCGAGGACCTCGTCGGGGCTGATCGAGGTCATGCAGAGGTGGTGCCCCAGCGGGCAGACGCGTTTCTGGCATGGTCCGCAGGGCAACGGCTTTTGAATATGGATGGCGGCGGCGTGCCAGGTCTCGGTCCAACCGATATGCGTGGGCCCGAACAGGGTCACCACCGGCCG
>CAWUNZ010000488.1:0-2153 GCA_963923445.1 uncultured bacterium
AGGTCGGGGCGTTCGGATCGCCGGAAACCACGAACGGCGCGTAGGTGTCGCCCAGGTAGGCGGGTCCGTTGTACTCCAGGGGCGGGTTGATCCCCACATAGGAGGGAAGCGGGTTGGCGCGCGGGCCGCGCTGGGAAATCATGTAGTTGGAGACCGCCATCCAGTCGGGATATTTCGGCTTGGGTTTGTCGCGGGTGTCGGGGTCGCCGGAAAGCAGTTGCATCGATCCGGCGGGGTGCCCGCCAGCCGTCTGCCGCATCGAGCGCAGCACCACCATCTTGTCGGCGATGGCCGCCTGCCGGGGCAGCAGTTCGGTGAACCTGAGGCCGGGGACCTTGGTGTCGATGAGCTTGAACGGCCCGCGGTACTCGCTGCCGGAATCCGGCTTGGGGTCGTAGGAGTCGAGGTGGGACAGGCCGCCCGGCTGCCACACCATGATGACCGCTTTTTTCTCCGATGATTGGGCGGGAACCGAGGCCCGGCTCTTGAGCTTGAGGATGCCCGGGAGGCTCAGGGTTGCGAACCCGGCGATGCCGGTCTGCAGGAAGGCCCTGCGGCCGGAGGCGCCGAACCGCACGGGGCCGCGGCAATCACGATCGGGGCCGGCATGGTGTGTCATTTCTTGTCCCCTGGCTTGACTCGGATAATGACCGGTTCGCTCACAACGATGTCGGCGATATCCTTGGGTTGGGCGGCGTCGGTGGCGCGCTTCAACTGGTCCTTGCTGGCGTTGAGCGCGTCTGTGGCCGCCTTCATTTTCGCGGTGGCGGCAGCCATCGCCTTGGTCATCTGGTCCTTCTTGGCCGGCGGGGCGGATTGGGCCTCGCCCGCCACCTTCTTCACTTCGGCTTCCAGAGACTGGACCTCGAGCTGCATTTTTTTCGAGGCGGCCTCCGCCGCGGCGACCATCTCGGGCCGATGCCGGTATTTCACCACCGCTCCGCCCAGGAAGGAGACGGTGTACTCTCCCGGGGGAACCTTGAGAGCCGCCAGGTCGAGAACCGCCTGCGCCTCGCTGGCCTTGAGGGAGACATCGAATCCCGGGGCTTTTTCAAAGCCCGCGCCCGCGGCCTTCAACTTGATCTTGTCGCCGGAAAACTCGCTCGACTTCCTGATCGCCAGGGGCACGGTGACCTTCTCCCCCGCCTTGGCCTCGATCACCGGCGCCTTGGGCGCCATCACCAGCGGAGCCTTCTCCTGGCCACTCACCGACACGGGAACATCCATCAACAGCCTCGGGCTTGGAATCTCGCCCCAGGCGTCGGGGATCGGCCATGCCATCGACGCCAGGAAACACGGCCTTGTGACCTGCTTGCCGGCCACGACCGCCTTGCCGCTGAAGACGGCGTTGGCGTGGCCGCGAGGGGCATCCTCGGCGGCGGTGATGATCATCATGCCGCGCGACTGCCCCGCGGGAATCTTGAGCCCGCGCGCGGTCACACCCTTGGGCAACCCCTCCATCGCCAGGTCGATGTCGCCGTCGAAGCCGTCCCGGCGGAAGGCGACCACCTCGAACGCCATGCTGGCGCCGCCGCGCAGGGCGATCGGCTTGGACAGGGCGTTGCGGTCGCCATTGCGGAGTTCCATGTGCAGCGCCCACGCCACCAGCGCGAAGTCTGGCTCGGCCTTGCGGATCACCAGCCGGTACTCGTGGTTGGGCTCGCTGCGGGTGCCACCGAAGAGATCGGAGATCCGCAGGCGATACAACCCGTCCTCCTTCACCGCCAGCTTCCCCAATATGTCCGAGGTGCCGGCGTTGTAGGGCGGGCCGTCGTAGGCGTAGCCGTTGCTCGACACCTTGACGGGGCTGGGAACATCGGCGAGTTCCAGCACATCGGCCACGGTTTCCGCGGCGCCGCCGGTCACCTTCTGCACCAGAATCGACGGATCGGTGGGAAGACCGAGGCGCTCGGAGGCCACCTCGATCCACCACTCCTCGCCTTTTTTGGCCTCGAACTCGTAGTAATCGACATCAGCCGCCGGATAAAATCGCCCCGCGATATCGCACGGCAGCTTGATTTTTTGCGCCTTGGCCGGATCGTTGTTGGGTTCGGTTTCCCGGGTTGTCGCTTGCGAGGCGAGGCCTTGGGGAGGCCATGAGAAGCCGTTCACCTGCCGGGTGGAAGGCTGACGCGCCACCGGGGTTCCCTTGG
>CAWUNZ010000489.1:0-2140 GCA_963923445.1 uncultured bacterium
GGCGGCATGCCGCCCCCCCCCAATCAGGGCCATCGCATCAATGAACAAATCCGCATCAGCCCGATCCGGCTGATCGACGCCGAGGGCCAACCCTTGGGAGTTGTGCCCACCTTGCAAGCCATGGAGAAGGCTCGCGAGGCGGGCCTTGACTTGGTGGAGGTCGCGCCCAACGAGCGCCCCCCCGTTTGCAAGATCCTTGACTACGGCAAATTCCGCTACGACCAGTCGCGCAAGGCGAACAAGAACAAGGTCCACCAGCAAAAGCTGAAGGAAGTGCGCGTGCGGCCGAAGACCGGCGACCACGATGTCGAGGTGAAGATCAACGCCGTGCGCAAGTTCCTTGAGCACAAGGACAAGGTGCTGCTTTCGGTGCAGTTCCGCGGCCGCGAGCTTCAGCACATCGAGGAAGGCAAAAAAGTCCTCGACCAGATGCTGGAAAAGCTGGCGGATGTCGCCAAGGTCGAGCGTGGCGCCTCCATGGAAGGCAAGCGCATGTCGGCCATGCTGGCGCCGAAGTAGCCGTTTTGCGGTTTGGTTTCCCTCTCCCCATTGAACCCGCGAGGTGTCAGATGGCTGGTCGTAACAGGCGTTCATTCCTGAAGGAATCCGCGGCGGGCACGGCCCTGACCTTGGGCGCGGCCAGCTACAAGAAGGTTCTCGGCGCCAACGGCAAGCTCGGGATCGCGTTTGTCGGTGTCGGAGGCCGCTGCCAGGCGCACCTCGACATCATCAACGACATGGCCAAGAAGCCGGGCGATGTCGAGGCCGTCGCCGTGTGCGATGTGTGGGACGGCCATGAGGGCAAGTACACCCGCATGAACGGCGGCGTGAAGGAGGAGAAGGTCTACTGCCAGGGCCTATATCCATCGGCCAAGAAGCTGGGCCTGAACCCCGACGACAAGAAGCATGTGGTGAAGGACTACCGTCGCATCCTCGACCTCAAGGAGGTGGATGTGGTTTGCGTCGCCACGCCCGACCATTGGCACGCCAAGGTGAGCATCGACGCCGCCGACGCCGGCAAGCATGTCTATTGCGAGAAACCGATGGTGCGCACCATCGACGAGGCCCACGCCGTCGTGGACACCATGCAGAAGAAGAACCGGGTGATGACCGTCGGCGTGCAGTCGATGGCCGATCCGTCCTGGCGGATGGCGAACGAGGCGATCCGCAAGGGCCTGATCGGGCATGTGGCGCAAGGCCAGACCAGCTACTACCGCAACAGCATCGAGGGCCAGTGGCGTTACTACCGACTGTACCGCCAGATGAACCCCAAGACCGTGGACTGGAAAATGTTCCTGGGCCACGAGCACAGCATTTTCCCGGGCGTGCCCCTCGGGCCGAATGTGCCATTCGACCGCTCCGTTTTCGCCCAATGGCGCTGCTACTGGCCGTTTGGCGGCGGCATGTTCACCGACCTGTTCGTGCACCAGACCACCCACCTGATCGAGGCGATGGGTGTTCGCTACCCCGGGCGCGTGACCGGTGCGGGCGGCCTGTACCTGGAGTACGACGGCCGTGATGTGCCGGATGTGGCGACCATCGTGGCCGACTACAACGAGGGCTGCCAACTGGTGATCAGCGCGACCATGATCAGCAGCTACCCCATCGAGGAGGTCATCCGCGGCCGGCTTGGCACCATCAAGTTCGTCAAGGGTGGCTACCAGGTCATCCGCGACGACCCCGACAAGCGCGCCGGCATTCCCGCCCGCCTTGAGGAAAGCATCAAGGGCGAATTTGTCGATGCCAAGAGTCCCTTGGCCAAGAACGAGGACACCCTGCTCCTGTGGCGCAACTTCCTCGACTGCGTCCGCCGGGGAGACCGGGCCACCTGGAGCACCCCGGAACTGGGCGCCGCGGCGTTCACCACCGTGGCCATGGGCGTGCAAAGCTACCGCAGCGGCCGCGTGTTGTTCTGGGACGAGAAGGGTCGCAAGCCCGTCGAGGCTGACGGTTCCTGGGCGGCCCGCCTGGAGAAGCGCAGCAAGGAACGGGGCAAGCCCTCCCAGGTGAAGGGCTGGATGGGTGGCGACCGTGGCAGCGTGGTCATCCCCAACGACTACATGAAACTCGCCGGCCCATGGACCGGTGACACCGATCCGGCGCCCGAAACCGCTGGCGGCTGACATCGCGATAACCGCAG
>CAWUNZ010000490.1:0-2131 GCA_963923445.1 uncultured bacterium
AGGCCTTTCATGGCTCCCTACTCCTACCCCCCTGTTCCCATGGGTGCCATGCCTGGCAATGCCGCCCCCATGGTGCCGGGATCTCCGATCCCGTCGGGATCAAGCCTTCCGGCCCTCACACCTCCCGAAACTGTTCAGCCAGTGCCGGCACCCAAGCCGACTGCGGGTTCAGCACCCGCTCTGCCAAAACTGCCGCCCCTCCCGGGATCGGGCAACTGATTCGTTACGGCCAACCTGAGTGTTGACCTTCCATGCCGGGTTCGCGCGCGACGGGAGTCTCTGGCCTCCCCGGGCAATTCCCGAGAAGCGCGCGACCCGGCTTTACCCCATGAATCAACAAGCAAGGTGGACCATGCGCGCATTCCTCGCCAGCTTCGCGTTTCTCGGCACCAGCGCCAGCATCGCCTCAGCACAGAGTCCCCTTGCCGCTCCCAGACTTCTACCCGCGCAATCTCCCTTTCTTTTTGTCAAGCTTCTTCCCCCAGCCGGTTGGACCGCATCGCTGCCTTGCGGCGCAGGGAGAACGCCTCATACGGGTGCCGATCCCGTTGGTCTTCGGCCTGGTTACGGATACAGGGGAAAGCTCCGCAAGGACGACATCCAACTGTTCCCGACAATCGAGGTGATTGGCACCCCCATAATGCCCCCCGATTGCAAGCCGGACCGACATGTTGCCGCAATCACTTGGACTGGTGACGAACTTGACCAGGCTGCGGCAGGAAAACTGGTGAGTAAAATCCTTTACATCGAGGATCCTGAACAGGCCTCGCCGATTCCATCATCCACCGACTCGCCCATCATCACGGTAGCTGAGCCCGGTGAAGACATCCTGCGGCTGGCCCTTAAAAAGGGGCGTCCGGTGGCCCGCGTGACCATCGGCTCCCGCTCCGTTGAAGACCGTGACTGGGAGCTTTCGACAGTCGCCGGCACCGTTTGGAGGGTTGGAAAGGAGGCTCCTTCAGCACCTCTTTCCCCACCGTATATACCGCTTTGCCCGCCCCAGGCGGATCCGCTTCACGGCCCGGCTTGCCCCCAGCACGAGATCGTCCGCGATGGTGGCGACAAATACCCCCGGGCGACCATCGGGGCGCAGGCGCAGGCGGTGGGTGTCGACACAGAGGATAGCGTCGCTGAATTCACTGGTTTCAAGGGTCGCAGGCGGGTGATTCCCTCTAATCGAGTCTGCCTCTACATGCCCAGATTTTGCTGGGTCACCCAGCAAACCGCCATTGGCTCCGTTGATCATCAGACCGGACCCGCTGGTGCCACCATGTCGTTGGGGATCAACCGAATCGACCTTCGTCAACCAAGCTTGGCTACCGTGTCCGAAACCCGAATCAACGGACTGAGAAGCCGTTTGAGACCGGGTGGACTCGACCTCACCCAGTACGCGGGCAGGGTTGTCAAACTTCAGGTGCTTCAAGGACAGGATCTTGTTCAAACTCCCAAGGCGAATGTGGCGGATCGCGGTCCGGACGCCGTGAAGGATCGCCAGCGCCCTCAAGCCACCTCCGCCGAGGATCGATTGGTCACCAAGGTTGGTGGAGTGGGGATTCAGCAATTGATGAGCGAGACCAAAGCAGTCGCACTGGCCCGTTCCGAGGCCGGACCGAAGGTGGTTTCAAGTCAGGTGGTGGCCAGGGAAGCCAGGTCGGACTGCAAGGAAGACATGGTTATCCTCGACCAGCCCATGGTTTTGCATAAGTCGGCGGACAGGCAGGTCGCGATTCCCGGGGATGTTGTCACATTCACCCTGCGATTCTCGAACATGACTGGGAGGCCGCTTACCGATGTCGCCATTGTTGATAATTTGTCGCCCCGCCTCGAATTCGTCGAAGGGTCGGCTCGGAGCAACAAGGAGGCGGTGTTCACCGTCCAGGAGAACGATGCCGGAAGCCTCATTCTTCGGTGGGAGGTGGGCACCTTGGCTCCCGGGGAAAACGCACTTGTCCGATTTCAGGCCAAGGTTCGCTGACCGAATCAGACCGGAGGCTCAACCATTACCTTTTTTCGTAAAGAACAGGATCGCGCCCAGTCCAAGCACGGCGACAACCATGCCCATCATCACATAACCATTGCTCAAAAGATCCAGCATATTGGAAACCCTTGGGTTGGATGCTAACCTCAGCAG
>CAWUNZ010000491.1:0-2129 GCA_963923445.1 uncultured bacterium
CCTTTTACGACCCGTGCTCGCATGTGGTCCCCGAGGCCATGTCCTGCGGGCTGCCTGTCATCACCACCAGGCACAACGGCGCCGCGGAACTGATGAGCCCGCCCCGCGAGGGCGTGGTGATCGACGATCCGCACAACCACCGCGCCCTGGCCCGGGCCATCGAGAAGTTTTTCGACCCGCGCGAGCGCCAGCGCTGCGGGCAGGCGGGTCGGCAGGCCGCCTCCCGCTGGACCTTCGACCAGCACTACCGACAGATGCTCGATGTCTTTTCCGAGGCCGCCCGCCGGCGCCATGCCGCCTGATTTTGCGCCCCGAGCGCTACCATGGCATCGGAGACATTGACCGATGCCCGCGCCCAATTCCGAACTGCCCCTGGACAAGAAATCCGCCAGCATCCGCTCGATGTTCGCGGACATCGCTCCCCGTTACGATTTGCTCAATCATCTCCTCAGCCTGAATGTCGACCGCTACTGGCGCTGGCGCACCACCAGGCTGGTTCCGCCGGACCTGTCAGGGCCCCACCTCGATGTCTGCACCGGCACCGGCGACCTGGCCCTCGCCTACCACCGCGCGGGTAAGGGCAAACTTCCGGTTGTGGCCACCGACTTCTGCGCACCCATGCTGGTCCGCGGCAACGCCAAGGCGGCCGGAACCATCCCGTTTCTGGTGGCCGACACCATGCGCCTGCCGTTTCCCGACGCGTCGTTCCAGGCGGTGACGGTCGCCTTCGGCCTGAGAAATGTCGCCGACACGCTGGCCGGCCTTCGGGAGATGGCCCGCGTTTGCCGCCCCGGCGGCACGGTGGCGGTGCTCGAGTTTTCCACGCCCCGGCTTTGGCCGCTGAGGCCTTTTTACCTGTGGTATTTCCGCACCATCCTGCCGCTGATCGGCCGTTGGGTCTCCCGGTCGAGCGATTTCGCCTATTCGTACCTTCCCGCGAGTGTCGCCGCGTTTCCCGAGAGGGAGGCACTGGCCGCCATTTTCGCCGAGGCCGGTCTGACCGGCACCACCTGGCGGTCTCTCACCTTTGGCATCGCGACCCTTTACTGGGGGCGCAAGCCGGCTGAAAATCCTTAGAACATCAGCATCGGCACATGCGGGGAAGGCAGTCGAATGAAGGCATCGCAACACTTGCTGGTCAGGGCGGCGCGCGGGGAAGAGATCGAGCGCGTTCCCGTCTGGGCCATGCGCCAGGCAGGCCGCTGGGATCCCGAGTACCACCGTGTCCGCCAGGGGTTGGGTTTCTACGAGTTCTCCGAACGGGTCGACCTGGCGATCGAGGCCACGCTTCTTCCCCGCCGTTTCGGCGTGGATGGCATCATTCTCTTTTACGACATCACCACACTGCCCGTGGCGATGGGCTTGCCGTTTCAGTTGCTCAACGAGATAGGGCCCATGCCCGACCGCCCGGTGCGGTCCATGGCCGATGTCGAGGCCCTCGATCCCAATCCCGCTCCGGGCACTTATCAGCACATACTCGATCTTTTGGAGGGGGTTCGCGTCCGCCTGGCCGGGGAACTGCCCATATTGGTTTTCGCCGGCGCGCCGTTCACCGTGGCCAGCTACTGCATCGGCACGGGCAAGGACATCGAGGCCACCCGCCGCTTCGCCGCCAGCCAGCCCGAAACCTGGAACGCGCTGTTGGCGAAAATCGGCAAGGCCACCGGAAGCTTCGTCAACACGCTGGTCTCCGCCGGGGCCGACGCCTGGCAGCTTTTCGACTCCTGGGCGGGCAAACTCACCCCGGAGGAATACGACCTTTGGGCGCAGCCGTGGCATAAGTCCATCCTGGCCGATGTCACAGGGGTGCCGGGAATTCTTTTCGTGAAGGAATGTCCCTACCTCGACAAGGTTTGCGCGGCGGGCGCGCAGGTGGTTTCGCTGGGGGCCAGGCACGACCTGGCCCAGGCCCGCAGGGACTACCCCGGCCTGGTGTTTCAGGGGAATGTGCCCGAATCCGTCTTGCGTTCAGGCTCGGTCGCCGAGGTCGAGGCCGCCACGCGCGCCTGCCTGGCGGCGGGCGGCGGCAGGCGCCACATCCTGAACCTCAGCCACGGGGTGGACCGCCGCACCCCGGTGGACAATGTGCGCGCGTTCCTCCGCACCGCCGGCGCGCTTGAACGCGCCTG
>CAWUNZ010000492.1:0-2122 GCA_963923445.1 uncultured bacterium
GCGGCCTTGGTGCGCAGGTACGCCTGGATGAACGGGTCGAGATCGCCGTCGAGCACCACATTCACCTGCGGGGTCTGCTGGTCGGTGCGCACATCCTTGCACAGTGTGTAGGGTTGCATCACATAGTTGCGGATCTGGTTGCCCCAGGCCACCTCGCCCTTCTCGTCGTAGGCCTTCTCCACCTCGGCCTTGCGTTTCTGCTCCTCGATCTTGAACAGGCGCGACTTCAACAGCTTCATGGCGTTGTCGTCGTTCTTGTGCTGGCTGCGTTCGGTGCGGCTTTCCGCGGCGATGCCCGTCGGCTTGTGGATGTAACGGACGCCGGATTGCGTTTTGTTCTGGTGCTGGCCGCCTGGACCGCCCGAGCAGAAGGTCTGCCGAACCAAATCATCGGGCTTGATGACAATGTCGATGTCGCCATCAATTTCGGGAGTGACATCGACGGCGGCGAACGAGGTTTGCCGGCGGGCGTTGGAATCGAACGGGCTGATACGCACCAAGCGGTGCACACCCGTTTCCGACTGCAGATTGCCGTAAGCATAGTCGCCGATGATGTACAGCGTGGCCGTGCGGACGCCGGCGCTATCGTTTCGAAGCTCGTCCACGAGTTCGATCTTGTACCCCTTGGTCTCGGCCCAGCGGGTGTACATGCGGACGATCATCTGGGCCCAGTCGCAGGCCTCGGTGCCACCGGCGCCGGCCTGAACACGGACATACGCATTGGAGGCGTCCTGCGGTCCGCTGAGCATGCTCTTGAGCTCAAACGCCTCAAGAAGCGGTACCACCTTATGGGTTTCGGTGCCCAGTTCCGCCTCAAGCGAGGGATCTTCCGAGCAGAGTTCCTCAAGGGCCTTGAGGTCTTCAAGGGCCTTCTCGACTTCCTCATAAGCCTTCAGGATTTCGCTGACAGGCTTGAACGCGCTGATCTGCTTCTGGGCTTTTTCAGGATTGTCCCAGAAGGTTGGTTCAGACTGGGTGGCGTTGAACTTTTCCCGTTCCTTGCGCTTCCTGGCGATGTCAAAGAGAGTCTCGGAGGAAGGCCAGGCGGTTGACCATGTCGTTGATCAAGTTTTGCGATTCCGACAGCAGCATCATCGTCCCGTCTCCAAGCAAGTTCTCATCTAGTGTACCCTAACGGACAGCCCCGACGGGGCCAACGGCAACCACGGATGAGGACAACGCGATGTCGGACTTGAAGGGACGGGGCGTTCTGATCACCGGCGGCGGCAGCGGAATCGGTTTGGCGACCGCCCGGCTGATGCTGGAAGCCGGGGCCAAGGTGGCCATCGCCGGCCGGGACAGGCCCCGTCTGGAACGCGCCGCCGCCCAACTGGCAGACCTGGGCGGGGTGACCATTTGCGTGGGCGACCTGTCCGACCCGGAGCAGGCCAACACCATCGTGGCCACGGCGGAGGCCGGGGTGGGCCCGATCGATATCCTGGTGGCCAACGCGGGCGCCAACCTCAAGGAACGAACCCTGCCGGAACTCACCCCCACGCGCTGGCAGTCGATGCTGGGCAGCAACCTCGACGCGGCCTTTCATGCCATCACTTCCACCCTGCCGGGGATGCGCGCCAGGAGGCGGGGCCTGGTGATCGTGATCAACTCCATCGCGGGCAAGCGAGGCAACCCGCTGGGCGGGTCGGCCTATGTGGCGGCCAAGTTCGGCCTGCACGGTTTCGTGGTCGCCGCGGCGGCCGAGGAAAAGCCCCGGGGCATTCGCTTCTCGAGCATTTACCCCGGTGAAGTGAACACGCCCATTTTGGACCAGCGACCCAACCCCGTCACCGATGAGCACCGACTGGCCATCCTTCAACCCGAGGATGTCGCCCAGGCGGTGATGTTCGTTGCCAGGCTGCCGGAACGGGCCCAAGTGCCCGAATTGATCATCACCCCGACAAGCTACAACTACATCTAAAGCGGTTTCATTTCGACGGGATGATATTCAGCGTGTAGTAGGCCTGCGGGTGCAACAGCGGCAGGCCTGTCGCCGAGCGCACACCGGGTAACGCCAGGTCGTGCACATGCCCTTCCATCAGGCCTTCCACCTTCAGGCGCACCGATAAACCATCCGCCGACGGGGTGGCCGACACAATGTTCGGCTTGCTGTGGTCCACCTCGG
>CAWUNZ010000493.1:0-2116 GCA_963923445.1 uncultured bacterium
CGACACCGCGAGGGCGTAAAGCCCCATCTGCCCGCGGTAGCGATTCCTGATCTCTTCAGGATCGCCATGGTCTGTCTTCCAGTCCACCACATCGCCGCTGTCGAGCAGGCGGTCGAACCGGCCGGTGACCAGCCACTGTTCGCCCACCGGCAGCGCGAAGTCCACCTCCGCGGCTCCCGGCTGTTTCGCGAGGTCGCGTACCTGCCCGTGCGATGCTTGGTCGAGGCGCCCGATGATTGTTCGGGCCGTCTCCGCCACCTCCGCCGCCTCGCCCGCCACGCGGGGGCCTTCGCCCGGTTCGTCGTCTTCCGGTTCGTCGGAAAGAAGCGCCCGCGCCTGCCCCGCGAGGTAACGCAACCGCTCGTCCTGATCGGCCGGCAGGGCCTCCATCATTTCCAGGGCCCGGTGGGCAAGGGTTCCCACCACCTTGCCCAGCCCGGCGCTTGGTTTGCCATCCTTCAGCAGTTCCGACGGGATTCCCGCCGGAAACGCCTGCAGGCCCCGTCTCACCAACCCCAGCGCCACGACCTGTTCCTGCCTGTTCGGCAATTCCATGATGTCCTGAAGCCTGGTGGCGGCGATCCCCACCCGGCCGGGTGATGCCTTGGGAGGCCGGGGCGGCGGCAGGTCGCGCGGGCATGGAACTTCCCGCCCCTCGGCCACCGGAAGGGCCGCGGCATCGACATGGGTGAGATTGTTGCGCGACCAGACGATGGGCCAATGCCGCGAGTCGTTCTCGCGCGTGGTTCGCGGCGCCGCCACCATGAGCGCGCCTTCCGAACGCGTGATCGCCACATGGAACAGGCGGGCCTCCTCGCGTTCGTAATGGGAGTTGTCGGTTCCCCGGGCGATGCGGTACAGGCTGGGTGGTTGGTTTCTGTCTTCCTTCTCATGCGTCGCGCGCAGGTCCATCAGCGGCAGTCCCAGGAAATCCGCGGCTTCGGCGGCGGAGACATCGGCGCGCAGGTACTGCCGGTCGAGGATGATCATGCCGCTTCCCCTGGGGCGGTAACGGCCTTTCTCGCCCAGTTCTGGCACCAGCAGCACCACCGCCTTGGCCTCGAGGCCCTTGCTGGCGTGGATCGACATCACCCGCACCATGTCCTCGTCGGCCGACAGGTCCGGGTCGATGTTCTCGCGGATCTCACCCGAGGCGTGGAGGTCGAGAATGGAAGACATTTCGGCCATGGTAAGGGGTCTGGCCTGCTCGATCTCCCGGGCGCGGTTGAGCACGAACTCGACGCCCGCGGCGACGCGTCGCGCCGCTTCCGCGCCGGTGCCTTCGGGAACCAGCCAGGCGGCCATGGCATGGAACGCCCCGGATTCTTCCAGCGCATGGCGCAATAGCTCGTGGTGGGGCATGCGGTCCACCAGTTGCCGCCAGGAGCCAAGCCTGATGGCCACGGCCCGCAGGTGCTCGATGCGGTCGGCCTCCATGCTGTTCCAGGCGTCGAGCGCCAAGGGGTATTCCGGCACCTTGGTGGCGTCAGCCACCTGGGAAAGCCCTTGCTGCACCGTTCCGTTTTCACGCCACGACGCCAGCAGAACCACCTCGCCGTCGGTCAGCCGGCAAGCGGGTCCCCTCAGCACGCCCAACAGCGCCGGGCCGTTGCCGGCATCAGCCAAATAGCGGGCCAGGTTGAGGATGTCGCGGATCTCCTGAAGGTTCCAGATGGCCTCGCGAACCATGGCGCGGTAGGGGATTCCGGCCTTGCGGAACACCTCGTGCAGGGGCTGAATGAGCTTGGTGAAACCGCGCGCCAGCACCAGCATGTCGCGCCATTCCAAGTTGCGCTCGTCGCGGAGCATCCTTAGCCGCGACGCCACCGCCGCGAGGCTGGCGGGGTCGTAACCGTTGTCGGCTTCCTCATCCCCGTCGGCTGGTTCCTCCCCGGCATCGTTGGCCGCCCCGGTGGGTTCAGGCAGCAAAAGAATTTCCGCCAAGGCCGGGACCGTGTTTGGCCTGCCTGCGTTGGCTCGCAAGGCCTCACCCGATTTCAACGGCACATGGTGGATGCCTAACTGCCCCATCGCCGCGGTGCTGCAGAGGTCGATCTGCCTCAGCGTGTCGGCCCGCGTGCGGAAATTCAGCGCCAGTTGCCCGATGCCGATTTTT
>CAWUNZ010000494.1:0-2112 GCA_963923445.1 uncultured bacterium
AGAAGAAAATGGAGCTGAGGGGATTTGAACCCCTGACCTTCTGAATGCCATTCAGACGCGCTCCCAGCTGCGCCACAGCCCCTTGGGTAACAAAAACATAGGGCCCGCCTGAGGTACTGTCAATTCCACCCCCCTCAACCCTACCCCCAAACCAAACAGAACGGTACGGATTGTTCCGGCGCCTTCTGAAAGCCAAGGTGCTTCAGTATTTGCTGGCGTTGGGATTGTTGGGCTTGGTCTTGGCACGCGCCTGGGATCCACCGGGCGGAGTATTGGGCCTCCGCCGCCTCCTGATGGAGCATTTGGCAGCAGGACATGTGAGCATTTCGCCTTTAATTGGGGCCCTGCTGCTGCTGGCCATCGCCGTGGCGTTCACCATTTACCGCTGGCATCTGTTGCTCAAGGCGCTGGGAATGGGAATTCCGGCCGGCGAAACGGCTCGCTTGGGGTGCATCGGGTTCTACTTCAACACCCTGCTTCCAGGAAGCATCGGGGGCGACCTGGTCAAAGCGGCAGTGGTAGCCCGCCAGTTCCCAGGCAGGCGGATTCAGGCGGTGGCAACCGTGCTTTTGGACAGGGGATTTGCCCTATGGAATCTTGTGCTGTTCGTGGCGCTGATGTCGATTGCCATGCCGCCTGAGCACCCAACCATGGCCCGCTTGGGTTTGATGGCCCGAGTTTTCTGCCTGGTGAGCATTGGTCTTTGGTGGGCCTTGGGCTTTCTTCCCCTTTGGCGGGCCGAGCGCTTCGCCATGCGGCTGAAACGATGGTTTCCCGGAGTGGGGTTACTGGTGGGCGAGTTGTGGCTGGCACTCTACAGGTACCGTCAAAACCCCTGGACCATTCTTGCAGCACTGGCCCTTTCCGCCATTTCGCAAACGGCCTTTATCTTTTCGGTGGTGTGTGTTGGCTGGGGAATGCGCCTTGGCGAATCAATGCCTGGAGCACCTTCCCATTTTCTTCTGGTTCCCATGGCGATGATGGTGAATGCCATCCCGTTGTTTCCCGGAGGCCTGGGAATCGGTGAATGGGGATATGGCGCCCTTTACGGGTTCATGGGGGGGGACGAAGGAGCCGGCGTGGCGGTTTCACTGGGTCATCGTGTCGCCAATTGGCTTTTGGCAGGCCTGACCTTGCTGACAATCACCATGGTCGGTGCCACGGAACGCCCATCGGGGCCAACGGAGTCCGCTTGAACCCGATAGGATATTCCTTTCGGCTGGCAATCGCGCCACCCATCAGGCAGGGAACAAAATCATCATGCGGGTGGAACTCCACGGTCTGACCTTCGAAGTGCCCAGAGTTTTCTTCTATCTTTGGTCGCCTTGGCGCTGCCTGGAGTTGGAACATCGTCTTTTCGAGGCCGTCCGCAAGATTCCGGGGATTCGCCTCGAGGAAAACGGGGATGAGAAAAGGCTTGTCGCCGAGGATGAAAAACAATGGAAAGCCGCGCACCAGGCATTGGTGCGGGTCCTGAAAGGTTGGCAGGAGGATCCCCCTCCCGGCGCGGAACGGCGCCAGTGGTGCTGGATCATGGAAGGCGATGTGAACGCCGCGGGGTACGATGTCACCGGACAACCGGCGTGCCTGTGGGTCTTGGTGAAAACGCTCGTGGAACGGGGCGGTCCCCACGACGGGGAAAAGGGTGAGGAACTCGACCTGGAAGGTTTCGGGATTCAGTTGCCTGGCAGCGGCTGAATCTCAGGGACCAACCACCCCATCGATCCGCAGCATGAGGGGACTTTCCTGGCCGGTGGTTTTGATCTTCAGTTCGCGCTTGATTGTCCCCGTTGCCGGCACGGTGATCTTGAATCCGAGCGTGTGCACCGAAGCCTCGTTGGCTGGCAGAGGTCCTGCCAATTCAATCCCGTCACCTGTGCCTTCAACTGCCTGAATGGCAAACGGTTGCGCGCCTCGGACAACCACTCGACGGGTCAGCATGTCCCCCGCACCCACCGAACCCAACGACAATCCGGAAGGTGACATGCTCATGGCTGACTGCACGGTTCCCTCCACCAACAGGCCGACGAGAGGCATGGAGGGGTCGTTTGTCTTGAGGTAGATGAGTTCCTTGAAGGCCCCGGCGGGTGCCGATGACTTGAGGGTGGTGCG
>CAWUNZ010000495.1:0-2102 GCA_963923445.1 uncultured bacterium
TGCTCAGCATGATGATGACCATCCGTGGAAAGAGATGAAGAGGTGCTTGGAGCCAAGGTGGACATTCGGGCCGCTCTTGCCAACAAAACCGCGCGGATAAAACCGACTAGGAGCAGAGCGACCGCCCCGGCCAACAACCATGCGTGGAACTTGGGCGCCAACATCAAGTTCACGCGACCAGTTAGATAAATGGCCAGCGAGACTCCCCCCAATCCCATGGAAATCGCGACCTGAAGCAGTTGCTCCTGAAACCACTCGGCTTCAGGAGATTGGTGACCCAAGTTATTTGAATTCAATGGTGATGAACCCGTCATGGCGAGGGGAACGAGTCCACCGGTCGGCTCAACTCTGTCGCCTTGCATGGCAATGCCTCCCTTATCCGCTCGATCCAAGGCCGACGGTCAACAAGTGGTAGGCAACGGCAAGAACAAATGTTTGAACCGCCACCAGCACCACGATGAAGGCGATCAAATTACGGCGAAATACTCGCGTGTACATCAACAGCAGCTTGATGTCCATCATCGGGCCAAAAACCAGAAATGAAGCCTTGGCCGCGGGAACCATTTTAACAAAGCTGGCTGCGACGAAAGCATCCGCCTCGCTGCAAAGGCACAGAAGGAAGGCGAGAAGCATCATGATTCCGATGGCCGGTATCGGGTAGCTCAACGAAAAGGCGCTGATGTCATCCTGCGAATAAAAGAGTCGCACCGATGCCGACATCAAGGCGCCGAGAATCAGGAAGAAGGATATGTCGACAAAGTCGTGAAGAACCACTGCCGTCACGCGGTCCAATCGCGTCAACCAATACATATCGCGGTTATTTTCATTTTCTGATATCCCCTTGAGGGGAACGAGGACCTCCGATTCCCGGCCCGAGTAAACCGCGTGAACAAGCAACGAGGTGGCCACGGCCACCATGTAAGCCATGGCGGCTCGGAGCATCGTCATCCCGCCTCCCCCCAGTTGACCCGGGTTTTCACCCATGCCGCTGAAGGCGAAAAAGGTGCTGAAAAGCACCACTGGATTGATCACCGGCCCGGCCAGGAGATACGCCACGCAACTGCCCAACGGCAATCCTTTGCGGAGAAGTCGGCGCATGATGGGCACGATCCCACATTCACACATGGGGAATACGAGGCCTAAACCGGCCCCGAGAATCGCACCAGGAAGGGCATGTTTGGGAAACCACCTTGTGAGCAGACGGCCGGGAAGAAACTCCTCAAGCAAACCAGCAACCAACGCGCCGATGACGATGAACGGCAATGCCTCGTAAAAAATACTGGTGAAAATCAGGAGAAAATCCTTGATCTTCAAAATCATCTGAGCATCGGACATGAACACCATCCCGCGTTCATACATTACGAATCACGAGCTTGAACTTTATATGTCCATTGTCACTTTCCACATTGGAAAGACAAGTGCCAGACCACGGCGGTTCTAGTTCATCCGCCTGCCACGCCGAGCCATCGGGAGGGTTACTGCAAACGCCGCGACGGCCATGGTCACGATGGTTCCGGAAATACCTACTGGAATGTCGCACCGGACCTGAATTTCCCAACTAACGACTTGGCCCATGACAGCAAGCCCAACGCTCATTGCTATTGTGATCCAGAACATTTGCCTCAGGTTGACCGAAACATTCATGGCAATCGCGGCTGGAACAATTAGCAGCGCGTTGATTAACAGCACGCCCACCACTCGTAAACACACATTGATAACCACGGCCAAAAGCACGATGAAGCCGGTTTGCAACCAATCAATCGGAACCGCCCTGGACCTGGCTAAGCTGGCATTGAAGCTTCCGATAACAAGCCCGTTGAAACAGAAACGCATGAATATCGCTGTCAGGACCAATACGAAGGCAAGGAGGCCGAGTTGACCTGATTGAATCAGGAGCGGATCACCAAACAGGAATTCCTCCAAGCTGAATATCTTGCGGCTACTAATGGCCTGGCTCAAGCTGGCTGCTATTCCCAACGACCCCGCAAAAAAAACTCCAATGACGGCATCATTCCCCAGGCTTGTCCTTTGCCTGACAGCGGAAACGCCCAATCCAACGGCGGCTCCGAAAACCACCATGAGAGGCGTCACCCACATCCAAA
>CAWUNZ010000496.1:0-2084 GCA_963923445.1 uncultured bacterium
CTCACCACTGCCCAACTGAGGCAATTCGCCCAGCGAGGAATGATCACCAACGCCTGCAAGGTTTCGCAGGGGCCTGATGGGCCTTGGATTCCAGCAAGCCTCGTCCAAGGACTGCTTCCAGATCCTGTACAACCGGCCGGTCCGGCCAACCAACCGATGCCTGTCGCCTTGGCGGTACCCACCGCGCCCCCAGCCGCATCGCCCACCCCCAACGATCACGGCGAACGCCTGCTCTGGCAGGGCCGACCGTCGCAGGTGGTGAACATGGGAACCTTCATCCTGTGCGGACTGTTCTGCTGGCTGGTGGTGCCGATTTTTGTCGCGCTGTGGCGTTGGCTCGAGGTTCGCTGCCTGCTTTACGAGCTGACCAACCAAAGGTTCCGGGTCACCCACGGGGTGCTCAACCGGCGGATGGACGAGTTGGAACTGTACCGGGTGAAGGACACGGTCTTCGAGCAGCCTTTTTTCCTGCGGCTGTTTTCCCTGGCCAACATCCTGATCGCCAGTTCCGACATCGCGACGCCCCGGGCGGCGATCCGGGCCCTGCCGGCGGAGGAGGCGCGACGGTTGCGGGAAACCATTCGCGGTTGCGTGGAAAACCTCAGGGATAAGAAACGGGTCCGGGAAGTGGATTACCAATAAAGGTTATACCCGATACTGCATGGCCATTCTTTGCAACAGCAGCGGTCTTCAAAGAAAACTTAAAAGCTTGCAAAACTCCAATTGATATCAACGCTATCGAGCCTGTCGCCATAGCCAACAACAAGAGTAGGCCCCGATCAAGGAACGGCTTTGCCGAGAGATGAATTGCTTCTGGCTGGCGTGCAAAAACGACATCAGCCGGTCGGCAAACCGCACGCCTTCAAGATTGTTTCCTGCACGGCAAGGTCGTGCGCCGGGCCGAAGGAATCAGCTTTCTCGCCGCGGATCACCCGGGCCATGTCGGCGGCATCGTCGCCGTAGCGCGCGTACTTGGGGAACTTGATCTCCTGGGAGCCTTTTTTGTACCCCGGGCGCTCTTGGGCCAGCGTGATTTTGGCCGTGGGGTTGTCGAGCGGCTGAATATGAAATGTTCCGCCGGTTCCGCACACCACCAGGTGCCGGCGTTCACCACCATCGACCTCCATCGCCGTCGTCTTCACGCTGGCAATCGCCGCGGGATAACTGAACACCGCCATGGAATTGTCGAGCAATCCGTCGTCCACCTTGGCGGCATGCTGGTTCATTCCGAACACCTGCGCGGGCTTGCCTAGCACTCCCACCACCAGGTCGATGAGGTGGCAACCCAGTTCAAACATCATGCCGCCCTTGTACTCGGCCAAGGCCCGACGGGCGGGCGGGTCAACCACCTTGCTCATGACGGCGTGCACTTCAAAGACATCGCCCAGCCAGCCTTGGGCCAGGAACTGACGCAGCAGGACCACCGCCGGGTTGTACCGGTACATGTAGCCCATCTGAACCATGAGTTTTTTTTGTTTCGCCTCATCCAAGATCTTTTGGAAACGGGGCAGTGATTCCCCCGCGGGCTTGTCGATGTGGATGTGCTTGCCGGCGGCGATGGCGGCCTCGGCGTTGTCCAACAGGTCGCGAACCTTGGTTTCCACCAGCACAGCCTGCAGGCCGGGTGTGCCCAGAAGTTCCTCACGGGTCATGAACCGCAGGCCACGGTAAGCCGGTTGGTTTTCCGCCTGCTTGCGCAACCGTTCATCCGGTTCGGCGATACCCACCACCTCGTAATCCGGCGAGGCGCGGTAGACGGAAAGCTTGGTGGCGTGGGCGTGGCCGACCCCGATCTGGCCGACCTTGATGCGTGGCTTGTCAACGGCACGGCTGACAGATTCGGGTATCAGCGAAAGGGCGAATACTCCACCGGACTGCCTGATGATGTCACGACGATTGAAATCCACGCGCCACTCTCCCCGGGGACATTCCCTTGTCCTGCGGATGGCCAGTGTCGCCGGCGCTGGCGGCAGGGTCAATCGATGGGTTGGGCAGGGCGGGAGTTTGTTTTCAAGACCTTCGGTTCAAACGGATTCCGTTCACCATTTTGCTTGACCCGCAAGGTTCAACGGTCAGGCCTTAAT
>CAWUNZ010000497.1:0-2078 GCA_963923445.1 uncultured bacterium
TCCCAAAGGTGGGGGATCAGTTCGGTGTCGCAGTGCGACTTGAAGGTGTGCCCGCGCGCCTGGAGTTGGGCTTTCAGTTCCGGATAGTCGTAAAATTCGCCGTTGAAGACAGCCTGCACCAGGCCGTCCTCGCTTCGGACCGGCTGTTGGCCGTCGGCCAGTCCCACGATGCTGAGGCGGCGGTTGGCGAAGCCGATGCCGGGTTCGAACAGGAATCCTTCCTCATCGGGACCGCGGTGGATGATGGCCCCGGCCATGGCGCGCAACCGCCCGGGGTGCACCGGCCTGCGGCGACCTGAAATATCCACCATTCCCGCGATTCCGCACATTCAGTCGCTCCGATCAGTTCCGTCAGGCGGTGGCGTAAAGCTGGCGCACCTTGCGGGCCAGCAACCGACGCACGATTCCGGGGAAAAAGCGCCGGGTCAAAAGCATCCAGTATGAGTCGCCGCCGATCCACGCCTCGCGCTTGCCGGACTTCAGCATGGCCAGAAGGGCCTTGGCCACGCGGGCGGGCGGCATCCCCTCGTCGAACTTGAGGTCGGCCTTGCCTTCGAGGCGGGCGCAATTCCCGAAGAAATCGGTCGAGGTTTTCCCCGGGAGGGCCAGAAGCACATCGATGTCAAATCGGGCGAACTCGGCGCGCAGCGATTCCGAGACGCCCACCAGCGCCGCCTTGCTGGCTGAATACTCGGTCCACGAAGGCAGGGCGCAGCGCCCGCAACGGCTCGAGACATTCAATATGGCCGGTTTTCGACCCAACTTCAGCAACGGCAGAGCGGCGCGGATCAGTTCCACCGGGGCGAAGAAATTGGTTTCCATGATGGAGCGGAATGTGGCCTCGTCGCCCGCGCTCACATGATTCCAAGTGCCAACACCGGCGTTGTTCACAAGACCATCGAGGCCGCCCATGGCGTTTTCGGCATGATGGATCAATGTTGATCTGAAATCAGGGCAGGTGATGTCGCCGGCAAGGTGCCGGCAATCGTCGCCTGACTTCGCGACCTGTTCCGACAATTCAACCAAGGCGCTTTCATCCCGCCCGGTGGCCAGCACCCGCGCGCCTGCCGAGGCGGCCATCAGGGCCAGTTCCCGGCCGATACCGCGGCTGGCCCCGGTGATGAGAACCCTCCAACCCACTAGATCCCTTCGCACGGTGATGCCCCCCGTTTTCCTTAGTTGAACCCAAGGCCGGGGGGTACCGCGATACAGGATTGCCTTTCCTACTCCCCACATTTTACCAGTGTGGGCTTCCAGCCGTCACAGTCGGCATGATCGGCCTTCAAACGCCTCATCGCCTCGCCTCGAATTGCCTGTGAGGTCGGGTGGAGCGCAAGACAGACCAAGGCCTTGATTGGCTGAAAGTTTTCGTGGCCTCGGCAACGATGGCGGGGTTGGCTGTGCCAGCGTGAATCGCGAGAAGGTATCGAATCGTCAGGGGGGATTCGCGGCGTATCGTGAGGTCGCCTGTCCGAGTCAGGGACGGGCCCATCCAGCCATCCGCCCGAACATGCCACCGCGGTGGATGCCCGATATTACCGGGATGGTCGATCAATGTGATCCCCTCCTCATGTCCGGGGACTGTTCCGGAATAATCGATCCATGCATTGGGCTGGTTGAACAGGGCCGGTTCCCCTGTCTTGCCATCCGAACCGGTGATTCGGCCTTTTCCGAAATGTTCTGAAATCTCCCTGGCGACCCGCACCGCCAGAAGCCCGAAGTTGGACTGATGAAAAGTCAGGGTTGGGGAATTCGGCTTGAGAGTGGTTTGGATTTCCAGGAACCACTCGCCGGGTTTGGCCGCTGGCCTGGCGGCGAACACGACATCCTGCTCCAGCAGGTCGGTGGCATCATGGCCGTCGTTCCAACCGAGGCGGACTGCCAGCACGGCCTCTTCGTCGCCGTCTTCCTGAACCAGCCATTCCTTTTGGCGGATTCGTGGGCCGGGCTTGTTGGACCAGAAATCAACCCGTTCGACCGACTGGTGGGCGAACCAAACGGAAAGGTGGTGGTCATGGTTGGGGGCGCCCGGATGCCCGATGCGCGTCAGGGGCCTGCCGGAGGGACCGACCAAAGGA
>CAWUNZ010000498.1:0-2073 GCA_963923445.1 uncultured bacterium
TCGGCAGCGTCAGATGTGTATAAGAGACAGGGTGGGAAGTTCGGCAAGGGAGGCCAAACCGCACCATTCCAAAAAAGCCCTGGAAGTCCGGTAGATGACAGGTCGCCCCAAGGTGGCCTCACGGCCGGCAATTCGGATCAACCCCAGGTCAAGAAGTTGCTTGAGGTGGTCCGCCGAGGGCACGCCCCGGATGGTCTCGACCGTGGCCCGAGTCACGGGTTGCCGGTAAGCCACGACGACCAGCGTTTCCCGCAGGGGTTCCGTGAGGTCCATGGCGGCGGCGCGTGGGCGTTGGGCGGCAAGCCAAGGGGCCAAGCCTTTCCTTGTCAGGAGGCGGAATCCCCCAGCCATCTCGAGGAGGTCGAATGCCGAATCGTCCCGGGCTAATTGATCTCGAAGGGCTGCCAACCCTTCGGCCACGCCGGTTCTTCCCGGGAGCAATTCCTCAATTTTTCGAACAGAAAGCGGGTCTGGTGAAACAAAAAGCAGGGCCTCGATTTCCGCCGCCAAGGCCGAACGACGCAGGCGGCGGTCAGCGGGATCATCATTGGCTGATTCGATCGTTTTCGTGTGAAGCGGATTGATATGAACTGGTCGACAACCTGCCGGTGAGCGGTTTCCGCCGGGTTGCCAACGCCTCGGCATTGTTGCCCGCCGCCATGCCATCTCGGTCCCCCTTGTTCCCGCCAACGACCAAGAGTTACCCTACCGCCCCGGTCCGGTGCCCGTCATGCCCAACCCGAGAGGCATTGGCAACCCGACCCAGGAACGGATTCATGCCCGAACTTGATGTGATCTGGATGGCATGTCTGGTCTTTTTGCCGTTTTTGGGCGGATTGTTAGCAGCCATGGCTCCCTCCCGCTGGCCCGATTTGGGGGCTTGGATCGTTACTTTCACGGCGTTGGCGACCTTGGGAACGGCGGTAGCAATCCTCATTTTGTTCAAATACGACACCTTGGATCAACTGGGTGTTCTCAACGACATGGAATTCCGGCACAGGGGAAGCCTTGCTTACCGGAGCGCGATGGCCGACTTGGCGGAGGATTTTCAAGTTCGATCCTCGATGGACTGGGTTGCCCGCAATCGCTGGACAGGAGTCTGGGGGCTTGATCTGCTTTGGGGGCTTGATGGGGCCTCCATGGCATGCGTGTTGGCGGTGACATCCTCATTCCTTGTGGTCACGGTGGTGGGGTGGCGCCCAACCGCGTTTCCTGCCGCGTGGCGGTTTTGCCTGTTGGCATTGGAAAGCACCTTGCTGGCAGCGTGTGTGTGGCAAAACCTTGCCCTGTTGTCCGGCTTGGCCTGCTTGGCAACGATCTTGGCGGGGCAGTTGGCACGACTTTCCGGCATGGGCGCGGCTTTTGTTTCCCGATTCGAGATGGGCGGATATGGCGCCACGGTGTCTTTGCTGCTGGCAGCGGTGGTGCTGCGGGGAATCGATTGCCATGACCATGCGCCTCCCGATCGCATTGACCAACAGGCATGGCAGCAAGTGCGATCCAAGCCCGATTCGCGTCACCATGAGGCTTACCATGCATTGCCTTACCACACTTTCGACCTGACCGTTCTGGCCCGCGCCTCCCGTGCCGCCTGGCATGGCAAGGAAGTTGAGGCGCTCACCCTCGAGCGTTGGCGTTCACGATTGGACTTGTTGAAGGCCAACGCGGCGGGAAACCGGGTCGACACCACGGAGGCGGAGCAGTTCATTGCCGACGAGGCCGCCGGCTTCCAAAAACGGCTCAGCGCGATCAAGAACGGTTCGGCGCTTTCGATCGCAGCCATTCTTCTATTATTGGCCACATGGCTTCTCTTCAATATCTGGCCTGCCCCCTTGGCATGGGGGGACGATTTCGATGGCCCTGCCGCAACCCGAATGGCGATATCGATTTTTGGCGTCTTGGGCCTGGTGGTGCTGTTTCAGGCCACATGGCCGCTTTTGCCTTGGGTTTTGGCCCCGGGAGGGGCCCTGTCCGGATGGGCACCATGGCTTCCGTTGTCAGGATTGTTGGCCAGTATTTTTGTCCTTGCCGCTTCAAGCCGGATTTCAAGTTTGGTGGGAGGTTTGGCCAGCG
>CAWUNZ010000499.1:0-2071 GCA_963923445.1 uncultured bacterium
TTCCACACAATTCCCCGGTCGCGAGCCGAGAACACCCTGCGGAAACCGGGATTCACCACCCGGCACCCGCCCGGCCAGCATGCCGCCAGCCTCTCGGCGCACAGGTCCATGCTGGCCCAGCGTTCCTGGGTGAAGACAGGAAGGACTGAAACTATTGGGAAATCCTGTACATGCTTAGGAATCTCTTTTTTTCATATCAATGATTCGTTTAAAAAAATGAAGATGCTTTTCAGCGACAACACGCCATGTGAATTCTTTATGGGCGCGCTGAATACTCCTGTCCCGCAACTCCAACCGCCTAGAAGGACTTTCTAACAATTCCGTCAATTCCCGAACCCACCCATCTTCATCATTCTCGCCGACCACCATGCCTGAATCACGAATGACATAAGGTATCTCACCACTATCACTACCAATCACCGGAACTCCCGCGGCAAAAGCTTCGATGATCATGCGCCCAAACTGTTCTTTCCAGCGAGGGGTCGTTTGGCTTGGCGCAAGCATCACATCCATGGCATTCAGGTATCCGTTCACAAGGTCATGAGGCACACCCGTAATCACCCGGACGCGATCACCTTTTTGGGCACCCCACCGTTTAAGCTCTGTTTCCATCGGTCCACCGCCGACAAACAATGCCCGCCAAGGACTATTCAACTGATCCAAAATTCGCATGATCAAGCTGATACCTTTTTCCGGAACAAAGCGGCCAAGAAAACCGATGACCGGACAAGCGGTTGAGTCTGTCCAACCCAATTTTTTTCTCACAGCCAGACCAATGGCCTTGTCAGGATAAAACGATTCAACATCAACCCCCACCGGTATAATGGTCGAGGATTTGTCCGCATACCCCGGCCTTGAACTCAAGGTTTGATGTGATGTTTGGCCATATGAGATCCAACCATCGCAACGGTTGACTGAGTAGCGTTCAAACCAACAAAAAGGCGGAGGGTATCTTTTTTCAATATTTTGAAATGAGGCGAATATGAGTTTTGCGGTTTTGGGTTTCCACCAAGCCACTTGGGCACCAGACAACACAAACGGCTCTTCCCAAAGATGCACCAAATCCCACGGTTCCGATAGTATTCTTTTCAATTCCGATCCGCACATCATGATATGCGGATAACGACTCCAATAATAATTGACTGTTTGCGCATTCGATTGGTCATTTGTTAATTCCTCGAATTGAATATGGCGCAAATCCCCTTTCATGAAACGAGGTGCGACAGTTCGAATTTCCCAATTTCCTTTGCCTGCTTGCGCCATTTCATGCGCCAAGCGCCGGTTTTGCGCCACCACATACGAATGGCCGACAGTCAATAATCTGCGCATTAATTCAATCTGCCATTGTAGCCGTTTTTAAGCATTTCCCGGTAAACGCGCATCGTCTCTTCCGCCACGGCGTCCCAGGTGCGCTTCTCCGCCACCGCGCGCCCGGCGCGCCCCATCCGCTGCCGAAGCGCTTCATCCTCCACCAGCATCCGCACCCCCTCCGACATTCCCTCAATGTCGCCCGGATCATCCACCAGCCAGCCCGTCTCACCATGCGCCACCAGGTCGGCGGCACCGGCCCGGCGCGTGGTCACCACCGGCAACCCGCATGCCATGGCCTCAAGGATCACCAGCCCGAAGGTGTCAAAAAAGGTTGGAAATAATAACAAATCCGCCGCTGCAATCCATCGCTGGGGTTCCTTGCTGAAACCGAGCCAATGCACCCGGTCGGCCACATTGAGTTCCCCGGCGCGCGCCAGCACCGCCCCGGCATCCGAAGGCGTGGCCAGCAGCAGGTGAACCCCCGGCACCCGTGCCACGACCTCCACCGCCGCCACCCCGCCCTTTTGCAGATTGCCGGCAAACAACACCAACACCGCTGTTTCCGGCAATCCCAAGCGCGCCAGCAGTTCGGGCCGGCATGTCGGCCGAAGGCGTGGATGAAACATGTCGGTGTCGGTGCCGTGGGGAATAACGGTCACCCCTTCGTGGCGGCCATAGTGCCGGCCGATATCCGCGGCGGTGAGGCGCGACACCGCGATCACCTTCCTGACCCCGGTTCCAGTCAACGCCATTCGCTCGA
>CAWUNZ010000500.1:0-2066 GCA_963923445.1 uncultured bacterium
TTGGAAATCAGCCGACCGATTGAACGGTTGGGAGTCTGCCGGGTTGGCGCCATTGACCCGCTCGAGGGTCTTGGTTGAGCTCTGCTCCTCATGCCATGTGGGCAGTCCCGCTAATGTCAGTGAACCCGCCCGGGATTGCAACCACGACATCATGGCGGCGGGCCATCCGAGACTGGTTTTTGATGCTCCAACTTACCTCAGTCGATTGCCAAGCCACTGGAACACCAAACAGTATTCCGACCCTGATTCACGCATGGCCGGCATGCATGTGACTGGGCAGGCCGTTGCCGCCCATAAACTTGTTTCCCTGTCTGCGATTCACGCGCGGCGTGAGGGTTTGCCCTGGCCGGAATTTTCGGACATGGATTGTTATTCCTGCCATTCGAACTTGACGGCATCGACTGACAGCTGGCGGCATCGCGGTTGGTTGTCCGGCGATATTGGCCGTTCCGTTTCACCCGGCCATTTTGTTTCAAACCGGATGGCGGTCTCCTTGGCAGTCACCATGGGAGGTCAATCCAGCGCCGAATCGGCAATGGAAGCTTGGACCAAGTCAATGGGTTCGGGCCGGCGCAAGGATGTGGCCCGTGCCGCGGATGCGTTACTGCTGGAACTGGAAAAGTGGTTGGATGAAGCCAAGGCGCTCGAAATGATTCCACCACTCAAAAGGGGTGAATTCTTGCGCCGTTTGGGTAATCCAGCCGGCAAGGCGATTGAATCGGGCAGGTGGGATCAGGCCGAGGCTTTTACGGTTTCTCTTTATTGGCTTTCCAGGGGTATCAAGCCCGACCCTGAACCGGATTTGTTTGAATCGTCATTCGCTGCCTTGGCGTTTCCAAAAGGTCATCAAGGACCTCTTGAGTTTCATCGAACGGACAAAGTCCAGGCCATGAAAAAACTTGCGGATTGGTCCCGGAATCTGGCCGGACAGTCATCGCCATGATTTGCATGGCGGGTGGTTGATGCTGGATTGGCCTGTTCGCGCCTTCGCCACCTGCGGCAAGGGAATCGAGCGTTTCCTCGGGCAGGAGCTGATTGAACTGGGTTTCCCCGGGGTCGATGTCCAATCCGGTGGTGTTGCTTTTGTCGCCTCTAGGGTGGACTTGTATCGGGCCAACCTTTGTCTGCGAACCGCCATCCGGGTCCTTGTGCCACTGCTGGAAGCCCAGGTGTCTTCACCGGACGAACTGTATGAAGCAGTTGGAACGGTGGATTGGTCGAGGGTGATGACGCCTGACCAGACATTGGCGGTGGATGCCAATGTCCGTGATTCCGCAATCACCCATAGCCAATACGCTTCCCGAAGGATCAAGGATGCCATTTGCGATCAATTTCTAGGCAAGTTTGGCAGGCGGCCAAGCGTGGATCCGGAGCGACCCAATGTCGCATTCAATTTGCATGTGTCGAAAAACAAAGCCATCTTGAGCCTCGACAGTTCCGGCCCGTCCCTGCACAAGCGAGGTTACCGGGTGGCCCAACCTCCCGCTCCGTTGGGCGAATCGCTTGCCTCGGCCCTAGTGGCTGCCTGCGAGTGGCCAGGTAATGTGCCATTGGTAGATCCGTTTTGCGGCTCTGGAACGATCGGGATTGAGGCGGCATGGCGGGTGCAAGGCATGGCGCCCGGGTTGACGCGGTCCTTCGCGTTTCAGGGGTGGCGGGATTACAGGGCGGATATGTTTTCAGCCCTTCGAGAAAAACTTCGGCGCCGCCCCAATACGGCTGAATTGCCTTTGATTCAACTTTCCGACTGGGATGAAAGCGCGGTGTCGCTGGCGGGGGCATGCTCCCGGGCCGCGGGTCTTGGACGGAAGGTGACTACCGCACGGGCCGACGCCAGGGAGTTGGTCCTTCCCGCCGGGCAACCTGGTTGGATTCTCACAAACCCTCCATTTGGTGAACGGTTGGGGGATGCCAGAAGCCTTCGTGGACTTTATCGTCAGTTTGGCGAGCGGGTGGCCTCGGTTGGAGCGGGCTGGAAAGTGGGGCTTTTCACATCGGACCCATCGCTGGCAGCCGCTTTCGGCCAGGGAGTGGGAGTGGGTTCCCATGATCGGGTGCCCTTGTTT
>CAWUNZ010000501.1:0-2060 GCA_963923445.1 uncultured bacterium
CGCTTGAATCCCTGACTGCCACAAAAAGACGGGCCCTTGGGTTCAGATCGTTTCGGCCCGCCTCGTCCTGGATGACGATCCAGCCCGGTTGTTGCCTTAGTTTCGCGCTCAGCAGCGGATGCGTCTCGGCCTCCACCAGCACCAGGTCCACCCCCCACTGGTCCAGTTGAGCCTCCCAGCCTGGCAAGGCCCATTTCACCCTCAGGCAGGCTTCATAGTGCTCGGGGGGCAAAAGGTGAACATGGGAATGAAGCAGCACGGGCGCCCGGGGTCTCCATCGCCAAACGAGATAATCACCCAACGACTCGCTGGCGAACACGCGCCCGGTGGGCCTATTGGCATCGAGCGGTTGGATGGTTCCTGCCAGCGCCTCGGCCAAGGCCACGGGCGTCGCCGCCGCCACCAGTTCCCGTTCCGGTAGTTTTTGTGCGAATGCCGCCCAAGGTCCGCTGGCGGCGATGGCCAGCGTGGTTGCCGCGGCAAGACCGGCCCAGGCCCGCCAGGTGATGGGCGCCTGAACGGCAAAATCGGGCCGGAAGGCGCGTGCCACCAAGATTGGTGCCGACAGGTACCACCACACCAACAGGCGTTGATGCAAAAGCGGCGTCAGGGCCAGTATCAGCCCGGGTAACAAGCACGACCAGGGAATCTTCTCGTTTCTACAGGCCACCGCCATGGCCCAGGCCCACCATGCCACGCTTGCCGCCCACAACATCATGGGGATGATGCTCCGATTGGTCCAAAGCGGACGCCATTCATCCTGAAGCCGCACCGCCCGGTTTCTTCCCATGTCGATAGCGTCACTCAAGGCATGAAAGCCGGAGGGATGCAGGACGGTCAGAATGGCGATGGCAATCACCCCCATGGCCAACCATCGGCCTGCTGGAAGGATCCGTTCCTTGAAGGAGTTCCCTTGGAGGCCTTGGCCGATGGCCACCGCGGTTGCCAACGGAAAGCCGATCAAAAAAGATCCATGGAACAGCCCCCATGTACCCAAGAGAATTCCCGCCACTATCCATGGCCACCACATGAGGCCCGGCCACAGCACAAGAATCAGCAGGGGGGCGGCGAAGGTTTCGGCCATGGCCTGCGGCCTGAACACCGGCGCGTGCCCCAGGGCCAGACCGATGGTGACCACCACGACCAGCACCAAACGCCTGTCTGGAACTCCGCAGGCCCTCAGCAGCAGGGCCATGGCCAAAAGCCTGGCCAAAATAGCCAATGCATGCAGGGCTTGAATGCCAGCCACACCGCCAACCTGCCAGGACCAACCAATGGCGCATTGCGCCAGCCAATAGCTGTTCAGGCCGGGCGCCTCGGGCATGGCGATCGGGGTCAAAGTGCCGGCATTGAGTTTGCCGGTTTCCAGCCATTGCCTGCCAAATCCCAGGTGCAGCCACACATCGGTTTGGTTGAGGGGCACCCGACTGATGAGGGTGGCAAAGGCCAGGGCGATTCCCAACGAGACCAAAAGGCCCCGGGTTGGCTGGAACATGATCGATTCCCCCAACTCATGAAACCTTAAGCCCGTCACATTCGTCATTGTCGGAAGGATATGACGGCTGTTCCTGTTTCTTTCCCGATTCACTGGAATTTTTCCAGACCTTTGTTTGCTTCGCCGGCATTTCTGGTTCAGGTTTGTCAGGTAAACGCCCCGGGCGTTGTCAGCACCCTCGAAAAACGCATCAGGAGTCCGCACCATGGCCAATCGCAAAGCCAAGCTAAATCTGGAAGGGTTGACCGAGCGCGTGGTTCCCGCCGTGGCTGGCATCAGCTTTTACAACGGCACGCTTTCGATCCGCCTGGATAACCAAGGCGGTACCCTGACGGTCAGCGGCGCCAACGCCACGAACCCCTCGAACTTCAAGCTGGCGTTCACGCCATTGGGAGGCGCCGCCCAAACCATCGGCAACGCCTCAGGTTACAATGTCACCAATGCCATCAATATCACTGGTGGCAACGGTGCTGACACGGTCGCGTTCGCACCGCAAGCTGCCAATCCGTACCGCGTCCCCGGCAACTTGTCGGTGAACCTGGGCAACGGCAACGACACCATCACC
>CAWUNZ010000502.1:0-2052 GCA_963923445.1 uncultured bacterium
TGGTCGAGCGATGCGGGGTCGCATGGGTCCACAAAATGAACCCCCTCTCCGGCGAATTCAAGCAGGGAACTGTTTCCTGAGCAAATGACCGGGGTTCCGTGCAGCAGAGCGTCGAGCACGGGAAACCCGAACCCCTCGTACAAGGACGGATAAACCAGACAACGGGCGCTTGAATGAAGTCGGCACAGTTCACTGTCCGTGACCATCCCCTTCCAATCGATCTTGCGGTTTCCCCGCGCCTTCGGCAGGGTTCCAGGATTAGTTAACCAGCCCTTGGGACCGGCCCATACCAGACGCGCCTCATCGGGAAGCACCGGGCTTGTCAGGAACCACTCCAAAAGCAGCTCGGGATTCTTCCTAGGCTCAATGGTGGACACCGCCAAAAACAAGTTAGGATCACGGTCCGGAACAGGCCCGGTCCATGCGTGCCTGCCGATGCACTGGCTCGGCCCAAGATGGCACCACTCCACCTTTTCAGCGCTCACGCCACCTAGCCGGATCAGGTCATCGCGGGTGGAGCGGGAGATCGCCATGAGGCGGTCGTCCAGAGGAATCAGGCGCTCCACCAAGTCAGAGAATTCGGCGCGCGTCACAGTCTCATGCGTCTCAGGCACCACGCAGGCGGTGAGGTCGAAATAAATCGATGCCTCGCGGGCGAACCTTCTTTCCACCGATCGCCGGAAGGTGTAGATGCCAATACTTTCCACCGCCGCTGCCTTGTTGAACGGCCTGCTTGGGAGGGAAAACACGGCATCACGCCACTCATGGAGGTCGCCAGTGTCAACGGGCAGGTTCCAAGGCCCGAGTTCCGTCTCCACCCCCTGGTGAATACCGGTTCTTAATCGATGGTCCCGAAGGTCTTCAAGCCGGGCCATGCTGAAAAGCCTGATCGGCCTGATTTTAGCCAAGGCCTGGACAACCCTGGCAACACAACGACCGACTCCCGTCAGGCTCGGCCGGGCCATCGAAGTTGAATCAACATAAACGGCAGGAATCGAATCAGACATCAGCCTCACGCCGCTTTCAAACACGCCATGCCGGCGGAATTGATTGAAAGCGCCATCTCCAAAACCTCGCGGGCGAACCCGGCGGACGCCCCTCTGGAAGCTTCGAGGGCCATTTCCCGCAGGGCCGAATGGGCCTTCGAACCAGAATGAACGCTTATCGTCCGGAGAAGCGCGCGTTCAATCTCGTCATGCCTGGCTCGCAACGCCAAAAGGCTCATCAATCCATCCGGATCGTCCGCCAATCGGCTTGGAACACGCGCGCCGGCCAACGCGATCCCCGGCCATGCGGCACCCACTGGCGCTGAAAGCCCCCGGCCCGGAGCCATGAGCGGCACTCCCAAGCCAAGCATGGTCTCGGCCCACTCCATCGATCCGCGGTCCGCTCCGGGCGCCAACGCCCACGCGGCCATGCGCCGAAGCGCCCATGCCTCATCGGTACCCTCCGCCACGGCCAGCAATCTGGCGCGGCATCTGGTCATTCTCGAGGCCAACTCCGCCAGGGCTTTGACCGATTCTTCGAACCGACCCGGGACTTCCGCCACCAACACCCGGTCCGCTTGGTCTCCCAAGGCCCTCCTGAATGCCAAAAGGCATTCCGTCACCCCCATTGGATCGGAAACAGGGTCAAGCCTTGCGGCTATCACCTCTGCTCCCTGGGGATCCAGCACAACACGATGACCAGACATCGAAGACTTGCAGCGGGAGAGATTTTTCTTGATTTCCTGGAATTTCCGCATGAAGGTTTGGTGAATTCCCACGGGTATCCACGGACGGGCGAAGCGATAATACCCGCGCCTGATCCCAAACCACACCTGCGAGGAAAGTCCCCGGGCACCAGCGTCCGTCTCTTGCCACGCCGGTTCTGGCAATGTCGCGCGCGTCCATCCAAATGGAACTTCCACGCCTTCCGCTCCAGACCGGGGTTCCGCAGGAACTTGCTCCATGCGGTCAAGCCCGGGAACAACCCAAGCCCGGCCACGAAAACCCGCGTCGCGAAACGCGTCCTCGGTTGCTGGAACTGTTGTCAGCAATATGTCGATGTGCG
>CAWUNZ010000503.1:0-2037 GCA_963923445.1 uncultured bacterium
GGCACTGGGGCGAATCTTGCGGCGGAAGAACGAAGGAATGAAGCGGATGAATGAAAGCATGTCTAGTCCCCCGGAATTTCCGAAAAAGACCCGGCGCGATCCATTCACACCGGGAAGCAAGGCATGACATCCCATCCCATGGGAGAGAGGACTATTTCCTTGGGTTGGCTTCTTGATGCGGATCAAATTCCTTGCAATTTCATGCCACCGGCATTTCGAAATTGGAGCGCGCCGATGGTTCCATTTTTCAAACCATTACATCGCCTGATCTTATGTTTTTGAGATTTCTAAAAACCCATAAATGGTGGCGCGATTGGCTTCTGATTATTGCCGTTTCTTTTTTATTTTTTTGATCCTTCCATCCATCATTACATCCATGGCTCTCAACTGTTGGAATCGTCTTTCCCATCGCCGTAAGGGGATGTCTGCCAAGCGGGTGAAAAACCACATTCTGCTTTTGTCGCCAAGCAAGCATGACTCATTTGCCCAGAAAAAATGAGGGCTCCGGCGAGGATGCGACCCCGCGGGAGCCCAACAGGTTTTCGTCAACGCGCCGATCAGGGCTGGATGAAGATTCCCTGGTTGCCGTTAATCGCTTCCATCAGGCTGGCCAAGGCATCCTGGTAGGTGCGGTTTCCATCCAGGGCTTGGGTCCGCGGATTAGCCCTCAGGTGGGCGATGGCGGCGTTCGCCACTGCCTGGATGCTGGCGATACCGCCATCGACCGTGGTGATACGCGACCAAGCGGTGGCACCCGTGGGCATGGTGGTCAACGCGGATTGCAAGGCTGGAGCCAAGCCGGCTTTGGCAACAGAAACCGAGCTGGCGAGGTTGACATAGCCCAGGCGGGCATTCAATTCCAGCACCAGCAGTTGCGCGGACAGGCGATAGGCCATGTTGGTGGTGCTGGCCCCCTGGAGATACGACTTCAGATTGGCGTAGGATGAGAAATACGACAGGGACATGTAATTGCCGTTGGCATCAACCAGCACCGACTTTGACAGATCTGCCGGATTCCTGAGAATGCCTGATGTCGGGTTGAACAGGGCTTGGTAAATCGCGTATTTTACCGTGATACCTGTCGCGGATCCGGTGAGATCGTATTGACCGGAGGAGCCGGTGTAGTATGCCGAACTCTTGGCGTTCTGGCTCACCACTGGCTTGCAGAAACCGGCATCGACCGTGGTATTGAACTCGCCACTGGCCAGGGTGATGGGCCCGGCGACACCCGCCACGGAGTCGCTGTCAGTGACATCCGCGCCGGTGTTGGCCACGGTCGGGGTGTAGCCTGCCGGGGTGGAGAAGCGAACCGAGTACACTCCTGGCGCGAGGTTTCCGAAGGAGAAGCCGCCCGTCGCCCCGGTGGTGGTGGTTGCCACCACATTATTGGCCGCATCGAGCAGTTGCACCGTGGCGTTGGGAATTCCCGATTCGCCGGCATCCTGCTGGCCGTTGCGGTTCTGGTCGTCCCAAACCCGGTCGCCAATGGAGGCTGGGCGGTAAAAACCGGCATCCACGGTGGCGTTGTTCTCGCCACTGGCAAGCACCAGGTTCCCGACCAAACCCTGGACCGGATCGCTGTCGGTGGCATCCGCGCCAATGTTGGCCACGGTGGGTAGGTAGCCGGAAGGGCTTGTGAAGCGCACGGAGTAGGTTCCCGGCACCAAGTTGCCAAAGGAATACGCGCCGGTCGAGTCGGTCAGCGCCACCACCGCATGGTTGCCGGCGTCAAGCAACTCCACGGTGACATTCGCGATTCCTGGTTCTCCTGGATCCTGCTGGCCGTTGCCATTGAGATCTTCCCAAACCCGGTCGCCCAATGAGGCAGGTCGGTAAAAGCCCGCATCCACCGTGGTGTTGGCCTCACCGCTGACAAGGGTGTAAGCGCCGGTGACGCCGCCGACGGGATCACTGTCGGAAACATCAGCCCCCGTATTGGCGGTGGTGGAAAGGTAACCCTGAGGTGCCTGGAAACGAAGAGCGTAAGCACCCGGAGCCAAGTTGCCAAAGCCGTAGTCGCCGTTGGCGCCCGAGGTG
>CAWUNZ010000504.1:0-2037 GCA_963923445.1 uncultured bacterium
CCCGCCTTGCTCCCCAGGGCATTGTAAGACTTTTGATCTATCGAATCCGTGATAAATTTGACGCCTCCATCACCCATCGAAACCAGCACGCCGCCCGTGTGAAAGCTGTTGAATCCCCTTGTTTGCCAAGACTGCGCGCCACATGCCGCCGGCCGACACGGTGTTCCGGAGGGTGCCCAGTTGTAATTTTGGCCTGATTGCATGCAGGGACGCAGGTAGTTGGGAGGCAGGGAGGTGCCACCGATCGACATCCCCTGATACCAACCTTCCTTGCTGCCGGCGGCATTGGAAACGGTATGGCCGATCATGATGGTGTTGGAAAGCCCATCGATCACATCGGCGGTTCGCACGGTTCTGGCGGTGGTGGCCACACCCGTGGGATTGGCAGGACCTTTCCCGCCGCCAAAGAATCCCCTGCCCCCACCCCCATCTTTGTCACCTCCCAGGTAGGAGGTTGGCTGAGGCGCGTTATCCGGAAGGTAAGGGTCTCCACCGTTGTTGTATCTCTGCCAAGAACCCCGGGCGGTGTACTGGTCACAACCATCGTCACCCGCTTGGCCGCCATAGGGATAACCCGAACTGGTTGAATATCCATCGCCATAAGAACCGTAATAGCTGGCATGCTGCGCATAATATCTTGCGGATGCCGGAATATCGGGAACCGCCGCGGGAGCGCCGTACTGCGGAGGACAACCCCACTGGGGTGAGCCATACACCCCATAAGGGCCCAAGGTTGAGAAATTGCCGTAGGTGTTGTTGGAAGCGGCGACCGGGTCGGACGGGCAGTTAATGGACTGAATCACCGCCGTTCGCACCTGCGCCGCCTTGGGAGTGGAATAGCTGTCGCTGAAATCGACAAGCTTGGCAAGGGCTTCCTGCTCGATAAAAGGCAAGAGCCTAGGAATCCAACCCCAGTTCGCAAGCCCGGTTTGGCCGCCCGTACTGTCAAATTGGGTCTGCGGGAACGAACCATGGGACCCAAGGTGGTTATGCATGGCCAAGCCGAGTTGCTTGAGATTGTTGCTGCATTGGGCCCGCGCGGCCGCGGCCCGAACCTTCTGAACGGCGGGGACCAGCAGGCCGATCAGCACGGCAATGATGGCGATCACCACAAGCAGTTCGATGAGGGTGAAAGCCTTGGTCGACCTCTTGAACATGGCTGGCTTCCTTGGAAACATGGAAACAAAAGGCCTAGTCGGTCAGCTTGAAATCAATCACATTGTTTTTCTTTTCAACATCGGCCGTGAGACCGGAGGATTCGGTTTTTGCATATTTGGCGGGTGTCAGCATCTTGCCCCGGGTCAGGCTTATGTCATCGGCGGGCTTGAATGGGCCATCCGTTGCCTGATAAGCCCTGATCGTGACCGAATGCTTGCCGATTCTGGCGCCATCATTGGTTTGGAATGAGGTTAGGCGGTATTGGCCATTCTTGTCGGTGCTGCCTGTTCCCACCCTGATATTGTTTTCCTTAGGCGTGAAAATGACTGTGGCGTTCGCCAGCGGCTTTTCATTCAGGTAAATAGTCCCTGAAACAGGCGCAAGCCCCCGGTCGTCACCCGCGCAACCAATACACATCATCACCGTGGTTGAGGAAAGGATCTTCCAGAATCTGGACACAGTCGTATCCACCAATGTTGGGGGAGGCTCGGGCGAGTTATTAATTAGAAACTTATGAAAAATTAATTACAATCCAAAAGCAACAAAAATTTCTTTTCCGGAAACTTGACAGCGGATTTACCAAATCGATTTAGAAATTAAGCTATACAGATTAGCTGTAATTTTCTCATCAAATAAATCAGGTCGGGCCGGACATCGACGGTTGGAATGAGCCTATTTCCTGAGTAAATTGCACTTGATTTACAAAAGGATTCCTGAATTCCACTTTCTTGTGCCGAACAGGCCAAAACCCTGTTGTAAACAGCTTAAACATTCAATTCCTTGCCGGCCTTTCACGAAATCTGACTAGGGCTCATTCATTTCGGCTTCAGAAGGCTCGCCATGGCCTTGCCGAGGGCATCACCCACAAGGAAACAGGTT
>CAWUNZ010000505.1:0-2036 GCA_963923445.1 uncultured bacterium
AAAATGGATTCATGGTCGGTGGCGATTTCATGTTCCTCAACTCGCTGGAATATCAAGTTCCGGTCATGGCCAACGACCAAGTTTACCTGGTGGGCTTCCTCGACAGCGGCACGGTGGAGCCCAACATCAGCAAGATCGAGAATTACCGGGTGAGCGCCGGTGTTGGCGCCCGTTTCGTGGTGCCGATGATGGGACCTGTGCCAATCGCCCTCGACTTCGGTTTTCCGATCGTCAAGGCCGAGACCGACCGCAATCAAATGTTCCAGTTCTGGTTAGGCTTCTTCCGCTAAGTTCGATGCTGGTTCGCGGGTCGGGTTTTGTCCCCTACCGTGGCAAACTTGAAATCAACAAGGAACTCCTTCCAGATACAATTCTGGACAATCAATGGCGGGTTTGCTCGTACCTAAAAAGAAATCTGTGCCCCGCAATGGCCTAGCCAATCCAAAGCCTTTTTCTGGAAAGATAAAAAACAAAAGAATCCGGGGCGCATGCGTGTAGCGACGGGGCGGCATGTCTGTACCTGACTTCGCACCCAGCCTGGGCTTCAGCTTTGTTCAGGATTCTTGCGGGCACGGAATCAACTTTGGTGTCCTGTCTGGGAAAGGTTTGTTTGAGCGGTTTTCAACTGGTCAAATGGAAACAATGCCCGGTGCAGATTCGTGGTTTTATGGGCACGCCCGAATATTATTTTCAATTTGGAAAATATTCGACAAGGTTAACAGATTCATCGTGGGGATGAAGCTGTTAACCTTCCGGTTTTCAATCCGCGGACCTCATTAGCGCCACTTGGCCTTGGCTTCGCAAGCACTCACCTGGCCGCCTGTTTGGAATACGCATGGGCCTTGTTATTTCTTGGAAAACACCAAGGCGCCGCACTCAATTGGGGACCGCGGAGATTATGGCCCCGCCCAAGGACCGCCAGATAAAAAAGAGAGAGTAGATAAGCCGCCTACTCCAAAATATGGCAGGCAAGCAAAGTCCTTTTACCTGACCCAGGAGAACTCCCGGATGTTGATAAGGGCCCAAATAATGTTCTCGTAGGCCTGTTTCTTGTTCTTGTCGGCCTTCTCGATGTGGCTGAGGGCCAGTTTCAATTTCGCTTCCTCAGGTTCGTGGCCCAAAGCCCAAAGGAATAGCTCGGAAACTTTTTCCTTGTCGGTCCGCGGATCTTTCACCATCAGGTCCGCGCGGGCACCAGTCCGAGAAATTTTGGTTTGAATCTCCTCGGAGTTCACCAGGTGGAGTACCTGCGCCAAGTTAGCTTCGGAAACGCGCTCACATTCGCAAGGACTCAAGCGCTGCGGACGACCAAACACATCCAGGAAATAGGAGGTGAATGATTCGTCGGGCAGCATGATCGCCTTGGTTGGCGCGTACTTGTCAGTCGGAACTCCGGAGAAGCTGGAAGGGGTGCCGGTCACCAAGTGGACGGCATCATGCAGCACCTCGGCGGTCATTCGCTTGGGGTAGTAGCGGGCATAGGACTGCTTGTCGAGGGCGTTGCCGGAGACGGGTTCGGAAGAAAGCCTGTAGACCCCGCTGGTCACGATGGCCTTGCACAATTTCCTGAGACTGAAGCCGTTTTCGCTTACTTGCTTGGCGAGGGCATCCAGCAGGGCGGGGTTGCTAGGCGGATTGGTAATCCGCATATCGTCGAGAGGATCGACCACCCCGCGGCCAAAGAAGTGCGCCCAATAACGATTTGCAACAGCCTTGGCGAAGAACGGGTTGTCCTTGGCGGTCATCCAGTCGACCAGGTTGTGGCGCAGGTCGGAACCAGTGCTGTTTTCGACAGGCTCACCATCAAGCGGGGTTGGCTTGGCTGGCATGTTGTTGCGCTTGTTGGTGACGGAACCGGTTCCCTTGTTGTAAAGGAACTGCCTCTGCAGGTTTTGTTGCTGAGCCCCGCTTCTAGCCACAACGGGAATGTTTTTTCGGCCGAGCTGGCCAAAGAACGCCGCCATGTTCCAGTAATCGTCCTGTGACCATTTCTCATAAGGATGATGATGACACTGGGCGCATTGGAGGCGGGTGCC
>CAWUNZ010000506.1:0-2036 GCA_963923445.1 uncultured bacterium
ACTGGTGCAGGCTTCCGGCCAGCATCAGGGTTTCCGGCTTGAGAACGCCGAGGATCAGGAGGTCTCCGCTGGTGATCGGCCGGAGAAGGCCGTCTTTAAGGGAAGGGTGCAGGAGCGGATTACGAAGTGCCTCGGGGCTGGCATAAAAGGTGACTTGCGGGTCGAAGGTGAGCGATTCCACGCTGTTGAGGGCATCCTTGGCAGCCAGGGGCAGGTTCAGGAATCGGGGAGGTGGAGGAGGTGCGGCCTCCTCTGCCGGTGCGCCTCCGGGGGCACCGCCGGGCGCGCCTTCTAGTCCAGGGGATCCTGAACCGGGCGGAAGACCCGGTGAACCGCCCGGAGGCAGACCGGGGGATCCGGCACCAGGGGGAGCCAATCCCGGGGGGCCTCCGGCGCCACCCGCGGCCGGCTTGGGAGGCGGCGGTGGGGCGTCGAGCTTAAGCCCCGCGATGTCGTTCTTCACATAAGACTCCAACCGCGCCTTATCCGCCAAAACCACGGTGTTGGCGTCGAATTGGTAAAAGGCCAACGGGGCCGAGGGACGCCGCGAGGGAGTCAGAAGGAAGGCAAGACGGGCGGCCAGATTCGTGCTGGTATCGAGGTCCACTCCGAGCACATGGATGGTGTCCTTGCCATCGCGGCCTCCGCCCACCTTGAGTGGTTGTGCCTTCCACAATGTGGCCAGTTGCT
Source organism: uncultured bacterium (assembly GCA_963923445.1). GTDB lineage: Bacteria > Planctomycetota > Planctomycetia > Gemmatales > Gemmataceae > REEB421. Next base: position 691 of record CAWUNZ010000506.1, read on the forward strand.
CGGTCGCGACAGGCGCGTGGAACTTGAACACGCAGAGTGTCCAAGGCGTTTCGAGGTTCATTGCCACGGCGACCTGCTGGATGGAGGCCGCGTCCATTCCCCATGCTTGCGACATCGAGTTCAAATCGAGCGTGCCAGGCATGTTGAACATGATGGCGCCCAACGCCCCTGAACGGGCCCGGTCGAGATTCACGGCCAAGGCCGCCTGTGTGTCGGCTGGCAGGAAGTTGGCCGGATCAAGCCCGGTGTCACTCGGGATGCGAACGGCTCCGACCTTGCGGGCGGGGGGATTGGCGTTGGCCTGGGCGCCGGCCCCTCCAGGTTTTTTCGATCCGGGTCCGGCGATCATGGGGCCACCGATGGCGCCCGGGGCGCCGCCATCCGGTCCGCCAGGCATGGGCTGGGCGGAACCTTCGGTGCCGGGAGGCATGCCCGGGCCTCCCGGGGGCGTTCCCGGTGTGCCGGGGGTGGTGGCATTGGCTTGTTGTCCGGGATTGGTGCCACCTTGGGGGGCGGGCGCCGGAGATGTGCCGCCACCCGAGAACAGCACGAAATAGAGCACCACGGCGGCGACGATCAAACCGACGCTGCCGCCGCCAACCGCCAGGAGAAGGCCGGTGTTGTCCGCGCCTTTTTTACCCTTTTTCTTCGGGGCTTTTTCCTCAACGGCATCATCATCGTCTTCATCGTCCGCCTGGCTGGCCGGATCTTCCACCACAAACCGGAACTGGCATTTTTTGCAGGTGAATTTCTTGCCCACCAGCGTGGTGTCGAGCGTGATCAACTCCTCGCAACCCGGGCATTGCTGCTTGAACTTGCTCATGACGGCGAGCCTCCGAGATTTGGGAGCGTTCCGTGTTCCGTATGGAAATGACACCCGCGCGCGGCGGTCTGTTGGCATATCTTACTTGAGGTGACCGGCCGAAAGCAAAGGGGTTCCATCTTCAACGGCGGTGGCGGTCTTCGAGCCTACCGGCTAAAATGCGCCAATGCCTCCGGGAGGGCTGGTCCGTCCGGCAAGCGGCCGGACCATGAACCCTTGCTTTTTAATATCCATGGAGCGCCCAGGCCTCGATGCACCCTCCAGCCGAGTGCCGCCTCTTTCATGCCGGCCGCTTGCTGTGGCCCGGCCTGCCTTTGCCAAGGCCCTATGTGGCCATTTCACTTGCCAAGACATTGGAGCGGATGCAAGCCGCCGGGGGAGCCGATAGCGGACGCTTTCACCTTTCGGATTGGTGGCTGGCGAAAGCCTGCCTTTGGAATGACCCCGCAGGCAGGGAAGTGCGCGAACGGGCTTGGGGCCATTTGATGGGCGCCACCCTCGCGCGCGAAGGACGCCTGCTCAG
>CAWUNZ010000507.1:0-2031 GCA_963923445.1 uncultured bacterium
AAAATGGTCGCGTATGGTCCCGGCGACATCACCCTGCATGAGAAAATTCCAGGCAAGCGGCCTGCCATGGCCCGTTGGAATGAAAAGCTCACCTCCGAACGCGATGGCAAGTCCGACCTTTTGACACTCACGGGCAATGCCGCTTTTCGCGATGAACAGGGCGACCAGTCCCTGGAGGGGCAAACCCTCAAGGTCTGGATGCCGTCCCGCTCCAACCCTCCCGCCCCCATAACCGGCCAAGCGGCGCCAACCGGCCCGAAGGCGATCGCATCGGCTCCATCTCCCATTCCGGTCAAGCCGACTGTTCCAGCCACTGGCGGAGGCCCGATCCAAGGAAATGGCGTCCGCAAGCTGGAACGGCTTGAGGCCCTCGGTTCGGTTCGCGCCAACTCCAGGGAACTCAACATCCGTGACGCCGCGCGGCTGATGATCTGGTTCAAGGACGGGCCTCCCCAGCCAGCCAAGCCCGGCGAAGTGGTGCCAGCGCCCACGATGAAAACTCCTGCCCCCGGCGCCGGTCCCGCGATTGGCAATCCTTCCGTGGCTGGCGCTTCCCCACCGATGGGGCCGACGGCGGGCCTGTCCAATCCCTTGGGTATTCCCGGCAACGCCCCGACCAAGGAAGGGAACCCGCCGATCGACCTTGCCTCCCGCAGCATCGAGGCCTGGGTCATCCGTTCCGACACCGGCAACCGTCTCGACCGCCTTCGCTGCGAGGGATCGGTCGTGGTGTTGCAGGAACCATCCAAGCCGGGTGAGAAGGGGATCGATATCCGCGGGGAAACACTCAACCTGACAGGATCCCCCAACGGGCACATGCTGTCGGTCAGCGGCGACCTGGCGCAGTTGCGGATGGACCGTATCCTGATTGTCGGCCCCGAGGTGAACATCGACCAGGCCAACAACAAGGCGTGGGTCACCGGCATCGGCGCCATGCAGATGGAAAGCTCCACGAACTTCCAGGGCGGCAAGCTGGAAAAGCCGGTGCCGTTGGAAGTTCACTGGAACAAGTCGATGCTGTTCAACGGGATGTACGCCGAGTTCCATGGCGGCATTCAGGCGGAGCAGCAGAACTCGCGCCTGGCCTGTCAAAGTCTCCAGGTGCATTTCGACAAGCCGATCTCGCTCAAGGAAGGCAACAAGTCGGGGCAACCGGCGCGTGTCAGCCACATGGTCTGCGACCAGCGCGTGCGCGTGGAGGAAACGGTGCGCGAAGGCGAGAGGCTTGTCTCGCACAAGCGGATCGTGGCGGTCACCCTCTCCATGAACAAGCTGGAGCGCGAGATCGGCGACCCCGCCGGCAGGGAAGGCAACGAGGTGCGCGCCTCCGGGCCGGGTGAATTCCGGTCATTGCAGGTGGGCGATATCGAGGTGGCGCCTCCCGTGTCGGCCAACCCGATGCCGATGGGGCCTGAGGCTCAGCCCGCCCCGACCCAGTCCGGGAAAAAGGAAATGAAAATGCTCCTGGTGGCTTTCCAGGGAAGCATGTACGGCAACGACGCCATCGGCACCGCGTCGTTCCTTGAGAATGTTCGCGCCCTGCATTTCCCGGCGGACGATCCCAACCTCGACATCTCACCGGATGCCCCCATCCGCGAGTTGCCCAAGGGGGCCTACACCCTGCGTTGCGACCGACTTGAGGTGCTAAGCCGCAAGGAAGGAACCCGCACCCTGCGGGATCTGCGCGCGCGAGGCCGGGTGACGGTGCGGTCGATGGAGTTTTCCGGCACCGCGGACATGGTCACTTTCGACGAATCAAAGAACCAGGTGATTTTCCATGGTTCCGAGACGATGCCCGCCTCGCTGTTCAGGCAACTGAGGCCGGGCGCTCCCCCCGACGAGGTCAAGGGCCGCAAGATCACCTTCAACCGCGCCACCGGCCAGTTCCGCATCGACGAGGGAACCTGGCTGGGAGGTAGTTAGGGCAGTCACCAGCCTCCATATATTTGGCTGAATAGCGTGAACCAATTATTGACTCAAATCCCCTCCAGCCGGTTTTTGGCGTCGCCGAATTCGGGCAGTTTCACCCCG
>CAWUNZ010000508.1:0-2025 GCA_963923445.1 uncultured bacterium
GTTCGTTACGGTTATTGAATATTATTTTAGATTTAATTTTATAGTCAGGAACTGCACGAAAGCATCGAGCAGCCGGGCTTGTGGCGGGCCCAGTCGGGCCGGCGGGCGGCGAAATGCTCGCGGTCCGGTTGCTCGTCGTAGGGGCGGCGGAGCAGGTCGAGCAGCTCGGAAATCATCGAGTGGTCGCCCGCGGCCGACTTGTCGATGGCCTGCTGGGCCAGGTAATTGCGAAGCACATACTTCGGATTGACCGCGTTCATGCGCGCCACGCGGGTGGCCCTGGCCTCGCCCCCCGCCCTGAGCCTCTCGGCCCACGCGCGCAACCACGCGACCGTTCGGGCGCGGTGTTCCGGGGTGAGCTGTTCGGGACGGTAGTACGAGTCTTGCAGCGGCCCGGGAATATCCGCCCCAATGGAATCCGGATCCACCTTGGCGAGGTTGCGGAAAAAAATGGTCATGTCCGTCTCGACCACCTGAAGGATGTCCAGCAACTCGTCCAGAAGCGGCTTGTCGGCCTGGTCGGCTGAGAAAATCCCCACCTTGGCGGCAAGGGTTTGGCGCCAGCCTTGCTGGAAGGAATCGGCATACAGGTCGAGGCCAGCCTGAAGGGCGTCGGTTTCAGGCACCAGCGGCACCAGACTGTTGGCCAGTTGCAGGAGGTTCCACATGGCCACCTGTGGCTGGTTGCCGAAGCGGTAGCGCCTGCCACCGGCATCGGTGGTGTTGGGAGTCCATCCCGGATCGTAGTTTTCCAGCCAGCCGTAGGGGCCGTAGTCGATGGTCTGGCCGAGGATGGACATGTTGTCGGTGTTCATCACCCCGTGGACGAACCCCACGCGCATCCAATGGACAATCATGTCCGCCGTGGTCCGGCAAACGGTTTGGAACCAACGGGCGTAACTATCCGGCCCCGGTTCCCCCAGGCCGGGGAAATCGACTCGAATGGTGTGGTCGGCCAGTTGCCTGAGGATCTCGATCTCCCCCCGGGCGGCCAGGATCTGGAAGTTGCCGAAGCGGGTGAACGACGGCGCCACGCGGCAGACAATGGCGCCGGGTTCGTATCCAGGATTACCGTCATAGAACATGTCGCGCATGACCTGTTCGCCGGTGAGCACCAGGCTGAGCGCGCGGGTGGTGGGAACGCCCAGGTGGTGCATCGCCTCGCTGCACAGGAACTCGCGGATGGACGAGCGAAGCACGGCAAGGCCGTCGGCGGTGCGGGAATAGGGGGTGCGCCCGGCGCCCTTGAGTTGCAGCACATGCCTTTGGCCGGAGCGGTTGACCACCTCGCCCAAATTGATGGCGCGGCCATCGCCCAGTTGTCCGGCCCAGGAGCCGAACTGATGACCACCATAGCACATGGCGAAAGGATCCATTCCCGGCAGCACAAGGTTTCCGGAAAAGACCCGGGCCATGAGGTCGGCATGGGTGGGGACGGGGTCGAGGTCGAGAAGCGTGGCAACCTCGGGAGACCAGCCGATGAGGGTGGGACTGGAAACAGGCGTGGGCAACACGCGGGAATAACAGGCGCCCGGCACCTGCCTGCGGAAATTCCCCTGCTCGGGGTCGGCGGGCAGGTCACGGGTGAAGGAGTTGTCGAAAGCCAGCTTTTCGAGGCCCCCGTTGAGCGGAAAATCAACCGACATGACAGGAATCCAATCGGGGATCGGCAAAGATGTTGATGGGACCAAACCCGCCGCCCAATCCGGGGTTGGAGCCGATGGCCCGGTGCACGAACGCCTTGGCGCCTTCCACAGCCTTGGCCACATCCTCGCCACGGGCCAGGCGCGCGGTGATGGCGGCGGAAAGCACGCAACCGGTGCCGTGGGTATGGGGCGTTTCCACCCTGGGTGCCGGCAACAGCCTGACCTTGCCTTCTGCCAGGAGCAGATCGACCGAATCGCCTTGCAGGTGACCACCCTTGATCAGCACATGGCGGGGACCCATGGAGGCGATCCGCCGCGCGGCCTGTTCCATGGAGTCCGTATCGGCGACACGCATGTCGGCCAAGTGTTCCGCCTCCGC
>CAWUNZ010000509.1:0-2005 GCA_963923445.1 uncultured bacterium
CGTTGATTATCTCGACTCCGCTTGGGTTGAAGGCGGCCGTTTCAAGCGCGAGGTCGCGCCCAAGGCGAATCATCCACTGGCCCATGCGGCCTCGGGCGGGCCCGCCCGGTGGTCGGAGCGGATCGCCGTGAAGGGAGAATTGGGGCGGGGCAAGCCCTACGCGGTGGACACCATCCCCGTTCCCTTCAAGAACCCGTGGAACAGCCCCATTTTTCCGGGAGACCTCGCCTTCCTTCCCGGTGGCTCCATGCTGGTTTGCTCCATGCAGGGAGATGTCTGGCGTATCGACAACCTCGACGCGTCGCTTTCAGCCCCCGTGTGGCGCAAGGTGGCTTCAGGCTTGCACCAACCGCTTGGCATGGTGGTCGTGGACGGAAACCCGCTGGTTCTGGGCCGGGACCAGATCACCCGCCTGCGCGACCTCAATGGCGATGGCGAGTACGATTTTCACGAATGCTTTTGCAACGCCTACGAGACATCGACAGGCGGCCACGACTTCATCTGCGGACTGCAGCGGGAGAAGGACGGTTCGCTGGTTTTCGCCAGCAGCAACCAGGGCGTGGTGCGGGTGTCGCCCGACGGCAAGTCGGCAACCGTGATCGCGACCGGCTTCCGCAACCCCGACGGCATCGGCCTTTCGGCGGACGGAGCCATCACCGTCCCTTGTTCCGAGGGCGACTGGACCCCATCCAGCATGATTTGTCAGATCCGCCAAGGCGGCTTTTATGGCTTTGGTGGCCCCAGGGGTGGCAAGGCTCCCGACCTGCCCCTGGTTTACCTGCCGCGCGGCCTCGACAATTCCGCCGGTGGGCAGACCTTCATCGATTCGGACAAGTGGGGACCCCTCAAGGGACTCGACCTGCATTTCTCATTCGGGGCCTGCTCGCATTTTCTCCTTTTGCGCGACATGGTCGACGGCCAACCGCAAGGCGCTGTGGTGCCGCTACCGGGCGAGTTCGTTTCCGGAGTCCACCGGGGCAGGTTCAGCCCGGCGGATGGCCAGCTTTATGCCGTGGGAATGCAAGGCTGGGGAACCTACGCGCTGGCTGATGGCAGTGTCCAAAGGGTCCGCCACACGGGTGATCCGGTCCGCCTTCCCGTGGGCATCCGGATGCACGCCAATGGCATCCACCTGAGGTACTCCGCACCTGTTGATGCCGCGATGGTGGCCGACCCGGCCAATCGCCTGGTGATGTCGTGGAATTACCGCTACGGCCCGGGCTACGGTTCGCCGGAGTATTCCGCTCGGCATTACGGACTGAAGGGGCACGACATACTGGAAGTCACTGGCGCCCATGTGACCGATGGAGGCATGGGGGTGTTTCTCGAGGTGCCGGAACTGCAACCGGCCAATCAGGTGCAGGTGTACCTGAAGGCTGGCGATGGGCGACCCACGCACCTTTTCGGCACGGCCAACAGGCTTGCCCCGGATTTCACTGGTTATTCAGGGTATGTCGCCAAGGCGAAAACCATCCTGCCCCATCCCGTGCTGACGGACATCGCCATGGCGGTGAGGTCGGTGCCCAACCGCTGGCGGTTCCCGATGTCGGGCGCGCGGCGGGTGGCGGTGGAAGCGGGGCCGAACCTTTCGTTCAAGCAGAAGGTGCTCAACGCCAAGGCCGGGGAGGTGCTGGCGTTGACCTTCACGAATCCCGATGTGGTGCCCCACAACTGGGCCCTGCTGAAGCCGGGCACCCTGCAAAAAGTGGGCGCCGAGGCCAATGCGCTTATTTCGGATCCGGAAGCCTTGGCCAGGCAGTACATCCCCGCCGGCGGAGATGTGATCGTCTATACCGATGTGGTGCTGCCGGGCGAGAAATTCACCATTCACTTCCAGGCTCCCAAGGAGAAGGGGCGGTATCCATTCGTTTGCACCTTCCCCGGCCACTGGATGGTGATGAACGGCACGCTGGTGGTGGAGTAGGGATGACAGACGCCGAATTGAGGCGCGCGGCAGAGCATGCGGTGGAACGGTATTTCGCGCTTGCCGAGGAGCGCTTCGGGC
>CAWUNZ010000510.1:0-1989 GCA_963923445.1 uncultured bacterium
CGATAAGGTTTCCATCCTCGAGGCCGAGGCTGGCCAAAGCCGGGTTGCTGCCGGCACCTGGACCGGTCGGGGCGCCCACGGGAGGTCTGCCGGGAATGCCAGGGACTCCCGTGCCACCGGGTATTCCGGGGACCCCCGTGCCACCGGGCAGGCCGGGAATGCCGGGAGTTCCCCCAATGGGCGCCATTCCGGGGGGAATTCCCGTGCCGCCGGGAATGCCGCCGGGAGGCGCCCCGGGGAAACCGAAGCCGCCGCTACCCGGCGCGCCGGGTAGGCCGCCGGCCAGCATGGCGCGCGACCGCGGCACATGGTTCCATTCCACCTGCGTGATCTGCATCCGAAGCTTGTTGTTGGCCATGGTGGACAAAACAGTGTTCACATAGGCTTGATCCACCTGGAGCCTCACGGCGATGGGCAGGTGCCGGCACACCTCGTTGCTGACCAGGTAGCGTGCCCGATCAAGGCGGTTGAGCGCCGTGGCGTTTCTCGGCCCCGCGGCCGCGCCGCCACCGGGACCACCGCCCGGCGCCATCGATGTCATGCCGGGTGGCCCGTCCATCCCGGGAGGACCGCCGGGCGAACCGGTGGCGCCGCCCCCGGCCAGATCCTCACCCTTTTCCTCCGGAAGCGTGGCTCGAATCTTCAGGTCGGCGGGCTTGAAGTTACGGATGTCCTGTCCCGTCACGCCCAACTCGATGGCCGAAACCTTGCGCAGCGGGCAGTTGGCTTGCTTGAAAACCTGGGTCGCCAAAAACTCCTGGCTGAAGTCCAGGGTGCCCACATTCATGGCTCCGAACTCCTTGAAGCTGCGGGCCTGGCCGTAAGGCAGCGGGTCCCCGTCAAAGCTGAGGGTCACGCGCGTGTTCGCCCCCTGCGCCAGCAGGAACTCGGTTTTCCAGCCGAGCGCCTTGTCGTAAAGGGCCTGCGGACGACCTTGGCTGTGGACATTCCGCAGGGTGCTTTTTTCGGAAAGCTTGCCACCGGCCTCGGGGATGAGCGTCAGTTCCCAGGTGGAGTTCACCAGCACCACCGCGCCGGGATTCTCCTTGGGCGGCGGCATGCGGGTCATCACGGCCATTTCGGCCAATGCCTTGCGGAGTGTCTGAACCATCTCACGGCGCACCGAAAGGTCTTCCTGAAGGATCCAGAATTCCTCCGGATTCGGCGGCACGGTGAAGGTCGGCAACTCACCAAGAATGCCGCGGATACCGGGGGACACGCTCACCGGGCCACCACCGACGGGACCGCCAAGGCCACCGCCCTCGCCGCCTCCGGGAGGTCCACCCCCCATTCCGATGCCCATCGCCGGCTTTCCGGAACCCATGACGGGGGGAGCGCCATCTCCTCCCGGCATGCCCGGGGCCCCGCCGGTCGCGCCACCCGCCCCGCCAAAAACGATGGGAGACGGGCCCTGGAGCAGCAGGTAGCGGTCCGCCTTGCCGTCTTTTTCAACTTCAACCCGAGGGCTGGAAACCTCGGTCACGAAGCGATCGAACTGGTCCTTGTAATACCGGTCGCGGTACGAGGTGAGTTCGGCGCTGGTCGGCTTCTCGTCGGGGTATTCAAGCTTCTTGATCCCAACGGGGAAGTAGTAGATCGGTTCCTGTGGCTTCCAGGCTTTTTCCCAAATCACATTCTTCTCACCCGTGAACTCAGTCTTGCGCTGCTGCCACGGCGGGAGGAACTTCTCGTTCTTGAAGTCGCTGACCGACTTCATTTCCTTTTCGCGGTCCTGGTATTCCTTCCGTTGCGCCGCCGCGGGATCGCTGATCAACAGCAGTGCGATTGCCGTGATCTCGACCAGCGCCACGATGCCCAGAAGGATCCAGAAAAGGTGCTTTTTTACCTGTTCGATATCGAATTTGACGGCCATGGTCCGGTTCCTCCTGTGTCAGCGTCCGGGCGCCGGAGGGGCGGCGGGAGGTGTGGTCGGGGTGCCAGGGTTGGCGGGAGCAGCACCGCCGGCGGGGGCGGGTTGCGCCGGTGCGT
>CAWUNZ010000511.1:0-1986 GCA_963923445.1 uncultured bacterium
TGGCCGTGAGAGCCGTGGTCACGGCCCCGAACAGCGGGTTCACCACCCCCTTGCCGTCGGGATGCAGGCGCGTGGCCAGAAGCACGATGAACAGGTCGCGTTCCGGGTCGATCCACATGGAGGTTCCCGTGAACCCGCCATGGCCGATGGCGGCATCGGACAAATGAGCGCCCCGCTGGGAGGAATAGCCGGTGCGGCTGTCCCAGCCTGGAGCGCGCTTCCCGCCGGGGACATCCTCGGGGCGGATCATGCGACCAAGCGTGGCCGCCGACATGATCCTCGCGCCGTCGAGTTCGCCCTTGTTGAGCACCATGCGGGCGTAGCGGGCCATGTCGGGGCCGGTGGAGAACAGCCCGGCATGCCCGGCCACGCCCCCGAGCAGGTTGGCCCGGGGATCGTGAACCCGACCCTTGAGCCAGCCATCGCCATCCGCTCCCGTGGCGGCGCACCGGGCCTTGAGCGCGTCGCCCGGCTTGTAACCGGTGTCGTTCATGCCCAGGGGCTTGAAGATATTGTCGCTGGCGAACCGCTCGAGCGGTTGGCCGGAAACATCCTCCACCATCCAGCCCAGGAGGACAAAACCCAGGTCCGAGTAGGTGAACTTGGCACCGGGTGCCGCCAGCAGCGCCGTGGAGCACAGCTTGGCCCGCGCCGCCGCCTTGCCTGCCTTGTAATGCTCCAGGCTGTTGCCCGCCGGCAGTCCCGAGGTGTGCGTCAACAGGTGGCGCACGGTCACCTTGTCGCGGTCGCCGCCCTTGAAATCGGGCAGGTAGCGGGAAACCGGTTGGTCCGGATCAATCCGCCCCTTGTCCACGAGAATCCAGATGGATGTTGCCGTCGCCACGGGCTTGGTGAGCGAGGCCATGTCCCACACGGTCTCAAGCGTGGTGGCTTCCGCTTTCGGCTTCACCTGCCGGTTTCCGAAGGCCTGCTCCCAGCGGATTCCCCGCCGGTCACCCGCCACCGCCACCAATCCGGGCGTTTTCCCCGACCCGATCGCCTCGCGGATCAGCGCCCCGGCGGCGTCGGTCTTGGCGGTGTCGAAGGGTTGGGCCTGAACCAACAGGGCCAGAAACACGGAGGCAACCATGGCGAGTCTCCCACGGGCCGGCTGTTCTTGCATGCGCCGGCGCATCCCCTAGGCTTTACATGGTAGTTAACTGTTCGGCCAGCGAGTTTCCATGCCTCCGCACAGCCCAACCTTCGACGAGTTCGCCGCCCTCGCCCGCCAACCGGGTATCGGTCTGGTGCCGGTTTACCGCCGCCTCACCGCCGATGGTCTCACCCCGGTTCTGGCCTACCACCTGCTCGGCACCGATTCATGGTCATTCCTGTTCGAAAGCGTGGTGGGGGGTGAAAAGCCCGGCCGTTACAGCTTTTTGGGCACCGATCCGTTCCTGCGGTTCGAGGCCACCGGCAACTCGGTCACCGTCACCCCCAAGTCCGGCCCCAAGGAAACCTTCCAGCACGCCGATCCCCTTCAGGCCCTGCAGGAACGCCTCGCCCCCCTGCGGGCGCCGCACCTGCCCGGCATGCCACGGTTTCTGGGAGGCGCCGTCGGCTACGCCGGGTACGACACCGTCCGCTGGGCCGAGCACCTGCCCGACTGCCCGCGCGACGACCGCGGCCTGGCCGACCTTGCCTTCGCCTTCTTCGACCGCATGGTGGTCTTCGACCAGATCACCAAAACCATCCTTGCCGTGGGCCACGCCCGCACCGATGGCGACCTGAAGCAACGGTATGCCGAAGCCTGCTCGCAGGTGGATGATCTGGTGGCGCGGTTATCGGCACCGGCCGCGCTGCCCCCGGTGGACATCGCCGCCTTGGGCGATGTGGTGGAGGACACCTCCTCCACATTCACCCACGACGGGTTCATTGCCGCGGTGAACAAGGCCAAGGAATACATCCAGGCCGGCGACATCTTCCAGGTGGTGCTGAGCCAACGGTTGGAAACCCGCACCCATTTGGGCCCCTTCCCCATCTACC
>CAWUNZ010000512.1:0-1984 GCA_963923445.1 uncultured bacterium
ACATCAAGTATAGCTAATATTGACAATATCAGGGAATACTGTGAAAGGGGTGTCAAGGTCTTCGCGAATATCGCGTCCAGGCGCGCGCGGGATCCCCTCATGCCGTTCATGGCCCGCGAATTCTGGAATCATGTCGCTTCGGGGGCCTACAAAAACATCGCTCTGAAGTGCGCTTTCGCCTCCGATGGCCACGGATTCTTCATCTACAAGGGCGACATGGAGCTTGTGCAGCCCGGCAATGGCGGAGGTTTTGTGGCCACCTCCGTCTCGACGGGAAAAAGCCGCCCTGTTAAGGACATGCGGAAACTCGATTGGTTTGAGGATGGAATCAGGCACGCCGGTCAGGGAACCCTCGGCTGGAGTCCCAATCGCAAGTTCGTCAACCTGAGCAACCTCGAGGGACCTAGAGGTTTTTCCCTGTACACGGCTTTCGGATCGCCCGATGGCTCGACACCCGCGGAGGGGGTCATGGCGGTTTCCGGATCGACCGGCTGGATCCGGAACAAACTGGTCGAATCGCTGGGGGCCCACGGCAACAACTCGTTCGCGTTTGTGCTGGAGCTTGATCAAGGGAACGGTTCGCCCATCCTGGTGGCGCACACCGACAAGGAGATCGGCGAACGGATCAGCGCGAATCCGGAGGCCGTTCACACCTCGGAATGCGGATCACCCCTGACGCTGAGCCTCTCCGAACCGGTGGATTGGCTTGAGTTGAAACCCAATCAATCCCGCACGGAACGGGTGATCACCCCGGAGGGCGCCTTCAATGCCACCTACACGCTGCTTCAGCCCGGCGCCAACGCGTACTGGATTCTCTGCCACGCCTTCAGGGAATCGGAAATTGTCAACCCCGCGCAGCGGCACCTGATGATCAACCTCGCGCTCACATTTGGAATCCTCGCCATCGTGCTGGCGCCGGCGTTCTGGTTCGCCATGGTCACCGCGCGGCGACTGGAGCAATTGACGGCGATCGCCGAGGCCACCGGAAAGCTTGATCTGTCGGAACGAAAACAGGTTCATTCCGGAATCAGGGAAATTTCCAAGCTCGCCGGAGCCATCGATTCGATGAGATCGGGGCTCAAGTCGTTCATCCGCTATGTTCCCGAAGACCTCCTCAAGCGATACCTCAAGCCGGGGAACATCGCCGGCCTCGACAGCGAGACCGTGCCTGTCACCATCCTTTTTTCCGACATCAAGGATTTTTCCACGGTGGCTGAACGAATCGACCCGATGTCGCTGGTCAGGCACCTCAACGATTATCTCGAGATCCTCAGCACCGAGGTTTCACGGCATGGCGGCACGGTGGACAAGTACATTGGCGATGCCGTGATGTCGTTCTGGAACGCCCCCATCCGGGTTCCCGGGCACGCCAGACAAGCCTTCTCCACCGCCCTGGTGGGACGAAAGGCCCTCGACACCGCGAATGCCCGATGGAAAGCCGCCGGCCTTCCGGTGTTTCTTACCCGCATGGGCATCCACACCGGCGAGGTGATCGTCGGCAACATCGGCTCGAGCGTGAGGCTCAATTACACCATCATCGGCGACGCCGTGAACCTCGCCAGCAGGTTGGAGGGACTTAACAAGCAGTACGGGACCTCGATCCTCGTCAGTGAACCGGCCCGGTTGGAAGCCGGGGACGATTTTCTCACGCGCCCGGTGGACTTGGTCGCCGTGAAGGGAAAAACCGAACCGGTGCTGGTGCATGAACTCATCGGCTGGCGCGCGGATTGTAGTCCCGACCAGGTTGATTTGGCCGTCATGACCACGCTCGCGCACGACGCTTACAGGGCAAGGCGATTCTCCGACGCCCGTGACGCCTATGCCGCCATCCTTGCCCGCTGGATTCACGACGGCGTTTCCCAGAGAATGATGGAAAGGGCGGATGAACTCAGCCGTGTTCCCCCGCCCGCAAACTGGTCTGGAGTCCACCGGACGCCCTTGAAGTAGATGGATTTACCGTGGCATCGATCCAATGATCCTGAAA
>CAWUNZ010000513.1:0-1981 GCA_963923445.1 uncultured bacterium
CAAGTACCGCAAGATGCTCAACATCCCAAGTTCACGGGAACGCAGGGAGTGGTGAATTGAGGCGGTCTTATTACTCCGACACCATCTCCGATTTCCTGACAAGGGATTCCTTGTCCATTATCGGATCGTTGACCACTCATTCGATCCATGCGGTTGACACGAACCAAACCGATGCTTGGGAAGATCAAATAGCGATCCTCAAAAATTCTCTCAAGCCTTTCGCCGGTTCAGGCGCGATCCACTTCGAATTCAACATTCCCCGGCTCGGAAAAAGAATCGACACTGTCGCCATCATCGGCTCAGTGGTTTTCGTCATTGAATTCAAGGTGGGAAGCGACCAGTTCGACGCGCACGCCATCGATCAGGTTTACGACTACGCCCTCGACCTGAAGAATTTCCATGAAACCTCTCACGACATCCATGTTGCCCCCATTCTGGTGGCGACAGAAGCAAAGCAGGTACCAGCTCGCCAATCATCCCAGCCCGCGGAAGACAAGCTTTTCCCTCCGGTTTGCAGCACGGTGGACCAACTGGGCGTTGTGATCGAATCCTTCTTAGGGAGAGTTCACGCCAACGGTATTGATGCCACGGCCTGGAATTCCGGCAGATATTGCCCCTCTCCCACGATTATCGAGGCCGCCATGGCCCTCTATGCGGGGCATGGCGTGGAGGAAATATCCAGAAATGACGCTGAGGCGGTCAATCTTGCGGTCACTTCCAAGACCCTGAGCGCGATCATCGCGGAGGCGCGTGACCGTTCAGAAAAGGCCATTTGCTTCGTCACAGGTGTTCCCGGCGCTGGAAAAACACTAGTGGGTCTCAACATCGCCACTCAAAACATTGACAAGGCGAATGATCTTTACAGCGTGTTTCTCTCGGGCAACGGACCCTTGGTCAGCATCCTCCGGGAGGCGCTGGCGCGCGACAAGGTGCAAAGGGAAGCCGAAAGAAAAATCAAAATCAAACTGGGGCAAGCTCGCAGCGAGGTTAAAGCCTTCATTCAAAACGTGCACCACTTCCGAGACGACTGCCTTGTCGATTCGAACCGGCCACCGATTGAGCATGTCGCCCTTTTCGATGAGGCCCAAAGGGCTTGGAATATCGAACAGACGGCCAAATTCATGCAGCAGAAAAAGAACCGTCCGCATTTCTCACAATCTGAACCCGAATTCCTGATCAGTTGCATGGATCGGCACCCTGATTGGGCTGTCATTGTCTGCCTTGTGGGCGGTGGCCAAGAAATCAACACAGGTGAGGCTGGCATTTCAGAATGGGTCGAATCCATCAAAAGGTCATACCCACATTGGAAACTTCATATTTCACCCAAATTGACCGACCGCGAATACGGTGCAGGCCAACTATTGGAATCGCTCTCCGCCCATCCAAAAGTTCACTTTCGCGATGAATTGCATCTGGCCGTATCGATGCGCTCCTTCCGGGCGGAAAAAGTCTCGCTATTCGTGAAGCAACTGCTCGACATGGAAGAACACAACGCGGCAAACACGCTGGCCTCATTCAACGACCGTTATCCGATCGTGATGACCCGCCAATTGCAAAAGGCCAAGGAATGGCTCAAAAGCAAAGCCCGCGGCACGGAACGCTACGGAATTGTGGTTTCGTCGGAAGCGCAGCGACTCAAACCCCACGCGATTGATGTCAAATCACCCATGGACCCTGTCCATTGGTTTTTAGACGACAAAACCGATGTCAGGTCATCTTATTATTTGGAGGATGTGGCTACTGAATTCCAAGTGCAAGGACTTGAGTTGGATTGGACATGCGTCACTTGGGATGCCGATTTTCGACACTCGAGTCATGGTTGGGAGAATTGGTCTTTCAGCGGAGACAAGTGGAATCATATTCGCAAGGCGGAACGCAAGCTCTACCAGAAAAATGCCTACCGTGTTTTGCTCACTCGGGCCCGACAAGGAATGGTGATCGTGGTTCCCGAAGGAGACTCGTCAGACCCCACCAGAAATGC
>CAWUNZ010000514.1:0-1955 GCA_963923445.1 uncultured bacterium
GGCCATAGATGGTTGTCAGATCCTCAGGGTCGGCCTCGTTGCGCTGGTGCTGATCCACGCGCGTGCCGCCAACAGCCCCGTTGATGAGAAAGACAGGCATTTTGTGGGATTCCACAATGCGCTTTCCCAGTTCCATGCCCCAGTAACCGACCTGAAGCTTGCCACCCTCCCGGCTACGGTGCACCGCGTCGCCCCAACCGGTGAATTCCTTCGCGTTGCCGGACATGGTTCCGAAGGTGCGGATCCATTCGCTGCGAAACGCCGGATCTTCCTTTCCGAAATCGGTCGCCACGGCGTTCGACTGGCCGATGATGATGTACGCGTCACCGCACAGGAGGTTGGCGGCCTTGTGCAACACCGTCTCCACGCCGCCGGATTTTGACCCGAATTCGATTCGATATTGGACCAACCCAGGCTTCAGCTTGGCGGACAGGGAATACGATCCGTCCGCTCCGGGTTTGCCACTGATCTCACTGAACGGCTTGTCACCGGCAAACACGCGCAGAAAAACGGCTTCGGCTTTTCCGGGCAGCGTGCCATTGCAGTAAAGGGTGCCCTCGTTCCGGTCATCGCGTGGGTAAAACTGGCCGTCTTCCGGTTTCTCATCACTGCCAGGCACCCGCTCGACCCAGGCATCTGTCGCCGGTTCCTTCACGGAAATGGTCGCCGATTTCGTGACGGGCGCACCGCCATTGTCGATGGTTGCACGGATGGTCATCAGGCCGCTGTTCAGTGATCGCCGAAGAATCAACTTCCCCGGAACGATCTCCCGAACGGTTCCGATATCTCCGACATCCCACGAATAATTCAACCGGTCGGCGGCCTTGGCCCGCATGGCATCCGCATTCAGGATCTGGGGCGCGATCTCCAGCGGTTGCCGCCCATCCCACGAGGCGGGCACCTTCAAAGTGAAATCCGGTTCGGGAATCTCCTCGCGGACGGTGATCCTGATGTCTCGAATCTTCGTCTCAGTCGGATACACCGCCTTCAATCGAAGGGTGACCGTCTGGTTGCCCATCACCCTTCCAGCATCAAACCTGTAGGTGAATCGATCGGTGGCAACCACAAACTCCTTCCCGTCACGCACCTCGTTCCAGTACAGTTTTTGCGCACCTCCGGCCTTCGCCTGAAAAACAGCGCTCTTTCCTTCAGGAATCCCAGCCTCGGTTTCGGCGATCGCGAACTCGTTTCCTGGCTGCACGACGGGCCCGACAAGAGTTTGGTGAAGTTTCTGGTTCTCGTATTGGAGTCGAACCCATTCTGGCGACCTCACCACATCCGAAACCCTGACCTCATCAAGGTCGCCGATGAAGTCGTAATTGTGATACCAGCCGCCGATCCAGAACCGGGCAGGTGTCCTGATGTTGAGGGGCGGATTGGCATTCTTGTTGTTCCCAGCGAGCATGCCGTTCACATAAACGCGGGATTCGCCTTTCTCGTAAGTGTGGGCCACATGAAACCACTCGCCGGCTGCCGGCGCGCTCTGGCTGGCGACATTTCCTCCCGAAAAATAACAATCCATCCGGACATGGGCCGGGCTACGATATTGCATGACCACCTTGCCCTGCCCCTGCTCGTTGCCCCAGGCCATGATTGTTGAATTGGGTTTTTCCACGCGCACCCAGGCCTCGGAACTGTGGGAACCCGATCCCACCGGGTAACTGGTAATTTTGTCACCGCAGAAGACACCCTTCTGCCCGGGAAAATGACGCGCCTCGCCTATCACCCCGGCCACCGGCGTCGTGCCCGTGTCAGTGGGCGCCACAGTCCCAGCCTCATCCCTTGGCTGGCGAGCCATGTGCAAAACGCTGAGGTAACCATTGGACTTGTTGAACACGGCCTTGCCATCGGATTCAGGCCTGGCGTCTGCCTTGCCCCAGTGAAGCCGTATCTCCTGCCTTGAGTTTCCCATGATTTTGGGAACCCGAACCCAAACCGAGGCGATTCCCTTGGAT
>CAWUNZ010000515.1:0-1951 GCA_963923445.1 uncultured bacterium
TTCCACGATCGTCCTGCCCAGGCGAATCGATTCATCGTATTCACCCGACAAGTAGTGGCTGAAAGCGACATCGACATCGATTTCGGTGGTTCCGGGCTTGAGGGCCTTGGCTCGGGCGTACAGGTCGCGCGCCGCCTTGTACTCACCCAAGCGGTCGTGCACGACGGCGAGGTGGTGGATCAGCTTGGGCCGGTTGGGGTCGATCGCCAGGGCGCGGTCATATTGCGATGCCGCCTCGCGGAGGTGCCCCTGGCTCTCCAGTTGTTGCCCCACCTGAATGGCCAAAGCCATCGACTCGGCGGGTGGCAGGGGTTTCGTTTCCGAGTTTTTGGCGTGGGTTCCGGCCAGCACAGAGGTACCCGGCTTGACCTTGGCCTTCATCGCCTGGGCGCCGGTCTTTCCCGCCGTCTGGCAACCCGCCATCCATGCCAGGGTGAAAGCGGCCAAAACGATTCGGGCGTGTCGTGTCGCCATGTGTGTCTCCTCCCCTGAAAACCGCTCACTCATCAGCGGTATCCACCGCCGCCGCCGTTTCCGAAGAAGCCGCTGAACATTCCAAGCCGACCACCACCGGATCGCCCGCCCATGCCGTTGAAGTTGTTGGGATTGATCCGGAGGTTGTAGTAAATGCGCTCGGCGTCGAGGCCCTCGAGGCCCGGATCGATCGGGTAGCCGATATGGACCCTGTCGCTGGCGTCGAGAATGCCGGCCATCACGAGATGCTCGACCATGGCCACCCTGCGCTTTTCGTCGAGCACGGGGTTGGCGGTCCGCTCAATCATCACGGGCACAGGCGTGGTGCGCACCCGGCACATCAGCCGGGCCAGACGGGTGTAGCCGGTTCGGCCAAGCCTGTCGGTGTCGCCTTCCCATTCGCAGTCGTAAAAGAACAGGAGGCCCGCGGTGCCCACCATGCACTGGGTGTCCTGGAGGTTCTTGAGTTTCAGGCCTGCTGGGTCGGGCAGCGCGCCCTTGGGGATGATGCCGCAACGGTCCTTCCGGCCGGATTTGTTCGCGCACCCGGCGGTTCCGCAGGTGGCGCAGGCGGCGCCGACCACCTCGGGAGTGTGGCCTGAACCCGGCACCATCACGGGGGCGGGCTGAACCTTCTGCGCGCCGATGGGCGGCAGGACGGCAGGCTTGTCGGCGCCCGTCACCGGTCCCTCCGCCGCCAGGGCGGCACCCGCCTGGCCGAGGCCGGCGATCAGCATCCACATTCCGCGCTTGATTCCCATAAGGCACCTATTCCTCTGTGTTCACATGAATTTTTCGGCGAGTGGGTTGGGTCATTCCTCAAGCAACGGGGCGCTCGCGGCGTGGCCCGTCGGCCCGTTCATGTAAAACTCCTGGCACTTGAGGTAGTTCAGGCGGCGGTGCATGTCGGTCATCACCGGCGCGCGGTAGTCCTTGTTGCGGCGGCTCTCGATGCGGCCCAGGAGGTAAAACTCGATGTTGCTCGGCTCGAACAGGTCGTTGCCAGGCAGCGGGCCCACCTTCTCGGGGTCCATCGGGCCCACCAGCCGGGGCGTCACGAGAATCACCAGTTCCTGCTCCGAAGACTGCACCCTGTCGATGCCCGTCAGCCGGTTCACGATCGGGATGTCCGCCAGGAACGGGGTGCGCGCGGAGTTGCCGGCGGACCGGTTCTGGAGCAATCCGGCCACCGCCAGGGTCTGGCCCTCCTGAAGTTCCACGGTCGTTTGGAAGTTGCGGGTGTTCAACGCGGGCACCGCGGAGCCGTTGATGATGGTGGCGCCGAGCGTCAGGTCGCGTTCGCTGACTTCCGCCGAGACCTGAAGCCGCAGGCGGTCGCGCCCCAGGATGTAGGGGGTGAAGTTGAGCTGCACGCCGATAGGCATGAAGTTGACGCCCTGCAGGCCGTAGTTGGTGTAGCCAGTCACATAAGGCAGAGGCAGCAATCCGCCGGCCTGGAAGTTCGCCGTCTGGCCAT
>CAWUNZ010000516.1:0-1946 GCA_963923445.1 uncultured bacterium
CCGGAACCGGCACGACTGTTTTCGGAGGCGCTGGGCTTATTGGAGCAAGGCGCCCGCATGGTGTCCGTGAACACCGCCGAGACCGTGTTCAACCGGATCACATGGGATTGCCATGCCGACATGGGCGCCTTGGCCGGCACATTGTCGGATTATCGGGATCATCTGGCTCCGGCATTGGACACGGGCCTTGCCTGGCTGATGGACGCCATGGAGCGGCGGGGCCTGTGGGACCGGGTGATGGTGGTGGTGGCCGGTGAAATGGGCCGCTCGCCGCGCCTCAATGCCCGGGGTGGGCGAGACCACTGGACAGGAGCCTGGAGCGGTCTTGTGTTCGGGGCGGGCGTTCCCCGCGGGCTTGTGGTCGGCGCCACCGACCGTGACGGCGCGTTTCCAGCGGACGAACCCGTGGCCCTTTCCAGGCTGCACGCCTTGATGGGCGGCGCCCTTGGCATGAACACGGATGGGGGAATCTGGCGATGACATCGGGCGAAGAGTTTATTTTTGACTGCACCGCCAAGGATTTCGAGGCCCTGGTGATCAAGTCGGAAGTCCCCGTGCTGGTGGACTTCTGGGCACCGTGGTGCCAGCCGTGCATGCAGATGAAGCCCATCCTGGAGAAGCTGATCCGGGAGCGGGGCGGAAAGATCGCGTTGGCGAAGGTGAATGTGGATGTCGAGCAGCGGCTCGCGATGGCCTTCGGTATCAGCTCCATTCCGGATGTCTTGATTTTCCGCGATGGGCGGCCGATCGACCGGATCCAGGGGATTCTTCCCGAGAAGGCCCTGGCCCAACTCCTGGACGGATTGTTGCCGACCAAGGAGGAAAACATGGCGGACCTGGCGCTGGCCCGCGAGCAGTCGGGCGACCTGGCCGGGGCGGAGGCGCTCTACCGCGAGGCGCTCAAGGGCGAGGAATTCCTGGACCAGGCGCGCGTGGGACTGGCGCGCATCCTGCTGGCCCGGGGAGAGAAGGCCGAGGTGATGACGCTTTTGGACAATGTCTCTGGCGGCGGGCCCCTGGGAGAGGAGGCCCTTGCCCTCAAGGCGCGCGCCTGGTTCGCGGAGAAGGTGCCCGGTCCCGCGGACATCGACGCGGCCCGAGCCAAGGCCGCCTCCGCCACCGGCAAGGCCAAGGCGCAGGCCCGTTACGAGCTGGGTTGCAGGCTGGCCGCGGCGGGTGAGTATGAGCTGGCGCTCGAGGAACTCATTGAGGCCGCGGAAGGCGACCAGGCCCTGTTGACCGGTCCGGCCCGCGAGGCGATGATTCAAGTCTTCCATGCCCTGGGCGACGCGCATCCCGTGACCCAGGATTACCGGTCCCGGCTGATGATGCTGCTCTGCTAGGGCGGGCGGCCATTGCCGCGCCCGCATGGCCGGAGCAGCCCCGATGCTTCCCTTCCTGATCGCGCTCGTCGCCATTCAGCCGGCGCCCAAGCCATCGCCATACGAGATCTACGAAAAGCCCAATTTGGTGGCATGGTGCGTCGTGCCGTTCGACGCCAAAAAACGCGGGCCCGCCGAGCGCGCCGCCATGCTCAAGACGCTGGGCCTCCGCAAGCTGGCCTACGACTGGCGCGATGAGCACATTCCGACCTTCGACACGGAACTGCAAACGCTCCAAAAGAACGGAATCCAGCTCACGGCGTTCTGGTTTCCCGGGGCGATTCCCGGAACGGGGCAGAAAATTCTCGACGCCTTGGAACGGAACAAGGTTCTTACCCAGCTTTGGGTGAGCATGCCCGACCCCGGCAAGGATGGCACCGACGCCGAGAAGGCGAAGCGCGTGGCCGAAAGGCTCAAGCCGTTGGCGTTGGAGGCCGCCCGGCGCGGGCACAAGCTGGGCCTGTACAACCACGGTGGGTGGGCGGGCGAACCGGAAAGCATGCTCCTGGTGCGGGAGGCGCTCAACCTGCCGAATGTCGGCATCGTCTACAACCTGCACCACGC
>CAWUNZ010000517.1:0-1933 GCA_963923445.1 uncultured bacterium
GGTCCCGATCTTCCCCGAAACCTCATGCAAAAGGCATTGCCCAAGCCTTGGCTGGGCATGAGGATAAGTTCATTCACCACAAGTCCGGAGACATGTTCATGTTTCGCCGCTTGGTCGTTATCGCCTTCGCCGCCGGTTGCCTCGCCCTGGCCGTATGGGCCTCGCAGGAGGGCGCGCCATCAACGAGGAAAACCTTCTACAAGGGCAACCTCCACACCCACTCGCTCTGGAGTGACGGCGACGATTTCCCCGAGATGATCGCCGACTGGTACAAGTCCCATGGGTACCACTTCCTTTCGCTCACCGAGCACAATGTCATCGCCACGGGAATCAAATGGGTCGACGCCGCCAGCAACAAGACCCGTGAGCAGGCGGTTGACAAGGTTTCCAAGCGCTTCGGGCCCGACTGGCTGGAAAGGCGCGTGGAGAAAAATCGCCCCCAGGTTCGCCTCAAGACGCTCGAGCAGGTGAAGTCCAAGGTGGATGAACCCGGCAAGTTCATCCTTGTTCAGGGAGAGGAGATCACCCACAAGTTCGGCAAGCTCCCCATCCACATGAACGCCATCAACCTGGCCTCGGTGATCAAGCCCGCCGATGGTGGCAGCGTGCCGGAAACCATCACCGTGAATGTGCGGCAGGTGAACGAGCAGAAGGCCAAGACGGGACGGGAGATCGTGACCTTCCTCAATCACCCCAATTACAACTGGGGCGTCAACGCCGACGACCTCACCCAGGCCGAGGAACTGAAGTTCTTCGAGGTCTACAACGGTCACCCGGGCACCAACCAGAACGGCGACAAGGAACGCCCCGGCTGCGAGAGGCTGTGGGATCTGGTGATCTCGCGCCGGTTCAAGGCCAACCGTCCAGCCCCGCTTCTGGGCATGGCGACCGACGACGCGCACAACTACCATGTCAACTCGATCAAGTCGCCGACTCCCGGCCGGGGATGGGTGATGGTGCGCGCCGGGTCGCTGGAACCCGGTGCCTTGGCCAAGGCCATGCGCGACGGCGACTTCTACGCCTCCACGGGCGTCAACCTCACCGACCTGAATTACTCCAAGAAAGGGCTCAGCCTGCGGATTCAGCCTGAACCCGGAGTCACTCACACCACCACCTTCCACGCCACCCTGAAGGACGCCGGGCCTGACGGCATCGGCCAGGTGGTTTCCACGGTCGCGGGCACCGAGGCCGCCTACGAATTCAAGGGGAACGAGCTTTATGTGCGGGCCAAGGTCACCTCGACCAAAAAGCACCCCAACCCGTCATACATGGGCGAGGTGGAATGCGCCTGGACCCAGCCCTTGAGGCCATGATGCAAGAAGGCATGACCGACGAGTCCTTCCAGCCGGCGGGCCCGTTGGATCGGGCGCAACTGGCCGCCGAGGAGGCCAAGCGAGACCGGGTCTGGGACCGCGATGAGCGTCTTCGGGTTATTTTTGAAACCATCAACTGGGCGGAATCACAACCGGGGGTGAGCCGAAACACCAAGGAGTCGTGCCTGCGAAGGCAACGGGAAATCCTTGAACGCAGGGGGCGAATCCACCCCGTCGACCCAAGCCCTTTGCCCAAGCCGGATTCGCACCGCTAAGGGTCTAAGAAGGCCTTGGCGTCGCGCCATGTCAGACATCCAACGCATGGGGCCCATTTCCATGAGCCGGTCGGAATTGATCCGCAGCCTGATTTCAGGATCCCGTCAGCGGGCCATTCAGGAAACCATCGCTGCCCTGCTGGTCATTGTTTTTTTCTCCGGCTTTTTGTTGAACAGTTCCAACACCTCGGTCATGAGGGCCGGTTGCGCGCTTATCGTGGTGACGGCTGTTGGAATTGTGGTGGTGGTTTGGGCGTTCGCGTTGAGCGACCGTTCGCTCGCGAACCATCCTCCGGATGACACCGACCATTGGTTGCCTGTTTTCCATTCCCAAGCCCGACTCCT
>CAWUNZ010000518.1:0-1928 GCA_963923445.1 uncultured bacterium
GGCAAGCGGAGCAACGGATGGAAGGGGGCGGTGCTCGGCCTTGGGTGGCTTGGCAAACGCTTTGATGTCTCAAAGGGAATCATGACCAACCGACTGCCCCTGGGTACGGCGGTACCGGCGCGGATGTCGATCCGGCCATCCTCGCTGGATGGACACGATTGCCTGGTGCTCGATTACGCCGGGGTGCAGGGTAAGCTGACCAAGTGGGTCGAACCGGTACATGACGAGGTTCGTGAGGTCGCCCCGGGTGTTCTTCTTGGTTTCATGACCAACTCCAGCAGGCCCAACGATCCTCCCCTATGGTTCGTGTTGGAGAAGGGTAAGAGGTGAGGTGGGTTCAATTGATCTGATGTTTGCGAATAATGGAAAAAAAGAGGCCTGAACGGAGCCGAAGGCGGAGTAAGGCGTCACACGATCAAGTATCGGTTTTTCATGGTGGAAGTATTTCCATACCACTTCGGTAAAAGCGCATTTTTCATGCGCTTTTGAGGAAATCCTGCCTCGTAAAGCCCAGCCACAAAACAAAAACCCGGCAGATGCCGGGTTTTTGGAAAACAGTTTCTTAGAAAAAGAGCGAGGATGGCGGGACTCGAACCCGTAACCTCCGCCGTGACAGGGCGGCGCTCTAACCGATTGAGCTACATCCCCACGCAACGACAGGACTCTAGGCCCAATCGTTCCGCTAAGATCATACCACGATGACCCTTTTTGACAAGTGACCACCGGCCTTGACGGTTCCGCCAAAGTCCGGTTGTGCGGGGGAATGGCTCATGGCAGCGGGAAACGCCCAGGGTGGCCGATGGCTGCTCACGGCTTCGATCGCTTTCAACGGGCTTTTCCTGGGCGTGTCGCTGGTGCTCGGGGTCATTGTTTGGTTATCCGAACCCCTATGGGCGGGACTGTTTCCGCGCGCTGAATTGGCGGAGATCGTACGCCCGGAAAGTGGTTCCGGCCGTGAGAAAGTGGCCATCATCCGGGTGGAGGGTGTGCTCGCCGAGGGCCTGCTGGGGTATGTGCACAGGCAAATCGAGCAGGCTGCCGCCGACAAGGGAGTTCAGGCGGTTGTGCTGCGCGTGAATAGCCCCGGAGGCACCATCACCAGTTCCGACGACCTCCATCGCCGCCTCACCGCCCTTATTTCAGGCGACCCGGCGAAAAAGAGGGATCCCAAGCCCCTTGTGGCATCATTCGGCTCCTTGGCCGCTTCAGGCGGTTACTACATCTCGGCCCCTGCCGCCACGATTGTCTGCGACCGCTCCGGCCTGACGGGTTCGATTGGCGTGTTTGCCGGCTTGCCCAGCATTGAGGGGTTTTCCAAGCAGCACGGCGTGGGCATGACAGTGATCAAGCAGGGGGAAATCAAGGACTCCGGCTCCATGTTCCGCTCCATGACCCCCAAGGAAAGGCAGGTGTGGCAGGACCTGATCGACACCAGTTACAACCGCTTTGTTGCCGTGGTGGAGGAAGGGCGCGGCAAGCGCCTCAAGCGCAAGCTGTTGGAACCATTTCCCGTGGCGCCCGTGCGCGCCGGTCCCAATCCGCCCGAGGTTCAGCCTTATCAGCGTTACTTGGCCGATGGCGGTATTTACACCGCCGAGAAGGCGCTTGAGCATGGCTTGGTGGATTCGCTCGGCACGCTCGACGACGCGGTTGCCGAAGCCCGCAAACTGGCCGACCTCGATGAACACTGCAAGGTGGTTGAATACGACCGGCCCCGGGCCCCGGCGGAACTGGCCTTGGGCGTCAGGTTGCCAGCGGCGCTGTCGGCGGCTTTCGGCCCCAGGCTGTGGGCATTGGCCCCAGGCCATGAGGCCGAGGCATGGCTGGCCCTTGCCGAGGCGGGTGCGCGATGACACTGAAAACGCTCTCTACAAGCCAAGGCCAGAAGTGCCGTCAACCCGTGTAAAACGATCGGATACTTATTAATC
>CAWUNZ010000519.1:0-1927 GCA_963923445.1 uncultured bacterium
GATCTCGGATCGGTCCGGATCGACAGGCACCAGCCGGTTCTCGATCACAATCGATTCCACAAGGCAGTTTTGCCCGTCGATCACCATCGGCCTGCCCGCGATCGCCGTGACTCGCGGGAAATCGCCGCCCCGGGTGAACTCGCTCTCGAAGGGGCGGATCTTCTCGGGCGACCACCAGGCCTCGAGGGTTCCCTCGGCGGGCGCGCCGGTGGCGGGCGCGACGGGCCACGCGGGCGAGGCGACCACCCAGCACGGCGCCGGGTACCCGAACTCGTTCCATGCGCGCACCGCGGCGGTCGCCTTTCCCTTGGGCTTGAATTCCCACCAGACAAATCCGGGTTTCAGGAGGGCGACCTCGGCCTCGCGCGCGTCCCATGTTTTCTCGAGCGACACGAGCATGGAAACCCCGGCCTTTTCGCGCTTGTTCTGCGCGATCGCCGCGGCCCATCCGCCCGACCTGCCGACCGGTCGGCCCGGCATCTCGTCGGCCATTCCCAGGCGCCTGGGGGGCTTGCCTCGCTCCAGGCCCAAAAGCAGGCAATCCGCCGGGTCGAGCCGGGCGATGCCCAGCAGGCTTCGCGCGCTTCCGGCGCGCGCGAAATACTCGCCCGCGGCGATGGGCGGGAAGATCCACTTGTCGGTCAGCCCCGCCGTTCCGGCCTCGAAGCCGCCGGCAGGCTGGGTGGGGACCACGAGGTTTTCCGGCGTCTCAAGCTCGAAGCGGAATTCCCGCCGCATCGAGTTCTCCAACTGGCTGATCAGCTCGCCGATGTGGGCCGCCGAGGAATAGGCCCCGGGGGGCGAGAGCTTGGAGAGCGGTTCGAAGTCGGCGCGCACCGCCGCGTCCTCCGCGCCCGCCTGGAAGCCGATCACATTCACCAGGATCCCCGTGCCCGCGAACAGCTTCAGCACCAGACCGGGGATCGGGAGCTTGTCGGGATTCAGCTTGGCGTCGGTGGCCGCGCGGTTGTCCTGCCCGTCGGTGAGCGCGATCAGCGTCATGGGGCCTTTGTTCGCTCCCTGGGCAAGCAGTTCCGTCGCGGCCTTGTTCATCGCCGAAAGCAGGGGCGATTTGTTCCAAGGGATGATCTCCCCCTCGCGGAACTTCCTGGCCATGCGCGCGGCCACGGCGGCGGGTTCGGCGCCCATGATCGTGGGGCCCAGCACGGAAACCACATGCTCCTCCGGATTGTCCACCGTGCGCGCCGGGCCGACGGCATGGCCGAAAACCCAGACCGTGATCGACACGCCGGGGGGAAGCCTGCCGATGACCGTCTCCAGGGCTGTTGCCACCCGGGAGATCTTGCCGGGGTCGTCGCCCGCGGGCCCCATGCTTCCCGAGCAGTCAACCACGATCGCGACGGATCCGCGCGCCTGGCCGGCGTCGGCGACCGCTTCCCTTGAGGCGCGGATGGACATGGTCGCTCCGCCCCTGGCCGGATACGAGGTCGCCACCGCAGGCGCCGTGGCGTGCAGCCGGACCGGGATGGTCAGGTCGACCCGCTGGCCCCGGTACAGGCAGGTCGTGATCACCGCGGAGTTGATGACGCCCGAGGGAATCGCGGCGCGCTGGTCCTGGCCCCGCTCGATAAACGAGGATTCCAGCACCACGGAAATGGCCTTGCCATCGCCCGTTTCACCCGTCGGGGGCAGGTCGATGCGCCGCCGTTGCCCCTTGAGCGCCGCGGGCCTCTGGATCTCCTGCCCGGTGGACACCTCCATCTGGACCACGCCGCCGGGAACCGATCCGCCGGAAACCGAACCGGCCTCGAAGGCCAGCTCCAGGGTCTTCTCGGTGGTCCAGTCCACCGGTCCCTTCGCCTTGCCGCGCTCGCCGTTCTCGGCGATGCCGATCATCGAGACCGTGATCTCCCCGGGCGCCGCGGCGAGCGCCTTGACGCGGTCGAGGCCGACAGGCCCCGGGCCC
>CAWUNZ010000520.1:0-1926 GCA_963923445.1 uncultured bacterium
TTCACCGGCACGAACATTTCCCGCAACCACTATGTGGGCGTCTCGGGCGCCATCAACGGATTGATCCCCGGTTACACGGAATCGAGGATCTTCACCAACGGCGGTTCCGCCGGTTGCTGCAGCGGCGGCATCGCCAGCGGCGGCGGCATTCTCCTTCCCGGCAAGCAGGTCAGGTTCTCCGACATCTCCGACGGCACCAGCAATGTGATGGTGGCCAGCGAGCAGAATGACTTCCTCACCACCCAGAACGGCTCGAAGGTCACCTGGGGCACCGGCCTGCTTCACGGCTGGCAGATCGGCTGGTACTCGACCGCCTCGCCCAACGGCACCAACGCCGGTGACGCCCGGACCTTCCAAATGACGACGATCCGCTACGCCATCAACCAGAAGACCGGCTGGCCCAACGCCCCGGGCAACTGCGGGTCGATGGGTGTTTGCGACAACATCGGAACCAATATCCCCCTCAACTCGGCCCACTCCGGCGGCGTGAACGCGGTGATGGCGGACGGTTCCGTCCGTTTCCTCACCGACTCCACCACGCTGGCCATGCTGGCCATGCTGGCCACGCGCGACGACGGCCAACCGCTGCCCGGTAACTGACCCAATTTCGACCCGTTGCGATCAGACCATCGCCGACAAGGAGCAATCATGAACACCAAGCGAATTCTGGCCCTCGCGTTGGCCGCCGCCCTGATCGGCTGCGGTCCCGCGGCACCGAAGCAGTCCAAGGTTTCCGGAACCGTGAAGTTCGACGGGGCCCCGCTGGCCAAGGGCGAGATCATCTTCGCCTCGGCCACCGGAGGGGCGCCGTCGATGGCGGCGGTCAACGACGGCAAGTTCGAGCTGGAGGCCACGGTGGGCAAGAACCGGGTCGAGGTGAGGGCCATGCGCGTCTCGAAGACCGCCCCCAAGAACACCGGAGGCCCGGGATCCGAGTCCGCCGGCCGCGACGAGAACTACATTCCCGACCGCTACAACGACAACACGACGCTGTCGGCCGAGGTGAAGTCGAACGAGGCCAACAAGTTCGACTTCGACCTGAAGAAATGACGGTGTACGGGAAGCGTCAGCGAGCTTCCCCGGACGCCTCGTCGAGCAATTGAATGACATGCCGCACCTGAAAAGGGCGGCGAACAGCGCCCGCCTGACGGGCGCTGTTCCATTGCATCATGCAGACATGGTTGCTGGTGGCCAATATGACCGGGTCGCCTTGGGCGTGGTTGAGGAAATCGGCCTTGCGGGCGAGGATTTCACGGGCGTTTTCCGGCTTCTGCAGGTTGTAAACGCCACCTGAACCGCAGCAGTCGCGCGCCATGGGCGCCAGTTCCCAAAGGAGGCCGGTGGCGTCGAGCACGGCCGGGGGTATGCCCGGCACCTTCTGCCCGTGCACCAGGTGGCATGGCAGGTCGACATAGACGCGCGCGGCGCTTGGTTGGCGTGTCGCTTTCTTGAGCGGCAGGGTGCCGAGGTAGTCGAGCACATCGCGCACGGGAGGGCCTTCCCCGGCGAGGGCCTTGCCGAGCGCGAATCCGCAGCCCGAGGAGTTGGCCACCACGGCGTCGAAATCCTTGCCTGAAAACGCCTGGCGGTTGGCCCGCCTCAGCTCCTCCACTCCCTCCAGGCCGAGGTGTTCCCGCATGGCCCCGCAGCAGCCCTGTGAACGCGGCACCACCACCTGGACATTGTTTCGCACCAGCACGCGCGCGGTGGCGAAGTTGATCTCGCGGAACGCCGCCTCCATCAGGCAGCCGGTGAGAAGGGCCACGCGCGGGCCGGTGGGCTTGTGCTCGCGCACCAGGCGCTCGGCGTAGTCGGCCGTGGATAAGGCGACGGCCGGTTTTCCTGAAAACAGGAGCGGCGACGGTGACAACCCCAGCCGCCTCAGCAGGCGCGCCGGGGTCATCAGCAGGCTGAACAGCCACGGGC
>CAWUNZ010000521.1:0-1923 GCA_963923445.1 uncultured bacterium
AGACCATGTCGAGCGATTCCACCAGCATCGCCACCAGCGTGCGCGCCTCGTCCTGACGGGCGCCCTCGGGAAGGTCGCACATGGTGAGCGCGGCGATCATCGCTCCGCGCACATTGCGGCGAATGCCCTCGGCGGCGAACGAGAAGCTTTCCAGCGCCGCGCGGGGGTTGGAAAGGTCAGCGGGGAACTTCAAGGGTGGGGAGGCCGGTCCGGCGGACGGGGCCTGCGCCATCAGGCAGGCGAGCGTGAACCACGAACCCATCAACCCCAGTGACATATCGCCTTACTCCACAGAGTCACTTGATACCGGGAATCTTGGGAAAACTGGTGAGATTGAACGGGAACCCCGACTCGGGCTTGGGGGTCGCCGGCTGACCGCCCGCGGGAACATAACCCGCCAGGCCCGCCACCTTCTGGAACTCGCCCTCGAACTTCGACGCGATGTCGGCATTGTGCATGATCACCATGTTCTCGTCGTTGGTGCGGTCTGCGTTGTTGCTGAAGTTGAACGAACCCGCCACCACCACCTCGCCGTCCACGATGATCACCTTGTGGTGCATGTTCCGGGGGTTGGCGTCAAGGAACACCGGCAAGCCCGCCTCCTTCATCCGCTGGTACTCGGTGTGCCCGCTGGTGGTCTGGCTCTTCTCGAACACCCCGGCCACCTGCACCCCGGCGCGCGACCTCTCGAGCATGGCGTCGCCGATGCCCGGGTGGGTGAAGCTGAACGCCAAGAAATGAATCGATTTCGTCGCCTTTTTCACCGTCTCGACCACATGCGAGGCGCCACGGTCGTGGGTGGAGAAATAATTCTCAACGGGGAAATCGCTCTTCACCTGGACGAGCGGGTTGGGAATCTGGCCGAAGAGCGGAGCGCCGCCGAATTTCCTCTGCTCAAACATCCACTTGAACTTGGTCGAGTAGTTGTCCGCCACCTTGCCATTGGCGATGTAGATGCCGTTGTTGTTGTTGCGGTAGGCGCAGTTCTCGGTGAAGTTCATCGACCCCGTCCAGACGGATTTGCCATCGAACACCATGAACTTGTTGTGCATGAGCGCGCTGGGGCGCTGGTCGTCCACCACGGGCACATTGACCGCCCTCAGGGCCAGGACACCGCTTTCGCCGATGTAATCGGTCTCGGTCACCAGGCGCACCTTCACGCCGCGCTGCACGGCCTTCACCAGCGCCGCGGTGATCACCTTGTTGTCCAGTTCGAAGCAGCAGACATCGATGGTCTGCTGCGCGGCGTCGATGTAGCCGCAGAGCATGCTCGCGGGGTCACCCGCCGCGGGCCCGTTGTTCTCGGGCTTGGTGAAGTAGACACGCACCGGCTGGTCAGTCTGGCTGTCGCCAGCGGATGGTCCCAGTTCCCCCTGAAGGACCGCGACCTCCTTTTGAACCTGCTTGGCGCCCCAGACCACCCACTGGATCTGCTCGCTGGTGAGGTATCCGGTGCCACCGGCGCAAACCGCCACCAGCGACCAGATCCAGCCGAACATTCCCTTTTTTTTCCTGCGTGCCATGGGGCCTCCCTGCCCTTGCTTGGCCTGTGGACCGGATTCAACCAGCCAGCTTGTCCCTGAGAGCACTGATCAGCTCCGCCGCGGTTTTCACCCCCGCGGCCGGCCAGGCCCATCCTTGGGCCCCCGCCATTTGTCGTGCTGCATCCAAATCGCCGTCCTGAACCTTGGCCGCCATGCGCGCCAGGGCCCTGCCGTTTTTCCGGGCGGTCGCCACCCGTGCCCCCGCCTGTTGCTCACTGGAACTCGATGCCGCGATTTTCCGCACGGCATCGGAAAGCTCACGGACAAGGCACGAGGCACCCTCCTCATCAAGGTCGCCCGTCAGGCCCTCGTCCTCGGTCACAAGTTCAATCAACGCCTGCGGATCCATGGACCTGCCACCCCATTTCTCATGGTTCTG
>CAWUNZ010000522.1:0-1893 GCA_963923445.1 uncultured bacterium
GCATGAAGCGACTGCAAGGTGTTGGCCAGCTTGACCAAAATGTCCACGGCCACGGCTGGTTTGAGCGGACCCTGACCGGACAGCTTGCAGGGTAGCCAAGGCAATGCCATCGCCTCGCCCGCTTCTCCGCTCCAACGATCCAGAACCGGAATCACCCCGTGAATCCGCAGGGAGGATTGGATATCAACCTCCCTGCGGAACAATGCGGGCGGAAAATGCCAGTCTGGGTTGGCGGCCTTGATCGCGCACGGACTTCCATCAGGGCCGACCGCGCGCATGATCACGCCATGCGAACCCGTGGCATGCAAGGCCACAAAGGTGTAATTGGCTGGAAGCGCGACCGATGGCATACGCCCGGTTTCTCCCGGGCCGGGGATTTTCAGCGACTGACTTTGCGAATCAGGTTCTTAAATTCGGCTTCCGAATCGGCCGCGAGAGCCTCGGCCGCCACCTGCTTCACCCGAAGACCCGCCCGGAAGAGAACCGTGGCCGCTTCCCCGACCTTGACGCCTTCTTGACCGGCGAAATCACGAAGCTCCTGAAGCAGGGGCTGCCCGCTGTCTCCATTCGCGGTAAGCAAGGTGACCAGCATGTGAGCCCCGACGCGCAGGAGGGTGCCCTCCGGAATGTTCAATTGCTTGGCCAGCACTTTCAAAGCCGTTCCGGTGGGGCTGGAAGCCAGAATGGGCTTACCTTCCTCGTTGGTGGCGATCTGGTTGGTGAACATGTTGAGATAGTCAAGGATCGCCTGAACCGTCATGTCGCGCATGCCGCGGCGACCGACATAAAGGTCCACGAGGTCCACCACCGAGCGGGGCAGGTTGACAACCACGCGATCGGTCGAATCCTCGTCTTTCTGGCGCCATTCCAATTCGGGTGTGCGGCCCATGCTGGGCATCACATCCTCAACCAGTTGTTGCCATGCGACATCCTTGGAACCTGACTTTGAAACCATTTTCTTGCAATCCACAACTTCAAGAGTGAGAGACGACTGTTCATCATATTACCAATTAATCACAAATTGCCATGTCTTTTCCGATGGATCCAAGGAACTAGCTGGTTGTGATGACCGCGGGGAAACTCGCGCGCTTCAACGATCAACTCCTGCCCAAGGGTCGTGCCTGCATTGCCCAACTGTTTGGCATTCAAGCAAAAAGCTTTTGGTTATTGATTCCCATGGGATCAAGAACCTGCTGAAAAACTGGGCATTTTCAAGTCTGACACGGGATTTAAGAAATGGCATGGCAGTTGCTTTGCTCCCCTCGCCCATTCTTTTACCCGGGAGGAGATTGCGTTCATGAGCCGATGGATCCGAGTCTTCCTTGCCCTCATAGCCTTGGCTCACCTGGGCATGGCTTACGCGCAAGAGAAAGATGCCGCGGGAACCGCGGAACTGAAGAAGTCGATCACCGCGATCGAGAAAAAACTGGTGGAGATCCAGAAAAGCGTCGCAACTCCCAAGGATTCGGGGGAAGAACTCAAGAAGCTGGAATCCCTGATCAAGGATTCCGCAACAAAGGCGGGAGAGAAAATCTCAGCGCAGGAACTGAAGATCACCGAACTGGCCAAAACAGCGGGTGAGGCAGGGAAGACAGCGGCCGCGGCCAAGGCCACCGCCGAGGATTTGAAGGCCTCAAAATCGGCATCGGACATACCTGCCAAGATTGAGGCCCTCAAGAAAGACTTGGAGAAGGCCTCCGCCGACGCGACAAAGGCAACGGGCGATGTCGATGGTAAAGCCGCCAACGCGCTCAAGGCGGGTGACACGGCCTGGATGCTTGTTTCCTCGGCCTTTGTGATGCTGATGGTTCCCGGTTTGGCTCTTTTTTACGGCGGCATGGTACGGAAGAAAAACGTGCTCGCAACCATGATGCAGAGCATGGTCGCCCTGTC
>CAWUNZ010000523.1:0-1882 GCA_963923445.1 uncultured bacterium
ATTTGCCTCGACAAAAACTCCGGCAAGGTGATTTGGAAGGATTCAAGCCCCGGCGAAAATATCATGGAAGGACAGTGGTCCAATCCAACCTTGGCCACGGTGGGCGGTGCTTCACAGATTGTCTTCCCGGGTGGGGATGGTTGGCTTTATGCCTTCGAACCAGCAACAGGTAAAAAACTCTGGAAGTTCGACTGCAACACCAAAAAAAGCTCGTTCAAACCAGGCGGACGCGGGGATAAGTCTTATATCATGGCGACCCCAGTGTTCCATGAGGGTCGAATCTACGCGTCCGTGGGTAACAACCCGGATGATGGCCCCGGCCCCGGTCACCTGTGGTGTTTGGATCCGGCAAAGCCTGGCACAATGGCTACCGATGGATTCCGCGACTTGAGCCCGGTTGGCGACAATTTCGACGCGACCGCCCAGCCAAACAAGGATTCAGGATTGGTTTGGCATCTGGGAGGTCCCGTTGTTCCCAAGCCCGCCGGAGATGGCCGTGATATTCACTTCGGTCGCACGCTGAGCACGGTCGCCGTTGCTGACGGCCTGCTCTACGCTGCGGAAATTGATGGCTATCTCCATTGCCTCGACGCGGCCACGGGCAAGAAACACTGGGAGCATGACCTGAAGGACGGAACATGGTGCTCTCCCATGGTGGCCGATGGCCGAGTCTACATTGGCACCGATTCCGGGGACATCCTCGTCTTCCCTCATGGAAAGGAGAAGAAGGAACCGGCTAAGATTGAAATGGATCAGGCAATCAAGGCTCCGCCTACCCCGGTTGGCGGCATTCTTTACCTGCATAATGGAACCACGCTGTACGCCATCGGCACCAAGTGACTCGCAAGCAAGAGGAATCGCATCCGTGAGCAACTCCAAATACGCCCCCATTGACTATTTCTCCCCGGCACAATGGTTCGATCCCTCCGAAAGCCTGGAAAGCAAGGTCAAGCGCGCCAAGCAACAGCTTGACCAGCATGTCCGCGACATTGTTAAGTGGCATTTCAGCCCTGAAACAGGGTGCGAGTTTTGGCTCGAGAAAGCCAAATCATATAAATTCAATCCGTTGACCGATGTGAAGGGGGCCGACGACCTTCACCTCTTCGGCACATTCGAGGACGATTGGCTTCGCGGAGGTCCGATCTCCCGATGGGTTCCCAAGGGGTTTGCCGGCAAGCCCGTCTATGTCTTCGAGACCGGCGGCACCACCGGCTTGCCCAAGAGCCGAATGGTCATCGATGACTTCCGCATCGATTATGAAATGATGTCGGAGACACTTCCTGACAAGCATTTTCCAAAGGGTTCCAACTGGCTCATGCTCGGCCCTTCCGGCCCGCGTCGCCTTCGCCTTGCCATCGAGCATCTGACACAGCACAGGGGTGGCGTTTGTTTCTGTGTGGACCTTGATCCCCGCTGGGTTGTGAAGCTTATCAAGGCCCGCAACATCGAGCAGGCCAACCTCTACAAGGAGCATTGCATCGACCAGGCCCTGACCGTTTTAGCTGGCGGCCACGACATCAAGTGCATGTTCACAACCCCCAAACTTCTTGCCGCATTCGATGAGGCGCTTCGGGCCGGAAGGCTTGAGGAAAAATACCGGTCGCTTGGCAAAAAGGTCCCGCCCGGCGGATTGCGAAGCATCAAGGCGGCCGGAATTCTCGGGCTGTTCACCGGTGGTACCGAGTTCACTCCCCAGTTCACCCGCGAAGCCTACGAGGAAATGCTCGATAACGGTGAAGTTTATATGACGCCAACCTACGGAAACACCCTGATGGGCTTGGCGTGCAGCAAGCCGATCGGGCCGCACGATGGATTCAAAATCACCTATTATGCCCCGCAACCGCGGGCCATGACCGAGGTTGTTGATCCCAAGGACTATTCC
>CAWUNZ010000524.1:0-1876 GCA_963923445.1 uncultured bacterium
GGGTTTCCTCTAATTTTAGCAACTCCTCAGCATCCTCGACCCCCTGCTTGTCTTCTGACCTCAATTGGGCAACCAAGGCCTTAGCCTCCTGGTTTGGACAACTCAGGGCAAACCTGAGAACCGCCCGCCTGACAATCGAGATCTTGCCAGCCTCGGATTTCCGGACCGCAAGAACCTGCCCGGTCATCTCCCAACGCTTCCAGCGCCTTAGGTCCTCGATCGCCATGTCGGCTATGTCACCTTGTGAAAGGAGCAATGAGACCGACTTGGCTGCTTCATCTGCAGAGACCAAGTCTTTTCGGTAATCATGAAAAAAGCGAATGGCGCGCAAGCCCGCGTAACGCAGCAGAAAATCAGACTTGGCATCTGATAACAGCGTGTTGATCCTTTTCATTCCGGCTGGTTTGTCAAGCATTGTGTAAGCGGCCAGTATCCCGTCATATCCGGTTGTCAGCCGCTTGTCAGAGTTGTCCAAGAGTGAGGAAAGCAGTGCGGCATCGGAGGCCTTGCCGCTATGACCAAGGATCGATGCGTAAAGACCCAGACGAAAACCGGGGGTTGCCGGATCCTTGAGCCAGCCAGCGACTTTTTCGGCAGGCAGACGGGCCGCCATCTGCTGGAAGTCCTTGTAATCGGCGTTGGCAAACTCCTTATATGCATCGTTGGAAACTTCCGGGTCCTTGTCATCAAGCCAGCCGAAAAAATAATTGAGCCGGTCTGAGACAGGCGCGTCCTTAAGCTTTAAAGCGCCAGCGAGGTAGGCAGCCACCTTGCTGTCCGGAAGAACGGCTACTCCCCGGTAAGGATCAACTTTCCCCATGAAAACATCACAGTAAACCAAGTACTTGTAGTTTTTTTCCTTGTCCGGGGGAATGTAACGATTCAGGGTCAACACCGGCGCGCCCTTGCGGATTTCATGATCCTTGATCACCTGCTCGACATGGAGTTCCGTCGTCCCCTCGATTCCATCACCGCCTGGCTTGAGCTTGGCGTTTTTAAGAGTTCCAAAGAGAACCATGCCAACGGTCTGAACCTCACCCGTCAGGGTTTGCCCCTGCATGGAACAAAACGGGCAGGCCAGAAGCGGCAAGGCTGAAAGGGCCAGAATCAAAACCGCAAGCCATCGCATGGAAAACCGAAGCATGCTGGTATTCCTTGAAACCAAAAGGTCAATTGGTGAGGAAAGGGGAGTCTGGAACTGTTTCCTTGATCCAGGCTTCCGATTTGTTGAGTTCCTCGGAATCCTTGGCGCGAAGAATAAGCGCGGCTAAATAAGATTTACCGTCCCGACTTTGGAGGAACCTGACCTCGCCGTTGACTTCAACCCACTTGCCAGACCAGTGCCGAAAGTCCAGACGCGCAGGGGATTGCGGATCCACCATGATGGCTGCATTGAGGGGAACCGCGTCAGCGGCGCAGCAGTTCATTTTGTAGCGGATCAAGGTGAACCTTTTGTCGTGGTCCCCCACGAACTTTCCAACCAGTTGAACTGTCTTGCCCTCATAAAGCCCTCGGGCCTCGGGGTTGGAAGCCGCGCGTTCAAGTTGGAGAAAGCTCACTCCATCAGCCTTGCCACCTGATCCGGCTCCGGCACCCGATGGGCTAAGGGAGTAGGCGTCCAAATCGAGCGCCTTCATAGCTCCGAATGCTTCATTCGGAAGGTTCAAGGCAAACAACACCATGGGAATTGAAAGGACCATCACCTGAAGTGGAAGCCATTGGTGATCATGGTCATGACCACAATCAGAACCGTGTTTGTGCTCGCCGCAACAAGCTTCACCCCGATGGTCGGCATCCCCGCCGTTTGACTTGCCGACAGAATCACCGTCGTGCGCGTGTGAATGGGCGCCGCAACAGTCATCATGGTGGTGGTGGT
>CAWUNZ010000525.1:0-1875 GCA_963923445.1 uncultured bacterium
GCCATCGAGTTCCTGTACTGCGTCAACTATGCCCGTTGCTTTTCCATGCGCAGCACCGATGACGGTGTCACCTGGTCTTCACCAGTTGAAATCACCCAGGCGTTTGAACCGTTCCGTTCCCAATACAACTGGAAGGTGATCGCCACGGGTCCCGGGCACGGCATCCAGACCAAAGGCGGGCGACTCGTGGTGCCGATCTGGCTGGCCTACGGCAAAGCCGGTGATCATGGGCCTTCGGCATCGGGCACAATTTACAGCGACGACCATGGGAAGTCTTGGAAAGCTGGCGATATAGCCGTTCCCAACAACGCTCCATGGGGCAACCCCAACGAGTCGATCCTGGCGGAGACCTCCGACGGGCGGGTGTTGATGGTCAGCCGGAATGTCTCCAAACCCAATCGCAAAATTGTCACCAGCAGTGCCGATGGCGCCACGGGATGGACAAAGCCGCAATTCCATGACCAACTGTTCGAGCCCATCTGCATGGCGAGCATCACCACAATTCCTGGAAAGCCCGGCCTGCTTCTTTACACCTGCCCGGACAGCGTGGCGCGCGATAGCGCCGGCAAGGAGGTTCCGGCCGGCAGGGGCAAGCGCCACAACCTTTCGGTGCGCCTGAGCCGCGACGACGGCAAGACCTGGTCGCTCACCAAGACGGTGGAGAAGGGGCCGAGCGCCTATTCCGACCTTGCGGTGCTTCCCGACGGCACCATCCTGTGCCTGTGCGAGGTGGCCAACACGATCCGCGTGGCGCGATTCAATCTGGAGTGGATCGAGGCGGCGAAATGATTCTTATCCACCTTGGCTGGTGAACAGCTTGCATACTTCGGGCTTGGAAACCTTTCCCATCGCGTTGCGGGGCAGGCTTTCGACAGAGACAAGGATCTTGGGAATCTTGTAGACCGACATCCGCGCCTTGCACCATTCGCGCAGGTCCGCGATGGCAAGCGCCATTCCCTTGGCTGGCACGATTGCCGTGGCCACCGCCTCGCCCCAGGTTTCATCCGCCATGCCAACCACCGCGCATTCAATGATTGCCGGATGATCGAGCAGGACGGATTCGATTTCCAAGGCTGAAAGCTTGTAGCCTCCGCTTTTGATGATGTCGACCGATTGCCTGCCGAGGATGCGGAGGTATCCGTTTTCCACAACGGCGACATCCCCCGTCCGGAACCAGCCATCCTCGAACGAATCGCGGGTGGCATCGGGCCTGTTCCAGTATTCACGGAAAACACCTGGCCCGCGCACCTGAATTTCCCCCGGTTGGTTTTCACCGGTCACCCTCTCGCCGTTGTCAGCCATGAGCCTGATCTCCACCCCGGGCAGGGGTATTCCCACGGCGCCTGGTCTGCGCTCGCCCCGGTAAGGGTTGGAAATCGCCATGCCGATTTCAGTCATGCCGTACCGTTCCAGCAGGGATTGCCCTGTCAGGGATTTCCATTCCTCAAACACCTTGGCGGGCAACGCCGCCGACCCTGAAACCATGAGCCGCATGGCTTTGAATCCTTCGAGCCATCCTTGCCGGGCGGATTCCGGAGTGTTACGGATGGTTTCGAGCAATTTGACATAAATAGTCGGCACGGCCATGAACACGGTGTAGGCGCCAGCAGCAACGCGGTTGAGCACCACGACCGCGTCAAACTTGTCAAAAGGCTCAACGGAGGCGCCGGTCCACAAGGCACAGGAAAGGATGTTGATGATGCCATGGATGTGGTGAAGCGGCAGGAACAGGGGAATCCGGTCATCCGGCGACCATTCCCATGCCTCAACCAGACTTTCCACCTGGGCCTGGATATTCGCGTGGGTGGTGACCACCCCCTTGGGCTTGCTGGTGGTGCCGCTGGTGTAAAGGATCATCGCAGGCTGTGAAAGGCT
>CAWUNZ010000526.1:0-1873 GCA_963923445.1 uncultured bacterium
TGGATGAGTCGTCGCCAGGATCGGCGGGGAATTTCATGTACTGGCTGGCGCTGCGGATGCTGGTGGGAGACCCGGTGAAATACCTGGGAATCCTCTTTGGCGTGACCTTCGCGACACTGCTCATGAGCCAGCAGGTGGCCATCTTCACCAGCCTGCTCAGGCGCACCGCCAGCCAGATTCTCGATGTCCGCGACGCCGATATCTGGGTCATGGACAAGGTGACCCGGTTCATCGACGAGGCGCCCACACTTCCTGATCAAGACCTTTACCGCATCCGCTCGGTGCCCGGCGTGGCCAGCGCCGTGCGCGCCGTTTATTCCCAGTTGGGCGCCCGCATGCCCCATGGCGGTTACCGCACGGTGATCCTGATGGGCCTCGATGATTCCAGCCTCACCGGGGCGCCCACCGGCTTCATTGCGGGATCTATTGAAAGGCTCAGGGAGCCTGACGCGGTGGTGGTGGACAAGGCA
The DNA here is from genome assembly GCA_963923445.1 of uncultured bacterium. GTDB lineage: Bacteria > Planctomycetota > Planctomycetia > Gemmatales > Gemmataceae > REEB421. The sequence continues at coordinate 471 of CAWUNZ010000526.1, forward strand.
GGCTACACCTACCTGTTTCCCGGCGAACCCGTCGCGGTGGACAAGGTGTTCGAGATGAACGATCGCCGGGCCAAGATTGTCGGAGTCTGCGAGGCGTCGCAACCGTTCACCACGCTGCCGGTGCTTTTCGCCAGGTACTCCCAAGCGGCGCATTACCTTCCGCCCCGAAGGAACCTGATGAACTATATTTTGGTCCGGGCGGAACCGGGCATGGACAAGGCGGAGGTGTGCCGCGCCATCGAGGTCGCCTCGGAGACGGGAACCCGCCCGCTGGCGGCGCTCACCCGTGACCAGTTCGCGAAAAAAACCATCCAGTACTACATGGAATTCACCGGCATCCCGGTCAACTTCGGCATCACCATCACGCTGGGGTTCATCGTGGGTCTGGCGATCACGGGGCAAACCTTCTACCTGTTCGTCACCGAGAACATCCGGCAGTTCGGGGCCCTCAAGGCCATGGGGGTGGACAACGGAACGCTGGTGCGCATGATTTTGCTGCAGGGATTCGTTGCCGGATCAACAGGTTATGGCCTCGGAGTCGGGCTGGCTGCCAGCTTCTTTGAAGCCACGGCGCATGTGCCGGCGCTTGAGGGATTCGGAATGTTTCCCGGCCTGCTTGCCGGCATCGGCGCCACCGTGATGGCGATCGTGGTGCTGGCAAGCCTGCTCAGCATCCGCAAGGTGCTGGTGCTGGAACCGGCGATGGTGTTCCGATGAGCCTGCTCGCCGCCAGTTGCCACGGGCTGGTGAAGGATTTTTCCGCCGGATCCGGATACCAGCGGGTGCTTGATGGCGTGGACTGTTCCGTGCCATTCGGGGCGATGACACTTCTCGTGGGCCCCAGCGGATGCGGCAAGACCACGCTGGTTTCGCTCCTTGCCGGCCTGCTTGACCCCACCGCCGGCGAGGTGGTGGTTTTGGGCACCAATATCGGCGCCCTCAGGGGCAGGGCCAAGGTTCGCTTTCGCGGCCTTAACATCGGGTTCGTCTTCCAGCAGTACAACCTGCTGCCGGCGCTCACGGCGCGGGAGAACGCGGCGGTGCCCCTCATCATCAACGGCGTGTCCCGTGCCGTCGCCCTGAAACAAGCGACCGGGCTTTTGGGAAGGGTGGGCCTTGCCGGCAAGGAGGACTCGTTACCCAAGAACCTGTCCGGCGGGCAGCAGCAGCGGGTGGCGATCGCGCGCGCCTTGGCCCATGGTCCGCGCCTGCTTTTGTGCGATGAACCCACCGCGGCGCTCGACGCCGCCAGCGGCCGCACCGTGATGGACCTGCTGCGCGAGGTGGCGATCGCGCCCGACCGGGCGGTGGTGGTGGTGACCCACGATCCACGCATTTACGACCGGGGCGACCGGATGATCCGCATGGCCGACGGCAGGGTGACGGCGACCCTTGAGAACAAG
>CAWUNZ010000527.1:0-1867 GCA_963923445.1 uncultured bacterium
GTGAAAAGCGCGCCTTCCCCGGCCGAGCGCGTGGCATTCGCCGTGAAGGCGGCCCTGGGCAGGCCGGCAACCGAGAGGGAGACCGACTTGTTGGTGAAGCTGGCCGCGGCGCAGCGCCAGCGGTTTGAAGCCGCCCCGGACAAGGCCTCGGCGTTGTTGGCGGTGGGGGAGAGCCCGCGGGACGGATCGATCCCCCCGGCGGAGCACGCCGCCTGGATGTTGGTGGCATCGACCGTGATGAACCTGGACGAGTTCCTGATGAAGAACTGATGGGGCATGGCCCCGCGGAACAAGGACGAAAACATGCTTGCCCATCGACGCGCTTTCATCAGCCAATCGGCCACCGCACTGGGTGCCGCCTCCCTCACCTCGCTCACAGGCAGGGCCAACGGTTCCGCGGGAATGGCGGCCGGCAGCCATTTCACCCCCAAGGCCCGCAGGGTGATCTACCTCTTCCTGGCGGGAGGCCCGAGCCATATCGACACCTATGACTACAAACCGGCGTTGAGGAAAATCCACGGCAAGGAACTGCCCGAATCGATCCGCAACGGGCAGCGGATCACCGGCATGACCAGCGGCCAGAAGAATTTCCCCTGCGTGGCTCCGATGTTCGAGTTCAAGCGCTACGGCAAGCGCGGCGCCTGGGTGAACAGCGACATCCTGCCCCATACCGGCAGCATCATCGACGACCTCTGCGTGGTGAAATCGGTCCATACCGAGGCGATCAACCACGATCCGGCGATCACCTACATCACCACCGGCAACCAGCAACCGGGTCGGCCCAGCATGGGGTCGTGGCTCAGCTACGGACTGGGTTCCGAGACCGAGAACCTGCCTGCTTTCGCGGTGATGATCAGCCAGGGGCGCGGCCAGAAGCAGGCCTTGTATTCGCGCCTTTGGGGGAGCGGCTTTTTGCCATCGAGGCATCAGGGCGTTCAGCTCCGCGCTTCGGGCGACCCGGTTCTGTACTTGTCGGATCCGCCCGGCATTGACCGCGATGCCCGCCGCGAGCAGCTTGGCGTGCTCGGCCAACTCAACCAGGAAACAGCGGCGCGATTCGGCGACCCCGAAACCCAGGCGCGCATCGCCCAATACGAGATGGCGTTCCGGATGCAGACGGCGGTCCCCGAGGCCACAGACCTCAGCGGCGAACCGCAGTCAGTCCTCGACCTGTACGGCCCGGACGCGAAAAAACCCGGTAGCTTCGCCGCCAGTTGCCTGCTGGCGCGCCGGATGGTGGAACGGGGAGTGCGCATGGTGCAGATATTCCACCAAGGCTGGGACCAGCACGGCGCCCTGCCGCGGAACCTGCGCCTGCAATGCGAGGACATCGACCACGCGTCCGCCGGCCTCATCCGCGACCTCAAGCAGCGAGGCATGCTCGACGACACCCTCGTGGTCTGCGGCGGGGAGTTCGGCCGAACCATCTACAGCCAGGGGACCCTGAGCGAGAAAGACCACGGGCGCGACCACCATGGCCGCTGTTTCACCACCTGGCTGGCCGGCGGCGGCATCAAGTCCGGCATCGAGTTCGGCGCGACCGACGACTTCAGCTACAACATCACCGAGAATCCGGTGCATATCCGCGACCTGAACGCCACCATTCTCCATTGCCTGGGCATCGACCACCGCAGGCTCACCTTCAAGTATCAGGGCCTCGACCAGCGCCTCACCGGCGCCGAGGAAGCCCGGGTGGTTCGCGAGATATTGGCATAGGTTCCGGGTTGCGGTTGTTTCAAGGCACCACGGGCTTCACCGGTGCGCCGTTTTGCACCGGAAAAGTCGCCTTCTGGTCCGCGAGTCTGGCCACCATTGCGCTCATCAGCCTTCGGAGCTGTCTCTTATACACATCTCCGAGCCCACGAGA
>CAWUNZ010000528.1:0-1866 GCA_963923445.1 uncultured bacterium
TGTATTTAAGAAAGGATTTGCCCCTGCCACACACAGGTCTCCGAGATGCTGAACGGAAAAGATCTCTGCTTCTTACCAAGACACCTTTGGACCAAACCGTTTATTAATGAAAGCAGTGGAGCCTTGATATCTCTGCTTGAATGAACAAAACCCGATCGCCCTCAATTTTAATGAATTTATCGCTTCTGGTTTTCATGAATGCCGGATCGTGAACGCATTTTGTTGTGCAAAAAGATCCTTTTCTCAGAAATGAAAATACTACAATAGCGATCCTTGTATTTGTTAAAAATGATATCATAATCAATAATGAATTGACATTCATCGGCGGCACTCCGAAAGTTCACATGCCCAATTCGTCTTTCTTCCATTCTTCTTGGAGTCCTCTCGATGAATCGGCTCTCCCTGAAAGGCGGTCGACAGGGTTTCACCCTGATCGAACTGCTTGTCGTGATCGCGATCATCGCGGTTTTGATCGGCCTGCTGGTGCCTGCCGTTCAAAAAGTCCGCGAAGCCGCCAACCGCATGACCTGCGCCAACAATCTCAAGCAGATTGGGATCGCGGTCCACAGCTACAACGACGCCTACGGCAAGCTGCCCGGTGTCATGCGCTGCCCGTTCAGCCTGACCAACCCCGGTCCCAGCCCGCCAACCATCACCGGCTACAACATCAATGTGGCCCTGCTGCCTTACCTGGAACAAGACGCGCTATACAAGATGGCGATTTCCACCTGGGCCGGCATGCCAGCCACTGGTCCCTGGTCATGGGATGCCCCCGTCGCGGGAACCCCCAGCGGCACCTTGAGGTCGAAGACCCTCAAGACCTTCAACTGCCCCACCGACCCGACCTACTCCAGCGGTTACCCCACCAACCAGGTGAACGCCTGGGCGGGCAACTCCTATGGAGCCAACTACATGGTGTTCGGCCAGGGCGGCGTCGTCACCTACATCGGCGGCTCAGGCCAGCCTGACTCCGACAGCAACATGACCATTGCCACCATCCCGGATGGCACCAGCAATGTGGTCGGTTTCTCCGAGCGGTTGGCCACTTGCAACACGCGGGATGGCGTGACCATCGCCGGTGGCGGCAACCTTCTCTGGTGGCCGGGCGGCAACTGGTGGTGGAGCGCCCACGACTGGGGTCCGACGATCGCCAACGGCGGCAACCGCGGCCAGGGCAACAACTGGAACCAGCCTCCCATGGTGAGCGTTTCCGACCCCAACAAGTGCGACCGCTCCCGCGTGAGCAGCGCCCATAACATCGCCCAGGTGCTCATGATGGACGGAAGTCTTCGTGGCGTTGGGTCAAGCGTGACGCAGGCCACCTGGATCGCGGCCATCACGGCCAACGACGGCGTGCCCCTGGGAAGCGATTGGTGATTCATTCCAGGATGTTTTTTGATTAATAAAGGAGTTTCTGTGCGCAATCCTCTCTTTTTCGCTTCCCTTGCCGGGGTGTTCGTGCTTCTGGCGGCGGTTCAAGGGTGTGGTGACTCGGCTGCAAGCAAGCCGGTTCCCACCAAGGAAGCCGCCAACAGCATCGTCGACACCAAGATGACCGGCAAGACCAAGGCGAAATAGTACCCCCCCCTTGATTGGGGAACCAATGCAAACCGGGTGCCGGCGTTCGCCGGCACCCGGTTTCTTAAGCAATATCATAAATAATTTTAATTTTTGACTTTGTTTCGATCCATTCCGAATATGTAGATGTCCTTCGTCGTTCTTTATCATCATTTTCATGGAGTTTTGTAAAATGACGCCTCTCCGCATGCATGAAGCCCGCAAGGGTTTCACCCTGATCGAACTGCTGGTGGTGATCGCCATCATCGCCGTTCTGATCGGCCTGTTGGTTCCCGCGGTCCAGAAGGT
>CAWUNZ010000529.1:0-1864 GCA_963923445.1 uncultured bacterium
ACGCCGTCGATGTGGTGTTCGTCACCGGCGACGCCTATATCGATCACCCCAGCTTCGCCATGGCCATCCTGCACCGGGTTCTGGAAGACGCCGGTTTCCGTGTCGCCATCCTCAGCCAGCCCGACTGGAAAAGCGCCGACCCGTGGCGGCAGTTCGGCAAGCCGCGCCTCTTCTTCGCCGTCAGCGCCGGCAACATGGACTCGATGATCAACCACTACACCGCCAACCGGAAGGTGCGCAACGACGACGCCTACTCCCCCGGCGGTCGCATCGGCCTCAGGCCCGACCGCGCCACCCTGCCCTACTGCCACCGCGCCCGCGAGGCGTTCCCCGGCGTGCCCGTCATCGCCGGCGGCGTGGAGGCGTCGCTGCGACGCCTGGCCCACTACGACTACTGGTCCGACACGGTGAAGCGCTCCATCCTGCTCGACTGCAAGGCCGACCTGGTGGTGTTCGGCATGGGGGAAAACCCCATCGTGGAGATCGCCCGCAGGCTGCAGGCGGGCGAGACGGTCCGCGACCTGCGCGACATGCGCGGCGTGGCGTTCGCCCTGGGCGCCTCCGAGTGCCCGCCCGAGGAGCGCCGCGACGAGCTTGCCCCCAACCTGTTCGTGCGCACCGGCGCCGAGCGCAAGCCGGCGGAACTCGAGTTCCTGCCCAACTACCAGGCCGTGGCGACCGACAAGATGGCGTTCGTGGAGGCCACGCGCCTGTGCCACCACAACACCAGCCCGTTCAACGGCAAGACGCTGGTGCAGTACCACGACCGCCAGGCGGTGGTGGCCAACCCGCCGGGCCTGCCTCTCCCCCAGCAGGAGATGGACCGGATCTTCGGGCTCCCCTACTCCCGCAGGCCGCACCCCTCCTATGCCGATCCCATTCCCGCCCACGAGATGATCAAGGATTCCGTCACCATCATGCGCGGCTGCTTCGGCGGCTGCACCTTCTGCAGCATCACCGCCCACCAGGGCAGGGTGATCCAGTCGCGCAGCAGGAAGTCCATCCTGAAGGAACTGGCCATCATCGGCCAGGATCCCGATTTCAAGGGCGTGGTGAGCGACCTCGGCGGCCCCACGGCGAACATGTGGAACATGCGCTGCACCCGCCCCGAGGTGGAGAAGAAGTGCCGCAGGCTCTCGTGCGTGCACCCCGGCATCTGCAAGCTGCTGGGCACCGACCACGGCCCGCTGGTGAGCCTGCTGCGCGCCTCGCGCGAGCAACCCGGCATCCGCAAGGTGCTGGTGGCCAGCGGCGTGCGCATGGACCTGGCCCAGCTTTCGCCCGAATACCTCAAGGAGATGGCGGCGCACCATGTGGGGGGCACGCTCAAGGTGGCGCCCGAGGCGGTGGACCCGCGCGTGCTCGACCTGATGAAGAAGCCCCGCAATGTGAACTTCGAGGGGTTCGCCCGCGCGTTCCGCAAGGCGTCGGTCGATGCCGGCAAACCGAAGCAGTTCCTGGTTCCGTACTACATCGCCAGCCACCCCGGCAGCGATCTCGAGGCGATGATCAACCTGGCGGTGTTCCTGAAACGCAACGGCTACAAGCCGGATCAGGTTCAGGATTTCATCCCCGCCCCCTACGACCTGGCCACCTGCATGTACCACACCGGCATCGACCCGTTGACGGGCCGCGAGGTGCATGTGGCCAAGGCGCTCAAGGACCGCAAGATGCAGCGGGCCCTGCTGCAGTTCTTCAAGCCCGAGAACTGGTTCGAGGTGCGCAAGGCGCTGCTGGAAGCCGGCCGGGAAGACCTGATCGGCAACGGCTGCGACTGCCTGATTCCGGCGGATCCGCCGAGGGAGGCGCTCGCCGCGCGCCGCGACAAGGCCAACGCCCATGTGCGTGGCGACCACTACCACGC
>CAWUNZ010000530.1:0-1862 GCA_963923445.1 uncultured bacterium
ATGAAGCCGGCGGAACAATCACCCGTGATCGGCGCGTTGCTCCACGGCATATTTCTGGAGGCGGGGGTGCCACCCGAGGCGCTGGCGCTGGTGCAGGGGCCCGGTGAAACCGTGGGCGACGCGCTCGTCACGCACCCGCTCACATCGGTGATCGCCTTCACCGGATCGCTCAAGGTGGGAACTCTCATCAACGAGAAGGCTTCTCGCCTCGCTCCCGGGCAAACGCACTTCAAACGGGTGCTGGCGGAAATGGGGGGCAAGAATGCCGTCATACTCGACGAGGACGCGGACCTGGATGAGGCTATTCGCTCGGTTCTTGCCGGGGCGTTCGGCTACCAGGGGCAAAAATGCTCCGCCTGCTCACGCCTGCTGGTGCCGGCCTCGCAACACGATGCCATCGCGGCGCGGTTGGCGGATGCCACGCGGACATTGTCCATCGGGCCGGCTGACAATCCTTCCTACGCCCTCGGCCCGGTGATCGACGACGAGGCTCGGAAACGGATCGAGAACACTATTGTCGAGGGCAGGCGGCGTGGAACCGAAATCCTGGGCATGTCGGCGGGAAGCCTCACCGGGCAGGGCAGCTTTGTCGCCCCGGCAATTTTCACCGGACTTGGCCCGGACGATTTTCTTGTCAGGGAGGAAATCTTCGGGCCGCTGCTGGTGATGTTGCCATACCGCGATTTTGACGAGGCGCTTCAGTTGGCCAACAATACCCCCTTCGCGCTCACCGCAGGGCTGCATTCCCGTAGCCCTGCTCGAATCGACCGATTTATCCGGGAAGTTCGCGCAGGGAATTTGTATGTGAACCGAAAGCTCACAGGCGCCGTCGTCGATCGCCAGCCATTTGGCGGGTTCGGGTTTTCCGGCATCGGCGCCAAGGCTGGCGGGCCAGACTATCTGCAGCAGTTCATGATCGCCAGGACCGTGACGGAAAACACCATGAGGAGAGGATTCAGCCCCGAAACGATTGGTCCCTAATCCGGATCAGGGAATGATCTCGCCGCCAGCGCGGGTGGCCAGGGCACCGATGGCGGCGATGGACATTCCCTCGGTGAGCGGGCGCACGGATCCATCAGCCATGGCGACATTCGCAAGGCCGCTGTGAAGCGAAGAAAAAAGGTATCCCCACTCATTGGAGCCGTTCACTTTGATCGGTGATGGCGGGTTCCCGGCCACGGCTGGTGCCGCCGATGCTCCGCACCAATTGATGATTTGGCCAATCTCATAAGGATTGTCATTGGTGGCCCATGCTCCACCCCGGGCCCGAACACAATTAGGGACCGTATTGTTGGCCGAGGCGGTGGCCAGCCTGATCCCGTTTCGGTAAACATCTTCCCGGCCGGCGTTTTCACCCACCATGATGGTGTTGGAAGTGCCGTCGAGAATGCCCGCTAGACGGTTGGAGGGTTTGGGATCGGTTGCAAGGTTCCATCCGACCATCACGCCGGATCGATCGCCGGTAAGGGCGGCCGTGCCGGTCAACCCGGCGCTGGTATTGAATGTCAGGGCGATGCCCTCGGGAGCGAAATAATCAGTCACGGCACCCACCTTGTTGGGGGGGGGATTTTCATATTTGTCTTGGATTCGGTCCGGATTAGGTGTGGAAGGGCACTGCAAAAGCTTGATCCGAGTCTTGGCCAAGGTGCCGTTCTGGCTGGTGGTTGAGTCAATCCACCAGTTTTCCGTCAGGTTGAAGTTCGTCATGATCGCGCCTTGCTCGACGAACGGCAGGATATCCGGTATCCAACTCCGCTGGGCGGCCTCGGGGAATGCGGCGCTTTTGAACACGCGCTTCGACAAGGGAAACTCACCCCGCGAACTTTCGTAATTCAGCAGCGACAGGGCCAGTTGCTTCAGGT
>CAWUNZ010000531.1:0-1854 GCA_963923445.1 uncultured bacterium
CCTCCTGATTGGCACATTCGCGAACTGGAAAAGCGCGTCGCGGACGCTGATAAAAATCCCGGGGCGGCCATCCCTTGGGAGGAGTTCAAGGCCAGGTGGCTGGAAAAGGCCTGATGGCAAGGCTTGTTCTTTCGCCTGAAGCCGCGCGGGATTTGGAAAGAGCCCGAGATTGGTACGATCTCCGGACGCCCGGTCATGGAAATATCTTTGCCGATTGCGCGGCCAAATCCCTTGATTCTGTCGCTCAAAATCCGGAGCTTTATGGAGTTGTTTGGGGAGGTGTTCGCGCGGCGACGGTGCACCGCCATCCCTACCTGATTTACTACAGGATCACTCCTCATTCTGTCGAGGTTCTCGGGGTCTTGCACGCCCGGAGGGATCTGGATCGTTTGCTTGACCGCCTGAAATGATTCACACAGTCGAATACCGAGGATTCCAATAATGGGCATGTTGGCTTGCATGATTCTTTTGGCGCTCGCCTCCGATCGGCCCTCGGTGGTGCTTATTTATTGCGATGATTTGGGCTATGCCGACATCGGAGCCTTCGGGGCCAAGGGCATCCGCACGCCGAATCTCGACAAGTTGGCCGCGCAGGGCCGTGCCTTCACCAATTTTCATGTGGCCCAACCGGTGTGCTCCGCCTCGCGCGCGGCCTTGCTGACTGGGTGTTATCCCAATCGCGTTGGCATTCATGGGGCTCTTGGGCCCGGTGCCCGGCACGGCATCGCCTCGGGCGAGACCACGCTGGCCGAGATCCTCCGCGAACGCGGCTATGCCACGGCATGCGTGGGAAAGTGGCACCTGGGTCATCGGCCCGAATTTTTGCCCACCCGTCATGGGTTCGACCGCTATTTCGGATTGCCTTACTCCAATGACATGTGGCCCCATCACCCGGAGGCCAAGAAGGGGACTTATCCGCCTTTGCCACTTATCCGCGACTTGCAGACGATTGAACCCGCGGTGACACCTGAAATTCAGGCGACCCTCACCGGTCGCTACACCGACGAGGCATTGGGTTTTATCGATGCCTCCAAGGGCAAGCCTTTCTTTCTTTACCTGGCTCATTCCATGCCTCATGTGCCACTGTTTGCAGGAAAAGAACGCGCCGGCAAATCGGGGAAGGGTGTGTTCACCGATGTGATCGAGGAGATCGACGCCTCAACCGGTCGGATCCTCGACGCCCTCGAGAAACAGGGTCGCTCGGACGACACCATTGTGATATTCACCTCCGACAATGGTCCGTGGCTCAGCTATGGCGACCATGCCGGCTCGGCGGGGCCGTTGCGCGAGGGGAAGGGAACCACCTGGGAAGGCGGCGTGCGAGTGCCGTGCCTGATGCGCTGGCCCGGGAAACTGCCGGCCGGAACCCGATCGAACGCCATGGTGATGACGATTGATTTGCTGCCAACCCTTGCCGCATGGACGGGGGCCAAGGTTCCCGCCGGGCCAATTGATGGGGCGAACATCGGCCCGTTGCTTCTGGGGCAGGCCGGCGCGGTGAATCCCCATGACGGATACGCTTACTACTACGAAAACAATCAGCTTCAGGCGGTGGCCAGCGGTGACGGGCGCTGGAAGCTGATGCTGCCGCACACATATCGCACGCTCGATGGCAAACCGGGGGGCAGCGCGGGCATTCCCACTCGCTATTACCACAAGAAGATCGCCAAGCCGGAGCTTTACGACCTTGAAACCGACATCGGCGAATCGCGTGATGTGGCCGCGGCCCATCCGGCCGTGGTGGATCGCCTTCAGGCGTTTGCCGAGCGCATGCGCGCCGAACTAGGCGACAGCCTCGCCAACCGCAAGGGCGCCGGAGTCCGTCCGGCTGGAATGGCGCCTTGATACGCTTCG
>CAWUNZ010000532.1:0-1842 GCA_963923445.1 uncultured bacterium
GGCTGGAAGCTGGAGTCAATCCTGCCAGAATCGACGCGGCACGCCACGCGATGGATCGATGAGGCGGCGCGGGCGAAGAAACCCTTCTTCCTCTATTTCGCGCTCACATCCCCGCATTATCCAGTCGTGCCAGCCCCTGAGTTCGTCGGCAAGTCAAAGGCTGGCGCTTACGGGGACTTTGTTCACCAGACGGATTGGTCCATCGGTCAAGTGCTGGAGGCGCTGAAACGCAATCATGTGGCGGACAACACGCTCGTCATTTTCACCAGTGACAACGGACCGGAGGTGACCGGCGAAGTGAACCCCGGCGTGTACGATCGGGTGCGACAATTCCAGCATCGCAGCGCGGGTGACCTGAGGGGGGCGAAGCGTGACGCGTGGGAAGGGGGCCACCGTGTTCCCTACATCGCCCGCTGGCCCGGGAAGATACCGACCCGTTCGGTGAGCGATGAAACCATCTGCCATGTGGACCTGATGGCCACGGTCGCTGCCATCCTCGGCGTCAAGCTGCCTGACAGCGCCGCGGAGGACAGCGTCAATGTGCTTCCCGCCATGCTCGGCGAACGGCGTTCCGCCCCCTTGCGCGAGGCCACGGTGCATCACAGCGCGCAGGGCAAGTTCGCGATCCGGAAAGGCGATTGGGTGCTGATCGACGCTCCCGGAGGTGATGACAATGGCGCCCACGGCGAGCCCAAGTGGATGAAGGACGAACGCGGTTACACCGAGCATGACCAGACGGGCGAGCTTTTCAATGTGCGCGAAGACCTCGCCGAGAGGCATAACCGCCATGCTGAAAGGCCGGAACTCGCGGGGGAACTCAGGTTCCTCCTTCAGAAATACAAGCGCGAAGGCCGCAGCACACCGGGGCAACCCCAACAGAATGATGTGAAGATACAGGAGTTCCCTCCGAAGCCCGCCCCGGGAAAAGCCAAGCCGATACAATAGCCCGGTCTAAGTCAACCATCGGTCGAATATCGAAAAGGCCAGTCACCATGAACTTTCTTGTTCTCGCGTCTTTACTGCTGACCCGAATCCCCGGCCTTTCCGCCGATGCTGACAGCAAGACGCTGCGGGTTTTCATTTTCGCCGGTCAGTCGAACATGGTCGGCTCGCATTCGAGGGTAGAGGACATTCAGCGATTCCCCCCGTTTGCGGGTTTGGATCGGCCCCAGGAGAAGGTGCTGTTCTCGTACAAGATGGGGCGGGAGCAGATGACCACATCCAAGGGCTGGATTCCATTGCAGCCAACGGGGGACTACTTCGGGCCGGAACTCAGTTTTGGCCGGAGGTTGTCGGAGCAGGTGGACGCGCCGATCGCCATCATCAAGATCGCGTCCGGCGGCACCACCCTGGGCGAGGACTGGAACCCCGACACTCCCGGTGGGTTCAAGCTTTATCCGCTTGCCCTCGAGCATGTGCGCGCCTCGCTTGCCGAACTGGACCGGATGAACAAGCCTTATCGCATCGAGGGGTTCATGTGGCACCAGGGCGAGAACGACATGTTCAGCGCGGCGTTCAAGCCGAAGTATGGCGCGAACCTGAAAAACTTCCTCGCTTGTTGGCGGCGCGACCTGAAGGCCCCGAACTTGAAGTTCTACATTGGTGAGCTTTGCACCAAGACGATCTGGGGCATGGACAATCGCGAGAACATGTACGCCATTCGTGCCGGCCAGAAGGCCGTCACGGAGACCGATAAGCTGGCGGAATACATCGCGACATCGCACGACGCCGTCGAGATCGGCGGAGGTGCCGGCCTGCATTACCACTACGGGACTCTCGGCCAGCTCGAGCATGGCGTGAACTATGCCGATGCCTACCTCCGCACCATGGGGAAGAAGGTTC
>CAWUNZ010000533.1:0-1842 GCA_963923445.1 uncultured bacterium
CTTTTGGTTTCAATTCACTAGTGCCGTGTTTTTAAAGATAAATCGCAGTTGGTAGTGCTATTGGGGATGGCTTTGATTTGACGAGCTGGGCAATGATAAGCCCCAATGTCATCTTGGCAGAGCAATGGGGTAATTTTAGATCCCAAAGAGCCCCGAACGAAGTCGAAGGCGAAGTGTGTGGGGATAACAAATCGACCCGCTCACTCTGAGCGCTTTGCGCCTGCGTTCGGGGCTCTTTTTATTTCAGTCTCCCCAATCAACTTTTGATCGGTTGATCCGCTGCTTGGCTGAGATTCCTTCAACAAAACATTTCGGCGCCGACTTGCTTATTTGAAGCCTGGTCTAACTGCCGGCGACCCCGGTGTTGCCTTGATGATGATCCCGTGGCCAGAGGATCCAGATGATGGCGGCGCCAAGCAATGGCAGCACTCCTGCCGCGGCAAAGGCGATGTCGTAATTTTGCGTCCATTTCACGAACGCCCCGAACACCCATTGGAACGGCGACGAGATGATCCAGATCAGCAGGTTCATCAGGCCTGTCACCTTGCCCTGATGCCGGGCTGAAAGCTCCTGGCTGAAGGCGTAAAAGCACGGGTGCATTCCCAGCAGGCCGGCGCCCACCAGGAGCATGGAACCGAAGAGCGCGGGGCCACTGGGAATCCAAGGGATCAACACGGCGACGCCCGCCATCAGCGCGCACGCGGCGGTGGTGATTTTGCGCGCGGTGCTGGCGGAAAAACCGCAATGAAACAGGTACGCCGTGGCGAACCCAGCCGAGAGGCAGCCGATATCGGTGGCGATGTGGTACGCGAAATTGAAATCCAGCATCGCCGATTCCGTGTACCCTCGCCCCCTGTTCAAAAACAGAGGCAGCCAGGCGCGGAACAGTTGCCAGGCGATGGTGATGGCCAAGCCCATGGAGGCCACGGCCAGGAATTCCCTGGACAAAATGGCGGACCAGAACGAACCGGAGGCTTGTTGTTGATCGTCCCGGCCAAGCGGAGCCAGTTCATCCCCACGGATCAGCGCGAGCCACAATGCCACCCATCCCATTCCCAAGCCGCCAATCCACAGGAATGACGATCTCCAGCTATCCAGCTCCTCGGTCAGCATGAACTTGATGATCATGGGCGTGACGATGGCGCCGATCGCCGTGCCGCTTTGCAAGACGCTGTTGCCCAAGGTTCGCCGTTCAGCCGGGATCAGCCGCTGTGTCGTCTTGAGGGCGCATGGCCAGTGCCCCGCCTCGAAGAACCCCAGGAGCAACCGGCACGCGAACAACTCCTCATAGTTGCGCACCAGGCCGGTGGCGAACCCCACCGCCGACCATGCCACAAGGACCGCCGGATACAGCCAGCGGATGTTGACTCGGTCGGCCAGAAAACCGAAGGCGATCGAACCGGCCGCGAAGGCAAGGCCAAACACCACCTCGAGCAATCCGTACTGCGCCTCATCGATTTCGAAGGCCTTGAGGATCCTCGGCGACAGGTTCGAAAGGGTCTGGCGGTCCATGTAGTTGAGGGCGCTTGCCAGAAGCAGCACGCCGCATACCAGCCAGATCCACGCGCTGGTTCCTTGCGATGGTCGATTCATGCGTCAGACACCGTGAGGTTGGAACTTGGCGCGGCGGGTGAGGCGGCAAAGATGGGTTTAAGGTAATCCACTGCGGCGCCGTGTCCAAGGTTGTCGCGATGATTGGCGCTTCTCATGCGCGTCGCATATTGGCCCGGGCATGCTCCAAGCACCATCTGTCAACAAGGTTGGGTCGCCACTGGTGGAGAGGGGGCGTTGCATTGCGGCCGTGGTTGATGGCCCACGGGTGGAAGTCATGGCATGAAACCT
>CAWUNZ010000534.1:0-1832 GCA_963923445.1 uncultured bacterium
GTCGATCAGGCGGCGGCGCGCAGCGTGACTTCCACCTTGGGTGCCTGCGGGAACGGGATGGTGGCCGGTTGGGAGAAGTACGCCTGCCCCTTGGGCGTGGCGAGCTTTTCCCAATGCGCGCCCGGCAGGCCCATCGCCAGCTTGAGGGCGCCGATGGCGCCGGCGTAAACCGGGTCCGGCACGCGCTTCACCTTGGCCTGGCCGTACTCGCGCAGGCCTTCCTCCAGGGCGCGGTCGAGGCCCTTGATCTGGCTGCCGCCTCCACCCAGGAGAATATTGGCCAAAAGCCGGGGCTGGAATTCCGGATCGTGCCGGGCGATGAGGTCGCGGATACCCTCGACAATGGGGTTCACGATGCGCCGGCAGGCCTCGCGCACCACGCCCGTCACATCAAGCTGGGTGGGCTTGCCCCGGCAGGGAAGGGTGACAATGGCGCGTTCGTTGGTGTCGATGACGCCGCCGTGGCGTTCCTTGATTTCCCGAAGCATGGCGCGCGAGAACTGGGCCTCGGGGTGCGCCTGGCGGAGCAGGGCGTCGAGATGCTCATCGACAAAGTCGCCACCCAAGGGGATGGTGACCTGCTCCTCGTCGGTGGGCAGGGTGCCGCGCAGCGGGCAGAGGTCGATGGTGCCGGCGCCGATATCCACGACCAGGGCGTCGGAAAGCTTGTTGCAGCCATAGGCGATGCTGAAAGGCTCGGAAACAATCAGCGCGGCGTCGAAGGTGGTGGAGGCGGCCTCCAGGATGACGGCCTTGCTCTGCACGCTGGCCCTGCTGGGGGCGCCGATGACACCGAATACAGGCAGGCCCTTGGGCGGGCGGGTAATGGCCACGGCGTGCTCCACCACCTGACGGGCGGCGTCCTTGTGCGCCGCCACGCGCGCGGCGTCAAGCTTCACATCCTTGCCGTCGAGGTACTTGAGGGCCCCCTTCTCGAACGGGCGGATGATGTCGAGGGCCAGGCGGTGCTCGGTGAGGTCGTTGCCGAAGACGGTGTCGCGCCCGAGCAGCGTGCGGGCCACATGGTCCTTGGGTTTGCCGACGGCGGTGGGAATCACCTCGCGCACGCCATGAGCGGTAGCCACGGCGGTTTTGAAGGTTCCCAGGTCCATTCCGACAAAAACAGCGCGATGATCCATGGTCACGGTCTCCTTGTGAAGGCTAGAACAGGTCTCGAATCGTAAGTGTCAGCCGGCCTTCGCCGGGTCGGTTTCGGCGTTGATGGCGCTACGGAGCGCGACATTCGCGTCGATAAGTCCCATCAGCAGGGCCTCCTCGGCCTGCGAGGCGTGCGCGTCGAGCATCGCCTTTTCCTCCTCGAACGAGGGCCCAAGGGTGAAGTTCGGCTCGCGCGGGGGAAGCTCGGCTTTTTCAGATGCTCCCTTGCCCTTGCGTTTCTTCCGGCGGCGGGGTTCCGGTCCCGGAGGTCCCCATCCGTACACCGGAGCCTGCGACTGCGGCATGGTCACATTCACCACCGGCGCCTGGTTCACCGGGCGGGGGCGCATGATGGCGACCAGGGCCAGCATGGTGGCGGCGGATCCCAGGCCCAGCGACACCGACTGCATGTCGTTGCCCAAGACCACGATCCATTCCCAGACATCCTTCGGGTTTTCAAAAGGGGGCCTCGGGTTGGCGGGAGGTGAGGCCACCGGGATTTTCACCTCAGTGGCTTGTGGCTTGTCAGCGGGTTGATCCGCCTTGGCGGGCGTCGGCAAGGCCAGCGATTCCACGGGCTTGGTCGAGTGCAGAACCGGAAGGGTGATCGGCTCAACAACTTCGCGGAAATCGACCCGCCTTAGCGGCGAGGCCACGGCAATAACCGATGGCCC
>CAWUNZ010000535.1:0-1829 GCA_963923445.1 uncultured bacterium
GGTTCACCATCTATGTCTGGTTCGACGCGCTCCTCAACTATGTCACCGCGGCGGGTTACGGCACCGACATGGAACGCTTCGGCCGGCTTTGGCCCGCGGATCTCCATGTCATCGGGAAGGACATCACCCGCTTCCACTGCGCCCTGTGGCCCGCCATGTGCATGGCCGCCGGCATCGCCCCGCCCAGGCGCGTTTTCGGCCACGGCTTCGTCTACCTGAAGAACGACACCGGCGAGGTGGTGAAGATCTCGAAGTCGCTCGGCAACGCCGTCGAGCCGATGGACCTGATCACCCGGTTTTCTCCCGAGGCGCTCCGCTACTATTTCATGCGCGAATGTCCGTTCCCCGGCGACGGCGAGTTCGGCTGGCAGCGCTTCGCCGAGGTCTACAATTCCGACCTCGCCAACAACCTGGGCAACCTCTACTCGCGCGTGGTGGGCCTGCTGGGCAAGAACTTCCCCGGGGAGGTGCCCGGAACGGCCGGGCGCGCCCCGGTGCTGCCCGAGGGACCTTCCACCCGGGCGCAACTGATCACCCGCTACCGGGAACTGGTGGAGGCGCTGCAGTACAGCCAGGCCTTGGGCGCCCTCTGGGCCGATGTGCTGGTTCCCGCCAACCAGCATGCCGAGCGCATGGCGCCATGGTCGCTGGTGAAGAAGGATCCCCCCGCCGCCGCCCTGGTGCTGCACGACCTGGTGGAGGCCCTGCGGGTGGCATCCATCCTGCTCAAGCCTTTCCTGCCCCGGCTTTCGGAAAAGATTTACCGGGGCTTCAATTTCGCCACGCCATGGGAGAAAGTATCCACTACCGCCGCCGAGGCGCCGGAAGCGTCGGTCGGGGCCTTGGTGGTTTTGGCGGAACTGGATGGCGGCAAGGTGAAGCCCCTCCTGCCGCGGATTGAGTTCGAGAAGGCTTGAGTGAACCCGGCGGGCCGCTTGGCCGTAAAGGAAATCAGGGACATGGCGGCCGAGATGGCAGGCGATGGCGGGCGGGAACTCTCCGACGAGGAGTTGCTTCTGGCTTGCCAGCGCGGCGATCGCGACGCCTTGCCGGTGTTGATCAAGCGCCATGAGCACGGCATATATGCCTATCTCAGGCGCTATACCCGTGATCCGGTTTTGGCCGAGGATGTCTTTCAGGACACCTTCCTGAAGGTGCACGAGAAGATCGGCCAGTACCAGCCGGGGCGGCCTGCCAGGCCGTGGCTCTACACCATCGCCACCCATCAGGCGGTCGACGCCCTGCGTCGCGCCAAGAGGCGGCGTGGAGCCAGCCTGGACGAGTCGCGCGACCGCTCGGGCGAGGGCGAAGGGGCCCGACTGGGCGACGCCGTGGAGTCCCACGAGAGCGCGCCGTCCGAAAGGATGGAGCGCGGGGAACTCGCCGAACGCATGCGCGCGGCGGTGGATTCCCTTCCCGACCTGTACAGGGAGGTCCTGATTTTGGCGTACTATCAGGAAATGAAATATCAGGACATCGCCGAGGTGCTTGGATTGCCCCTCGGAACCGTGAAGTCGCGCATGCACGCGGCGATGGGCAAGCTGGCCGAGATCCTCAAGGGCACCACGCCCTCGGGGACCATGCCCGCCCTGAAGCCGAAACCCGCCGGAGCGAAGTCATGAGCGCCAAGGACTGCGACATTGTGGGCCTTGTGGTCGGTTGCATCGACGACCGCGAGAAGGGCCCGGCCACCAAGACCATGTCGGCGTGCCCGAAACTCCAGTCCGACGCCGCCGAGCTGAGGGAAATCCTCAGCCTCCTTCGCGAGGAGGAGCATCCCCATCCCTCCAACCTGACGCAAAGGACCCTCGCCAGGCTCGAGCAGGACC
>CAWUNZ010000536.1:0-1817 GCA_963923445.1 uncultured bacterium
GGCACGCCGCTGGCGGGGATGGAGGTGTTGATCACCGGGCAACCGCTGGCCATCGCCTCCACCTGGGCGAGGCCGAATCCCTCGCTTCGCGCCACGCTGGGGAACCACAGCGCCATGGCGGCGCGGTAGGCCGCCGCCACGAACTCATCGTTTTGGTGGCCAAGCCAGCGCACCCGGTCGGCCACCCCCAGCCGAGCGGCTGTTTTTCTCAATTCACTTACCAGCGGGCCCGTGCCCACCACCAGCAGGGTTCCAGAGACGCGGGCCAAGGCCTCCAATGCAATCGCGTGGCCCTTGTAATAGACCAACCGGCCCACCATCAGCCACAACGGCCCGGGGTGGCTTCGGCCGATGGTTTCGGCCAGCCGAAGAACCTGAGGAGATGGGTTCAGGTAGGGATCCAGGTCAATGCCCAGGGGAAGGGGAATCGTCTTTTCATGAAATCGCTGAAGCCCTTCCGAACCAGAAATATATGCGGCGCTTGTTGAGAAAATCACGCGGGCCCGGGAATAAACGCGGTTTTCAAACGGGGCGAGCACAAGCGACAGGCGCCTTTGGCGAACGGCGTCGGAATGGTGGGTGATGACCAAGTCGGGGCCGAATGACAGGCTGGCGCAGGCCAGCAGCATGAGCGGGTTGGGAGTGTGGAGATGCACGATATCGGTTGTCTTTATCCGCCGCGCCAGTTCGCCGCGCAAGCCGGGAGTGATGTCGAGCCGGGCAAGGTGGGCGACGCGGCCGAGGCGGCGAACATCAACGGCGCCATCGGCGTCGGTGCTCGACCGGGTGACCGCCAGCCGGCGGCCCACCACGGCGCGGCCGCGGGAATCGGCATGCTGCACGCACAGCACCGACACCTGGTGGCCGAGGTCGGCCTGCGCCCGCGCCAGGGTGCGCACATGCGCCTCGATGCCCCCGGGAGCCGGGGGATAGTACTTGCCCAAGTGCAGAATGCGCATGGTGGGCGCGGCGCGCCTTCTCAGGCCCCGGCCAGGTCGGCCTCGAAACGCGCCAGCAGGGGAACATAGGCCAAGGTGGCGGCAGGGTCGGGGTTCACCGGTTCGGGGCGCAGGCGCACGATGCGCGCCACCGCCGAGGCCATGGTGTGCCGCTGCGGATGGCCGGTGTCGCGGGCGCGGATGGTCTCGATTCCCGCCAACGCCCCCGCGGCGGCGCCCA
Source organism: uncultured bacterium (assembly GCA_963923445.1). Taxonomy (GTDB): domain Bacteria; phylum Planctomycetota; class Planctomycetia; order Gemmatales; family Gemmataceae; genus REEB421. The sequence continues at coordinate 1,180 of CAWUNZ010000536.1, forward strand.
GCGCGGGCCCCTCGCTGCTTTCGAGCCGGTATACCGGCAGGCCGATCATGGAAGCCAGAATCTCGAGCATGAGCCCGCAGCGGGCGATGCCACCCGACACACTCACGCGCTCCACCACCTGACCGTTGTCTCGATGGGCGCGCAGGCCAAGGGCAATGAGGCAGGCCAAGGCCTCGAGCGAGGCGCGGAAACGAACCCCGGGGTCGGAGGGTTCCGAGGGCATCCACGCGAAGCGGGGCTTGGAAACCCCCAGGCTGGGCTCGGCATGGACAAAAGGCAGCACACGGACGCCGCCGCAACCGGCGGGCACAGCGCGGGCGCGGCGCTCGAGGTCGTCCCAGTCGGGCCGCTCGCCCACCACGCGGTCGAGGAACTGAGCGCCGTTGGTGTAGCAGCGCATCCACAAATACGGGCCCCAGTTGAGGCGCATGCAGTCGAGCGAGTCGGTGGCGGGCGGAGCGGCGGCGCTGCTGTTCACCACGGCGGAATTGCCCAGAATGACCGCCACCTGGCCGGCATCAACGGCGCCGCCGCCGGCGAGGCCGGCCTGCTGGTCGTCGGAGGTGGGGAAAACCAGCGGGGCGCGCGACGGGTCAATGCCCAGGTCGTGGCAGACACCCGGCGAAAGCGGACCAACA
>CAWUNZ010000537.1:0-1809 GCA_963923445.1 uncultured bacterium
ATATCCGCAATTTTTTCACCAAGGTCGCGTCGCGATCGGCGTCGGTCATGGGCTTGAATTCGATGGCGACGCCGGGCAGCGACTTGCGGAGGGCGTCGATATCGGTGGCGGAAACATCGCAGGTATGGATGACCAACCGCTTGAGCTTGGAAAGATTCTTAAGAGGCATCAAACCTTGGGCCGTCAGGCGGGCCTCGAACAGTTCCAATTTCTCAAGGCCCGAAAACTGGGAAATGGTTTTGAGCGTTGACTCGTCGAGGCTTGCCGCGGGCGCCGGATTGCCCCGCGGCAGGCGCTGCCCCAATCGCAGGGCGGCAAGGCTTGAAAGCTTGGCCAGGTGCCCGTTGCCTGCCTGGGTTTGCATGGTGTGCCAGGTGCTGAAGTCCTTGAGTTGCCTCAGTTCGCCCACGGCGGCCAAGGCCTCGTCCCCGGTACTGGCTCCCGCATAAGTGAGCTTTTCAAGTTTCGGCAAGGCTTTCAGGTGGGCAAGGCCGCGGCCTGTGAAACCCTTTTTGTCCCATGAGGGATGAAACAGGGCCAACGACTTGAGGTTTTTGAACGCGGCAAAATGCCGGTAACCCTCGTCGGAAAGGTCGGTGTTGTTGGTGCTGAGTTCCTCGAGCGCCAGCAGGCCGGAAAGCAAGGGCAGGGTTTCATCGTTCAGGGTTTTGCCATTGATCGATATTTTTCTCAGCGTCGCGCAGCGGCCCAGCACTTGAAAATCGGCCGGGGTGAAGCTCGCGGCCTCCACCTGGGCCTGGGTGGCCACGCCCGCGACACGGGTCACCTTGGCCCCCCGTTTCTCGAGTTCGGCCGTGAAATCCGGCCCTTGGGCGACCGCCACAAGACAGTACAACGAAAAACAGCCTACTGACATTGCCATGGCTCATCCTCAGGTTTGTGACTCGATGTTGGCCCGGGTGGGGGCCAGGCGCAAGCCATGGCCCGGAATAGGGCGGGTTCCCGAAAGCCCAAGGGCGATCCCGCCTATTCCCAAGTCGGGCCAAACCGTTAGCCTTTCCTCGCGTGGCGGAAAGGACCGGGACCGATGCAGTACCTGCTTGAACACCTTGCCATTTATGTTTCCGCCATGTCGGGCGTGCTGGCGGCCCGAGGCAAGCGTATCGACCTGTTCGGGGTGGTGGTGCTGGGCGTCGTCACCGCCTTGGGTGGCGGCACCATCCGGGATGTCATTTTGGATTTGCGACCGGTGTTCTGGGTTGGCGACCCGTGGTTTCTGCTCACGGCCTTCGCCTGCGCGATGCTGACATTTCTGATCGAGGGGGCGCTCATGCGCATGCACCCCTTGGCCCGCGACCTGATGAACCTGGCGGACGCCGCCAGCCTGGCCCTGGTGACCATGGTGGGAACGGAAAAGACATTGGCTGGCGGGTTCTCACCCGTCATCGCGGTCACCATGGGCGTGCTGACCGGAACCGCGGGCGGCATCATCCGCGACATGATGGTCGGAGAAATACCGATGGTGTTCAGGCAGGAAATCTATTTGTACGCCACCGCTTCGCTGGCGGGGGCCATCGTGTTCATCCTTCTGGCCCGCGCCGGCGCCAATGACCTGGCCCAATTGGCCTCGATTGCGACCGTATTCATCCTGCGGTTGGCAGCCATCAGGAAAAAGTGGCGGTTGCCCACCTTGGGACGGGAAGGCTCCCACGACGGGTAGGATCAACACCCATCCTCTTCATGGGCTGGACAAGATTTGATTCAGCCCCACGCGACAATCGCGGCAGGCAACCAGGTTTCATGCCATGACTTCCACCCGTGGGCCATCAACCACGGCCGCAATGCAAC
>CAWUNZ010000538.1:0-1805 GCA_963923445.1 uncultured bacterium
GGCAGCCCGCAGGACATGGCCTCGGGGACCACATGCGAGCACGGGTCGTAAAAGGTGGGGTGAATGAACATGTCGGCGGCGAAGTAGCCGTCGCGCATGTCCTTGCGGTAGCCGGCAAAAACCACACGGTCGCGCACGCCATAATGCCGCGCGAGCTTTTCCATGGCCTTGTAATTGTCGGCCCCCACGGCCAGCAGGCGGAAGCGGTTGCCCGCGGGAAGGTGCCGCATCGCGGCCAGCAGGCAAGGCAGGCCCTTGAGCCTGTAATTCATGCCACAAAAAAGACCCACGATTTCGTCCGGCCTGATGCCATGCTCGGTGCGGACGCGGTCGCGGCGCAGGGGACGGTCGTTTTCCACAAACCGGTCGGGGTTGGTGGCGATGCGCACCACCCTGAGGTTCTCGGGCTGAATGTCGTAGTACTTGCGGAAGTGGCCGCGAACCATCTCGCTGATGGCGATCACCAGGGCGTTTTTGTCGCCCAGGTATTGCCTGCGTTCCAAGGCCATGAACGACTGGTGGGCCGGATCGAACCGCTTCACCATCCGCATGAAGGCGCGCCGCGGGCCGGGGGCCTCCTTGAGGATGTTGTGGTCGGCGCTGGCGGCATAGAGGCCGCCCTGCGGGTAGAGGATGTCCAGGCCCCAGGTCTTGTCGAAGCCGATGGTCGCGTCGTGCTTGTGCCCCTCAAGGGCCTTCAAGACGGCTCCGCCAAAGCTCCAGGGGCGGAGAAAACGGGGCCAGGACCGCGCCTGAACCGAGTGATAGACCACGGAATCCGGCAGCGCAGAGGCGTCCCAGCGGGATGCGTACAGGTGGACCGTATGTCCGTCGGCAACCAGACGATGGGCCAGGGAGGCGATGTAGGTCTCGCACCCGCCCCTTTGGGGAAGCACGCTCTCGTAGCAGAACGCGATGTCCATCAATCACCCCGAACGGCCCGAATCCCGGATTTCTCTGGAAATATCGGCCCGATCCGCTGCCTCCATGAGAATTTGCGAAAAGTCAAGTCAGGCGGCTTTCCTGTCGATGGCGCCCGAAACAGGTCGCTTGGCCCGGTGCTTGAGGTTGTGGGCGCGGTATCGGCGCCATTTCACCAGCACGGCCCGCATCAACCAGCGGGTCCACCATGTGCTGATGCCAGGTTGCCTGTAGGCCCGCCAAAACGCGACCCGGTCGGAGGTTTCAACCCCTTCCACCTCGGAAGAATACGCCAACTGGGCCAAGTCCTTGAGTTGCCACAAGGGCGCGGTCACCGGATGCCGCCCCAAACGATGCAGGTCGATCATGTAAACCCGGCCACGCCAGTCTTCCGGCGGGGAGGCGATGTCGGCCTCACGGATGTAGAAGTGGCAAAGGTAAAGATCCTTGTGGAAGCAGGATCTGTCGTGCAAAAGCCTAGTAAGGCGCGCCATTTCCCGCGCCAGGCCGCGCTTGAAGCGGCGAAAGGCTTTGGGATCGAGGGTGCGACCGGCCAGGGGAATGGCCTCGTGGGTGGGCAGCATGCCCGTCAGTTCCTCGATAATGAGGCAACTGGAAAGCTTTCCGCAGGGGGCGAGGTATTCGGATGCCGCCACGGGACGGGGCACGGGCACGCCCTGTCGGCTGGCCCAGTCGAGGTGCTGCCATTCCTGAAGGGCGGGAGACCAGCGCCCGGTGGGCAGGAAACAGGCCAAAAGTCCCTGCCAGCGAGGCAGGACATGGTGCCTCTTCACATAAACAACGAGTGATGGACCGCCGTTGGGGTCGGGCAGGGTCCAGCGGGCGATGCTTCGGCCCTGCTTGGAGTGGTAGCGGTCGCGAAG
>CAWUNZ010000539.1:0-1801 GCA_963923445.1 uncultured bacterium
GAGAAGCCGTTCACCTGCCGGGTGGAAGGCTGACGCGCCACCGGGGTTCCCTTGGGTTGCTCCCAAAGACCCAGGCGGTAGTAATAGGCCGGTCCACCCTTGAATGTCAGCTCATGCACCTTGACCACATAGCGGCCATCGGCTGGAGCGGTGAAGTCGAGGGCGCCGCCGCGCCTTTCCACCATCAGGTCGCGCCCGGCGGCATCGGCGATGATCACCGTGGCGTTGAGCTTGGAGTCGATGCCGCGGGTGGCGCAATCCACGATGAGGCGCTGCCCCTTGGCCGCCTGGAAAGAGATGAAGTCGACTTGGCGATCCGCGATGACCCCGTTGAAGACGGAATTGACCGGAACCTCCCGGGCCGTGGCCAGGGATTTGTTCGGTTTGTCGGCCACCACCTCGGCCAAGTTGCCGACGGAGAACACCCGGGCGGAGGAAGCGCCCAGCCGAGTGAGGACACGCGCCTCGTGCAGGCCCAGTGGACAATCGGCGGCGATGGCCACCGTGTAGGCGTTCGGCACAGGCTTGCCCGCGGCGTCCACCTTGGGCTTGGCGGCCAAGCCGGGGTGGGAAAAGACCAGGTCACCCGCGTCGTCCAGGTGTTCGCCGGTGATCGTCACCTCGACGGTGGTGCCCGCCTTGCCTCCCATGGGCATGGTGGTCAGCAGGCGCGGTGCGGGGAGGCCAACCGATTGCGCCAGCGCGGGGGATGACGCCCCCGCCAGCACGATGAAGGCGAAAGCGCAACGGATGGCTGTTCTCAGAAGGTTCACCATGGCTTCCCTTAGTGGTTGAAGAGGAATTCCTTGGCGTTGACCAAGGCCCAGATGAGGTCCTGATAGTTCTCGCGGGCGGCGCGTTGCGGATCGACCTTTTGCCCCGAGGCGCTCACGCGGGCTTCCTGGAGGTAGCCCGAGGCGGTCGCCAACTCGGCCGGCTTGGGCTCGCGGGCGAACGCCGCCAGGTACAGTTCACGGATGTTCTCTTCAGAAGGTCTTTTTTCTTTTGCCAGTTTCTCGGCCCGCCCGGCGGGATGCGCCAGCTTGCCGCGGATGTCGCCCGCGTTGATCAGGTGCAGGCTCTGCGCCAAGCTTGACGACTGAACCCGCTCGCACTCGCACACGCTTTCGCCCTCGGGCCTGCCGAAGACCCGCAGAAACGGCGAGGCGCGGTTGTAGCTGTTGTCGGGCAGCGACACCGCCCGGGTGCCGGCCGGCAGGTTGGCGAAGTCGGTCTGGGTTCCGGCCACCTGGTCGATGGCGTCGAGCAGCACCTCGGCGGGAAGCCTGCGTGGGTAATACCTCGAGTAGTTCTGCCGGTCTGCCCCGTTATGGGCGTTGGGGGTGGCGCTCAACTGATAGGCGCTCGAGCGGGTGATGGCGCGCACCAATTCCTTCAGGTCGAAGCCGCTCCGGATGAAATGCCTCTCCAAAGCTGCCAGCAATTCAGGATTTGACGGAGGATTGGAATCGCGGATATCGTCCTCGGGCTCGACCAGGCCCCGTTGGAAAAAATGCTTCCAGTAGCGGTTCACCAGCACCTTGGCGAAGAACGGGTTGGAAGGCGACTTCATCCAGTCGGCCAGGCGAAGCCGAGGGTCCTCGTCGGGGGCGATCGCCGGCACCTTGTCGCCCAGCGCCGCGGGGCGGAGGGCCGACTTGGTCTTGATGTTCGTGGCCTCGGCCATGCCCCGCTTGTGGAAGATGAGGTCCTCTCCCCGGGTGCCCGAGGGCTTGCGCCCCACCTGCGCGAAGAACGCCGCCAAGGCGTAGTAATCGTCCTGGCTCCAGCGTTCGAACGG
>CAWUNZ010000540.1:0-1796 GCA_963923445.1 uncultured bacterium
CGCGACCAATTTTGGGAACCGTTGAAGGAGGCGTTGCGAAGCCCTGTCTTTCTGCTCCACAACCCCGCCATCCTGGGGGTGGTGATGGGCCTGGTGCTCATGATCGCCTCCATTCCCATGTCGATGTCCCGGGGCGGGGTTGTCGCCTCGGTGGCGGCGCTCCTCGCCACCTTGTGGATGGTGAGGCGCGCGTCGCCCCGTTGGACGGGCACAACGGCGTTGCCGGTGGCCGCGCTGGCGGCGCTGCCGGTGGCGGCGCTCATTGCCTGGTTCGGCATGGCCCAGGTTGAGTCGCGCCTGAGCACCCTGACCAAGCTGGAAACCTTTCAGGACGACAGGTTCTCCCTGTGGAATCCGCTGATCGCGGTCTTTCAGCGCAACCCGCTCCTGGGCACCGGTGGCGGTACCACGCCCCTTGTCGAACCGCTCGAGCGCCGCCGAGGCGGATTCACCGGAGTCGTGGTGGACCATGCCCACAACGAATATCTCGAGGCGGCCGTGGAGGGGGGGATCATCCGACTGGGATTCACCGCGGCCTTGGCCGCCATGGTGCTGCTGGCCGGCTGGCGGGCCATCCGGATCCATGCCGGAACGGCCCTTCTCCCCATGGCCGCGGGCCTCACCTTCGCCGCCTTCGCCGTCATCATCCACAGTTCGGTTGACTTCGGCATGCACATGGGGGCGGTGGCCTGCCTCGCCGCGATTCTCCTCGGTCAATTAGATTATCTGGCATCCGGAGAGTCGTCTGTTGACAAGGCGCGGCGAACTGTTCCCGATTCACTGCCGGGCTGGGCCGTCATCCCCCTTTTGGCGCCTGTCGTTGTCGTCTTCATGTCCTTGCAAACGCAGGGCGCCGCCTACCGGTTGCAAATCGAGGCGGACACCAGTCCGGCCACGGCCGCCGGTTTCGCCCGGCGGGTGGACCTTTATGAGGCCGCGATCCGGTTGAGGCCCCGGGCCGCGGAACCCCGCGAGGCCCTCGGCTTGGCCATCCTGAATGAGCTGAACCGGAGGGCCGATGAGATCGACGGCGCGGGTCAGGCGCGCCAGGAAATGGCAATGCTTGGATCGGCCTTGGCCGCCATCGGCCCGGGTGTCACGCAAGTGGAAACCCTGGTCCTTGCCGCCGGAGCGGCATTGGCCCCGCCCAAGGCCGAGGATGGCGCGGATTCTGCCATTCGCAGTCTTGGATGGAAGCGCCTGCGGGAGGCGGCGGCGTTATCCCCGTTCCTGCACCGCGCGCAGACCGCCCTGGCGCTGGATCCCGAGGCTAGCCGCCCCGCAGAATCGTTGGAGCGCGCGGCGCGAGCCTATCCCATCGACCATGAGCTTTGGTGGACAGCGGGCAGGGCGTGGTGGAACGATGCGGCCAAGGCGAATGGCACGCCCGATTCCGAGGCATCGGCGATGCGGGCCCTTTCGGCCTGGCGAGAAGCCTTGGCACGGGGAAGTCCCCGCCTTCCGGAAATCATCGCCGCTTGTCTGGAGGTGTCCAACCCCGACCGGTACCTGGCGATCGTGATGCCGGACAAGCCGCGAGTGCTGATTGATGCCGCCAAAACCCTCAAGGGAGAGGGTGAAAACGCGGAACGCCGCGCGGCGCTTTTGTCGTTGGCGCGGCGGGAACTGGAGGGGCGAGGCAGTGGCGCCGAGGCATCGGATTGGAAGGCCCTGGCTGATTTGTCCAAGGGTGAAAACAGGGTTGCTGCCCTGAGGCAGGCGACACTTCTGGCTTCCGGGAAAGCCTTGGGCGAGATTCGACTCGATCTGGCATGGGAACTCGAGGCCACTGGCCA
>CAWUNZ010000541.1:0-1795 GCA_963923445.1 uncultured bacterium
CCTGCCCAAGCACGCCGTGGTTGCCGACGCGGCGACCAGCATCCAATCGCGACGGATCATCACCATTTTCCCCCAAAGGCATGGAATCGACGGATTGGTCGCACCGTGTTGCGACGATGCCGCCGCCTGAATCAGGCCAGTCATGCAAAAGGCTCACGAGGACTCCCGGCTGGAGCGAGGAATCAGCGAGGGAGGTTTGCTCCCACCATTTCCATCATCCTGTCTTGCCGCCCGCGCACAATGGCCCGGGCCTTTTCCGCTTTCGCCTTGGCGGCGCCCGGAGCCTTGGCCATTGCCAGCACGGCCGGAGCCACACGGCGAACTTCTTCCTCGTTATCGAGGTCAAACAGCCAATCGCCCAAACCAATGTCCCGCCACATCAAACCCTTGTTCGTTTGCTCGGCCCACCTGCAGACAACGGCGGGCACGCCGTTGCCAACGCACATGATGGGAGAATGCATCTCGTTGCCAAACAGGCCGGTGCTGCGGGTATAGGTGGAAATCGCCTCGCCCGGGAGCCAGTAATCGGGCTTCCAGACCACGCGCGATTTCAAATCCTTGGGAAGAGGGTCGAACAGGAGTTCCTTCCCCACGGCCATTTGGGTCTGGTCCTCCGGGCAAATGAGCACCTTCATGTCGGTTTCTTCGAGCACTCCAACAATGGCTTGCCGCAAGGGCGCGTGGTCGTGTTCCTTCATAGCCTCATTGCGAGCATGCTTCCTTTCGTCAAACGGCGCATTCTTGGAGGGAATTTTCCAATAGGGGGTGTAGCGCAGACGGGGGATGCAGCAGAGGAACTTCCCCGGCTGAAGCCCGTTTGTTTCCATGAAAGCCAACGCCTTGGCATCGTCGCGCAAGTCCGTGGCGAAGGCGCCATCGGGCCCGAACTCCAGCACCGGGCACTTGCAGCCCCTTGCCTTGGCGACTTCCAAGGATGCAGAATCGCGGAAAAAGACGAACCGGGCCTGATCGAGCACACCAATGGTCTGGGCGATGACCTTTTCCGATACCGGCGTGAGGGCGGTGGAACCCTGCAGGGGCAGGGTGATGCCGCCTATGCCGAATGGTTTGCCCGTTTCCTTAATCCAGCGGAGCAGATCCTTTTCCGCCACCAGCGATGGGCCGGACCCGTGAAGCAGGAAATCGCACTCGGCAAAGGCCTTGGCCAGCGATTCTTTCGTGTTGGCCAAGGAAACATTGGGAAATCGGGCGCGCAGGAGTTCCTCCACGCCGTTGTCGAGTTTCCCAGGCCAGAGGCGGACCTCGGCCTTGGGAAGTTGTTTCTCCAATAGGGCGAGCATTCCCGGGGTGTGCGCGATATCGCCAATGTTCACGGTTTGCCAGGAGGAACGCAGGAGGATTCGCCGAGGGTTGCCCGGTTGGGCCGTGGAGGCGATGGCGGGAAGGCAGGCTGAAAGCAGCATGGCCAAGGATCGTCGTCGGTTCATCATTGGGTGCTCCCTGGCAAATGCCCATCCGGGTCATTGATTTATGTAATTCGCGAGCCATCAATGCGCGCTGGCCTTGGACCAGATGTTGATGATGGCAACGCCTGCCAAGATAAGTGTGATTCCCAAAAGCGCCGGCCCGTCGAGGGCCTGACCGAAAGTCAGCCAACCAATGAGCGAGATGAGGACAATACCCGCTCCCGACCAGACAGCATAGGCGATACCCACGGGCAAGGCGCTGAGCGTGAGGGAAAGGAAATAAAAGGAAACCAGATACCCGGCCACCATGGTGGCCAAGGGACCGATTTTCGAGAAGCTTTCCGAGGCTTTCAGCGCCGAGGTGGCGA
>CAWUNZ010000542.1:0-1794 GCA_963923445.1 uncultured bacterium
CGGTAAGTATTAACCGACCGCATCTTTCTTCATCAAAACTTCACAGATCTAAGGCTTGCCAAATTTGCTTTCACCCTAACTTTTGGGTTCTCATGGAATTAGGGATGGCGCATGGAACGATTGGCCACCTTAGCTGCGAGCGTTTAGGGACGAACCAACATGACCAATCAAATCGAGTATTACACGCCCCGCGATTGGATGACACCGGCGGAAGCTGCCGCTTACTGGCGCGTGTCCATATCGACGATTTACGCGTGGGCCAAGGAAGACCGGATCCCCTTCATTCAGTACGGCGGCAAGGGTGGCGCCATCCGCATTCCCTTCACCGCGTTCGATCCGGCCTTTCAGTTTCCCAAGGATGATCCGCGACGCGGTTCCAAGGAACGGCGGTTGCCCGGAAAAATCCCGGGCTGGATCAGCCCATTTTGAACTTCAACAACACCTTTGAGGAGATGACCATGGCTTCCAGGAAGTCGAGCGAGATTCATAACTGCCAATATTTTTCTTGGCGCCTCTACTGCCGGCCTTCCGGCGTTTTTTATGCCGACGGGCGTGGCGCCTCGGTTTCATTGCGCCGGTTGAGCCTGAACACGAAGGACCGGCATTCGGCAATTCAACGATTGAAGCAACTGGACCGTAGCATGGCGATGCGACATGGACTGATCCCCAAGGAGGGGATGGCCTCGAACGAGAGCGTTTTGCCCATCGAAGAGGGATTCAAGATCTACCAGGAGCACCTGGAAAGGCCGGAGGCTGCCAGGGGTGTTCGTGACAGCACCCGGAAGCGGTACCGCTCGGTATTTCGCCATTTCAAGGATTATTGCGCGGCTAAAAGAATCGGCACATGGAACGAGATCAATGCCGCAAGGCTTAACGGCTTCGGGGCAAAACTCGAGAATGAGGACTACAAGCCCCGGTCGGTCTACCTTGAGATGACAACCATCAAGCAGGTCGCCAAATACCTGGTGGAGCAGAAACACCTACCGGCATCGTGCGCGTTCCGTTGTCCTCTAACCAAGCCGAGTGGCACCGACAAGCACTGCTACAGCGTGGAGGAAGTGGTGGCGATTCTCGAGCTTGCCAGATCGCTTCCGGGTTGCCTGTGGATATACCGGGCCTTGGTGGGGTTGGCGTACACGGGGCTGCGCATCCAGGAGTTGGCGGGGCTGAGGTGGTCGGACTTCAGCGACGAGCTTTCGATGATTCACCTCGGGGATCAGGGACACCGCTCACGGCATGACGCCCAAAGGCGGAGAACCAAGTCCGGCCGGAGCAGAATGCTTCCGGTGCATGCCGATTTGCGGGAATTGCTTTTGGGCATGCCGAGGGATCTGTCCCGTCCGGTATTCACAACCCCGCGTGGCAACCGGCTGAACGACGGTCGCCTCAGGGACCAATTCGTCAAGAAGGTCATCCTGCCGCTGGGCGAGCGGTTCCCGACGCCGGAGGGGCAGAAGGGATTCAAGGATGGCCGGTTGCACAATTTCCGGCATTTCTTTTGTTCGCGGATGGCGGCCAGTTCCAAGGTGACGCCTTTGGTGCTCCAGAAATGGCTAGGCCACACTGACAGCAAGATGGTTCAGCATTACTTCGATTTGAAGGATGCTGATGCCAAATCGATGATGTCGTCCATCGAGTTGTTGCCGAAACCCCAGAGGGGCGATGGCAACGGCTGACGAGGGGGCTCTTGGGCGGTGTTGGTTTGCCGGATCGATCCGGCGGCGCCGCCCGAAAGCCTGAGTTTGCGGAGATCCCGAGTAGTAGGAAGGGGACCAGTTTGGCACAGTTTTGGCA
>CAWUNZ010000543.1:0-1790 GCA_963923445.1 uncultured bacterium
GATTGATGCGATCGGGGTTGGCCGGCCTCGTAAGGAACGACGCCGACTGGCGGGTCGTGACAACCGAAACAGCAACCCGATGGCGAGTTTGATCCTCGTTTATTCGATTATGGCAAGCGAACCTGGGCCGGCGTCTTTTCCAGATTTCCAGCAAGGTCCTCGGCGACGGATTCAACCTGGACAGGGCCGGATGGGACATCATCGCACTCCACCGACCAGTCGAGGCCGCTGACACTGGCTTCGAGCTTTCGCCTTGAGGCGCCGGCGGAAATCGTGACAGTCACTTTCTTGGTCTCGGTGTTATCGGCAGACAAGCCGGTGACACGGATCCGGGCGCCTTCCCGCGCGACGCGGGTGATGATTGTCGCCGGGGGCAGGTCATCGACGAGCGCGGCAACCGACGGGAAGGGCGCGTCCTTGGCCTCGGCGGCGCGTGACTCGTCGCCGGTGATGCCGGCAACGGGGGAGAATCGACCCGGTTCCGCCTTGAACTCGCCCGACTTCACGCTGACTACCATCATGGATTTCCCCGATCCGTTCCAGTCGTGCAGGTAAACCGGAACTCCCTTGGGTGTCTGGGGGGTGGGTCGGGGACCGCCACCCAGGTTCACGACGGCCTTTTGCCTGGAATTGTCGGTCCAGTTGACGAGCTTCACCCCGCGGAAATGGGAGACGGCGTTGCCGGTGGGATTGTCGTCTGAAATCTGGATGAGGGGCATGCCGCCGCTGCGGCAGGTATCGAAGGTGATCCCGTCGACAACAAGGGTGCCGTATTGCACGCTCAGGTCGTCGTGACCGCGGTTGAAAGGCTCGGTGTTGGTGTGGCTGATAAGCACATTGCTCAGGTGCCAGCCGTCGAAGTTGGGGTGGTAGATGCCGTAGGCGGCCTTATGGATGGCGAGGTTTGAGACGCGCAGGTTGGGCACCTGGGCGCGGAACCCGTAATGCACATCCCAGATCCGCAGGTTCTTGACGACAAACGGATGAGCGGCGTCCGGACCGACGCGGTCGACTCCCTCCCCGAGGTTGACGCCATAGAGTCCGCGGCTTGAATGGACCTCGTTGTCTTCAAACCTGACAAACGGAAGAGTTCTTGGGTCCGTTTTTTGATAGGAGCCGTCGGCCCGCCTGATGGGGAACATGAGTTTCAGGGAGCTGGTGGGGGTGGCCTCGTAACGGAATCCGTAGTTTCCGCATTCGGCGGCGACATTTCTGGTGAAGGAATTCAGGCTGCATGTCCACCAGAACCCCGCCCCCTCGTTACCGTCGAAAGGCAGGACCTGCTTGGGCAACCGCTTGCCTTGCTTGGCCCCGATGGCGAGGTTGCGGTCGAGGACATTGAGCACCTCGGTGCCGTCCTCGAGGAAATAGCCGTGTCCGATGCTTCGGTAGCCGACATTGTCGCGGGCGACCAGATAATCGGTGCCGTGGATCGTCAGCCAGCGGTTGTGGCTGTCCCAGATCGAATTGCCGACCACCGAACTTCCCCGCATGGTGTCGCGGCACAGGTGGAAGTGAAGGGCGTAGCGGCCCAGCGTGTCCTTCTTGCCGAGGTGGCGGAACTCGGTGTGGCTCAGCGAGCCGGACGACCCGTTGTGATACATGGTGTGGGCGCGGATGCCTTCAGGGTCGGCGGACTCGACCACGATGTTGCGGCTCAGGTTGGCAACCTCAGCGCGGTAGTCGCCCTCCCCAAGGTGGGGCATCGCGAGTGGCTGGGAAAAAGAAACAGTCAAACCTTCCACCGACGAGATGATCCGCTCCTCGGATTCCGACTTGCCCTGGGCCGC
>CAWUNZ010000544.1:0-1784 GCA_963923445.1 uncultured bacterium
AGCGGAAAACACGGGGAAGGCAGGCTCCGGATAACCTTCAATTCCTGAGTCAAAAGAACAGGGGGGAACCCGTTGGATTCCCCCCTGTTTGGTTAAAAGATAACGGTAACCCGATCAGACGTTGTAAGTCGAGCTGGAGGTGGTGCCGCCACGGCCGGTCCAGTTGGTGTGGTGGAACTCACCGCGGGGGCGGTCGGTCCGCTCGTAGGTGTGGGCGCCGAAGAAGTCGCGCTGGGCCTGCAGCAGGTTGGCGGGCAGGCGCGCGGTGCGGTAACTGTCGAAGAACGCCAGCGCCGTGCTGAAGGCGGGCACCGGGATGCCGGCGGTGACGGCGGCTGCAACCGTGCGGCGCCAGCCGGCTTGGCAACGGTCGATCTCGCCCTTGAAGTAGTCGTCGAGCAGCAGGCTGGTCAGCGCAGGGTTCTTGTCGAACGCCTCCTTGATCTTTCCCAGGAACCGGCTGCGGATGATGCAACCGCCCCGCCACATGAGGGCGATGCCGCCATAGTTGAGGTGCCAGTCATAGGCCTGCGCCGCGGCGCGCATCAGCATGTAGCCCTGGGCGTAGCTGATGATCTTCGAAGCGTAGAGCGCGTCGTGAATGGCGGCGATGATCGTGGCGCGGTCGCCCTCGATCTTGGGGGATGGCCCCTTGAGCACGGCGGACGCGGCCACCCGCTGCTCTTTCAATGCCGAGACGCAACGGCTGTAAACCGCCTCGGCGATCAGGGTGATGGGGATGCCCATTTCCATCGAGTCGATCACCGTCCACTTGCCGGTGCCCTTCTGGCCGGCGGTGTCGAGGATGCGGTCCACCAGTGGAGTGCCATCGGGTTCCTTGTAGGCCAGAATGTCGCGGGTGATCTCGACCAGATAGCTGTCGAGCGGGCCCTTGTTCCACTCGGCGAAAACCTTGTGCATCTCGTCGGCGGACATGCCGAGGCCGTCGCGCATGAGGTTGTAGGCTTCGCAGGTGAGCTGCATGTCGCCGTATTCGATGCCGTTGTGGACCATCTTCACATAGTGGCCCGCGCCTCCCTCACCCACCCAGTCGCAGCAGGGTGCCCCGTCTTCCACCTTCGCGGAAACGGCTTGGAAGATCTGCTTCACATGGGGCCACGCGGCGGGACTTCCGCCGGGCATGATGCTCGGGCCGTGGCGCGCGCCTTCCTCGCCGCCGGAGACACCGGTGCCAATGAACAGCAGTCCCTTGGCTTCAAGCTCCTTGTGACGGCGGGCGGAATCGCCGAACAGGCTGTTGCCACCGTCGATGATGATGTCGCCCGGTTCGAGGTGGGGGGCCACTTGGGCGATGAAGTCATCCACCGCCTGGCCGGCCTTCACCAGCATCATCACCCGGCGGGGGCGCTTCAGTTTGGAAACCATCTCGGCGATGGAGTGCGCGCCGATGATCTTGGTTCCCTTGGCCTCGTTGGCCAGGAATTCGTCCACCTTGCTGACGGTGCGGTTGTAGGCCACCACGGTGAACCCGTGGTCGTTCATGTTGAGGATGAGGTTCTGACCCATCACGGCCAATCCGATGAGCGCCAGGTCGCCTTGGGGTTCCGCCATGTCTTGCCTCATGTTTTCGCGATTCAGGGATTCCCGGCGCCTCTTGGGCCGGATGGAAACATCAGTCTAGGGAAACGGCGGGCGGGCGGAAGACGGGGAACGGGTCGATCTTTTCAACCCGTGGCGATAACCTGAACCTATCCGGAGGCGGGAGAACGCGGGCATGCAACGGGTGGTGTGTTTCATCCTGGGCGGCGGCCATGGCAGCGGCT
>CAWUNZ010000545.1:0-1784 GCA_963923445.1 uncultured bacterium
CGACGGAGGCAGCCCTGGTTTCCAGGTCGTTGGAGGCGTTGCGCGCTCCCGAACCGGCCGCCGGCACCACGGTTGGGCGGGACGCTTCGGCTCCGCCCGTCGATCTCGCGGTCGTTGCCGCCTTGTTGGGCAAACTCGGTGAATCGTTGGACAGTTCCGACCTCGATGGCGCGGCGGCAGCCCTGGCGTCGCTGCGCGAGGCGCTGCCCGCCTCGGCGGGCGACCTGCAGGCCATCGCCGACCATGTGGACGGTTACGACTTTGACGCGGCGCGCGCCGCCGCTGATGCATTGGCCGGCGCGCTCGGCCTGAAGACCTGACGGGAGCGGTTCATGCCTGATCTATCTAATTCACGAATACTCATTGTAGATGATGTCAAGGCCAATGTGGATGTCCTGGTCCAGTTGTTGCGCGACGACTACAAGCTGAGCGTGGCGCTCGGGGGCGAGGCGGCGCTCAAGGCCGCCGAGAAACTTCCGCCCGACCTCGTTCTCCTGGACATCGTCATGCCCGGAATGGACGGCTACGAGGTTTGCCGGCGCCTTCGCGCCAACCCGGCCACAGCCGAGGTGCCTGTGATGTTCCTCAGCGCGCTGGACGAGGTCCGTTCCAAGGCGCTCGGCTTCGAGGCCGGCGGCAACGACTACCTGACAAAGCCGTTCGAGGCCCTGGAAGTCAAGGCGCGGGTTCATTCCCTCCTCAAGGCCAAGGCCTATTCCGACGCCGTCAAGCAGAAAATCGCCAATGAGTTGCGCATCGCCAGCGAGATCCAGATGGGCATGCTTCGCCATCAGGTTCAGGAGATCGTCGAGGGAACCGGCCTGCATGCCGCGGCGAGGATGGAACCGGCGCGCGAGGTGGGCGGCGACTTTTACGACATCATCCGCGTCGGCAACGACCGCGTGGTGGTTGTCGTGGGCGATGTTTCGGGAAAGGGAGTGCCCGCCGCCCTTTTCATGGCGGTTTCAACCACCTTGGCGCGTGTCATCGGCCGCGACCATGATTGCCCGGGGCGTATCCTCACCCTGATCAACAACGCCCTGGTCGAGCAGAATCCCCAGACCATGTTCGTCACCATGGCCTGCGCGGTGATTGACCTTGCCAAGGGTACCCTGCGTTACGCCTCGGGTGGCCACCCGTCGCCCGTGCGCCTGCGTTCGGGCCAACCTCCCGCCCTTCCTTTCGATTCCACCGGTCCCATGGTCGGTGTTTTCCCCGATGTCGAGTACACCAGCGAGGAACACCCGTTTCCCAAGGGAGACGGATATGTGTTCTACACCGACGGCGTCACCGAGGCGATGAACGAGACGGGTGAACTTTTCGGCAACCAAAGGCTTTTGGCAAGCCTCGATTCTTCCGCGCCCCCCCTCGAGGCCTTGCTCGAGGCCGTGCGCGCCCATGCCGACGGTTATCCGCAATCGGATGACATCACCATTGTCACCATCCGCCGAGGCTGACGCTTCGCCTTGCCTCAAACGGCGGGCATGGTACTCTTGTGGGTCAACCCCGCCTGCCTCCCCATGGGGAACCCGCCATGATCCGAATCGGGCATCCTGGAAACCGAAGGTCGTTCCTGCGCGTGGCCTCCGCGGCTGGTCTGGCCCCTTGGGCGCTACCCGCGGGCGCCGCTCCTGACAGGCAGGCAACCCGGTCCGACCATTCCGTCATATTCGTCTACCTGCACGGCGGACCAAGCCAGTTTGAAACCTTTGATCCCAAGCCCGACGCGCCAACCGATATCCGCACTGTTTTGGGCACCATTTCCACCTCGGTTCCCGGACAAC
>CAWUNZ010000546.1:0-1782 GCA_963923445.1 uncultured bacterium
CAGGGAGTGAAGCGCCTTGGCCTCTTCCACGCCGGGCAACTCCATCGGCTTGGGCGGCGAGAGGATCCGGACCCGATCCTTCTCGGCCTTGTCGGCGAGGTCGTCGCGGTTGAGTCGGGTGAACTCGCGCACGGCGCGGTCGAACTCGATGAGCAGCAGACGATCGGCGCGGTCCGCGGCCCATTGGTAGGACAGCGTGGAAACGCATTTGGGTAGTTTTCGTTGGGCCTGCCAGGCTTCCTGCTCCGCGAGGATACGCTTCACCCCGTCGCGGTCGCTTTGCTTGCGGACCAGTTCCAGCTTGCTGGCGATGGCGTCGTCGATTTCCTTGCGCGCCTTGCCCAACGCCAAGCCGTGCGCCTCAACCGCCTTGTCCAGGCGCGCCCGGGCGTCATCGACGGGATCAGCGAACAAGCTGGCCAGCGCGCAGCAGGCCAGCATCAGCGCGCACATGGGACTCCTCCCGCTTGGACAGGCGGGTGTTCACCGCTCAGGCCTTCGACTTCTCCCAGCCTTCGCGCAGGAACTTGCCACCCTTCACATAGACATCGTCGGCGTTCTCGTAGAGGTCGCGCCAGACCTTGGTGGCCGCGGCCAGGTCGGGAAGGGCGCGGCCGAAGGCCTCGATCGTCATCCAGCCCTGATAGTTGATTTTTCGGAGCGCCTTGAAGGTCTCTTCCCAGCGAACCTGGCCGGTGCCCGGCACGCCCCGGTCGTTCTCGCTCAGGTGCACATGGATGAAGCGCGGAGCCAAGGCGGCGATCGCCTCCGCCTGTCCCTTCTCCTCAATGTGGGCGTGGAAGGTGTCGTACATGCAGCGGAACCAGGGGTGATCGACGGCATCGACCAGCTCAGCCATCTGCCTTGCCGTGGTGACGAAGTAGCACTCGAAGCGGTTGAGATACTCGATGGCCATCTTCACCCCCACCTGCTGGGCGTGAACCGCCGCGGCGCGCAGCACCTCCACCGCGCGCTTCTTCTCGTCGGCGGTCGGCGGGTTGCCGGTGAAGTGGCCCAGTGCCGAGTGGTAGGGGCCCGCCAGGCAGTCGCCCTTCAAAGCGGCGGTCATGTCGAGCGCCCACTTGATGCGCTCGAGGCCGGCCTTGCGAACGGCGGCGTCGTCGGCGACGGGGTTGGCGTCGGTGGACAGGCAGGTCACCGTGGTGCAGCCCAACCCCTGGTTGGCCAATTCCTTGCCCACCCGGGTGTAGTGCGCCCCGTCCCCCTCGAACAGCGGCAGTTCCACCCCGTCGAAGCCGGCTTTCTTGATCTTCTCGAAGATCGGGTAATGGGCTTCGGTCACATGGGAGGCCCACAGGAGCATGTTCATGCCGAGCTTCATGGGAGGGAACCTTTCGGTGTACTGTCGTTGGAATGAATACTGGAAATCCGAACGGTATCATCTTCCGACCCCGGTAGCCCCAAGGCAAGCGATTTGGAGCCCGCCGTGGAACTCGTTCAGGCCCGGTCGATCCTGAGCCCCGCGACGGGCTTCATTCTTCGGGGCGGGTTCGAATGGACCTGCAATCCGTACATCGGTTGCACCTTCGGCTGCCGGTACTGCTACGCCATGTACCTGCCCCAGAATCGCAGGCCTCGCGAAGAATGGGGGCGCTGGTTCCAAGCCAAGGCCAACGCCGTGGAACTGGCCCGGCGGCAGGCGCCCCGCGCGGCTGGCCAGGCGGTGTACATGGCGAGCGTGACCGACCCTTACCAGCCGGTGGAACGGGTCCTGCGCCTCACCCGGGGCATTTTGGAGGCGCTGCTGCCTCACCAACCCCG
>CAWUNZ010000547.1:0-1770 GCA_963923445.1 uncultured bacterium
AGATTCCTCTACGTCTCGTGGGCTCGGAGATGTGTATAAGAGACAGGGTAGGGCGAGCGAGTCACCGGCGGATGCGGGGGGATGGTTGCAAAACCGGCAGGTCAAAACAACTCATCAATCGGTTTGCCATCCTGCAGAACCGGGAACGGCCTGCCGGTGGGATCGGTGGCCATGGCCGTGGTGTCGATGGAAAGGTGCCGGTAGATCGTCGCAAGGACATCCTGAACGATCTTGGGGTTGTCCTTGGGATGAGCGCCCTTGGCGTCGGAGGCGCCCACCACCCTTCCCCCCTTGACGCCGCCCCCGGCGAACGCCGCGGACATGACATAGGGCCAGTGATCCCTGCCGGCGTTGTTGTTCACGACCGGGGTTCGGCCGATCTCGCCCCACGCGACCACCAGCGTGCGGTCGAGGACGCCTCGCCTTTCAAGGTCGTCGATGAAGGCGGTGTAGGCCCGGTCCCAGCGGGGGAGAAAACCGAGTTTCTGCGACTCAAAACCCTTCTTGTGGAAATCCCACCAGCGCAAATCGACAG
This sequence comes from uncultured bacterium, assembly GCA_963923445.1. Classification (GTDB taxonomy): domain Bacteria; phylum Planctomycetota; class Planctomycetia; order Gemmatales; family Gemmataceae; genus REEB421. The sequence continues at coordinate 536 of CAWUNZ010000547.1, forward strand.
TGACGAGGCGAACTCCCGCCTCCACCAGCCTGGCCGCCAGGAGCATGCGCTGGGCCCAGTTGGGGCACCCGCAACGCTCCGGATCCTTGGGGTCGAAGTCGGGCATGCGCCCATACGCGTCGCGCAGCTTGGCCGGTTCGGAATCCAGGTCGAACGCCTTGCGGGCCCTTTCGCTCGAAAGAAGGTCGAGGGCCTGCTGCTGGAAACGGTCGAGGGCATCGGCCTGCGGGGAATAAACCCGGCTGTCGAAGGCGCCGACCAAGCTCCGGGCCTCGTCGGGCGCGGGCGCGCCGGGCCTCGAGGAAGGAGTAAGGTTGGGAATCTTGAAGGCATCGGCCCGGGCGGGATCTGCCTTGGTCTCGAACGGTCGGCAGGTGGCGCCCAACCAGGCGGAATCGGTGCCGGGAACCATCTTGGGGATCATCACATAAGGCGGCATTCCGGGATCGGCATCCCTGAGGAAGCGGGAGGCCCATGATCCGCAACTGGGCATGACATTGACATCAGCCTGCGGGCCGGATTTGTAGCCGGTAAAGCAGATCTGGTCACCGTCGGAGTGGCCGACATTCCCGTCCTCGGGCCGGTGGCGAAGGCTGCGCACCAGCGAGAACTTGTGCATCATCTTGGCGGACAGGGGCAGATACTCGCTGAGCCTCACGCCCGGAACGCTGCTGGGTATCGATCCGAATTCCCCGCGCACCTCGGCGGGGGCATCGGGCTTGGGGTCCCACATGTCATGCTGGCTGGGACCGCCACGCATCCACAAAATGACAACCGACGGGGGAGACGAGGCCTTGGCCGCCGAGCGGGCCTCCAGCCTGAGCAAGTCAGGGAGCGACAGGCCCACGGAACCGAGCAATCCCACCTGAAGCAGACCCCGGCGGCTCACAGCGGACTGGTTCATGGTATTCCCTCATTTCTCTCATAAATCATCGTCATCCGGGCGGAGTTTGCAAATGAATTATCGGCTGGATGCTGATTTCATCGCCATTTGACGACCGAAATACCACATCCGGTGGCATTTTCGGGCAAAACCACCCCGTGTCAGCCGCCGCCAAGCCGCGCCTCCACCTCCCTCAGGTGCCGGAGGCCCTCGCGGGCGATGGTCTCGGGATCGGGCTTATAGTCGAACACCTCGATGGAAATACAGCCCCGGTATTGGCGATCCACTTCAAGACCTGCCGGATCATCGTTTGGATGGTGTGGCACGCCGATTTACCGGGCGACGGCGTCAA
>CAWUNZ010000548.1:0-1764 GCA_963923445.1 uncultured bacterium
ACCGTGTCGCTGCCACCCCAGTTCTGGTAGAGCTTGTAAGCGGCCTCCTGCTCGATGTAAGGCATGACCAAGATAACCCAGGTGCCCCAGCAGCATCCGCTGGGCCCCATCATGGCGGGCAGTGTGCTGTTGTTGGCGTCGTGATAGCTGTGCATCGCGATGCCCAATTGCTTGAGGTTGTTCGTGCAACTCATGCGGTTGGCCGCTTCGCGCACTTTTTGAACCGCGGGCACCAACAAGCCGATCAGCACGGCGATGATGGCGATCACGACGAGCAATTCGATCAGGGTGAACCCTTGGCGTTTCATGATTGCTGGCTCCTTGGAATGAATGAAAAAAATGAAAACACGCTCACTTGAGATCAAAATCAAAGACATTCTTGCCGCCGGCCTTGACCTCCGCCTTGAGTTCGGTCTTGGCGTTGTACTTGGCTGGCAGGGTTTCCTTGGGCGGAGGGCCGGACATGCCCGGCATGGCCTCCGCCGCGGCGGCTTTCGACTTGTTGTCAGGCGCCGAGATCGACACCGAATATTTTCCGGGTTTCAGACCAGCTTCCCCGGGAATCTCGTACTTCCCGTCGTTGATGGCCGAACCGCCGGCGGCAGCCATGGCCCCTTCCTCAATAAAGGAAATGACCCCGGCCTTGACCGGTTGGCCCTGGTATTGAACGGATCCGGTCACCTTGGAGCGACCGTCCCCTCCGCAACCGATGACAAAAATGAGCATGGCCATGGGCCACGCGAAATGAAAACGAGGCATAGATAACTCCTGCCCGGAGAGAATGGATAAGACTGTCTGGGCGTTGGGCGAGGAAAGGCTCTATCAGTTTTCGGTTATTACTGCAAAGTTTCAAGTGATGATTGATTAAAAGGAAAAATGACCATGCTTATCGGAATTGAGATCGGCGGCACCAAACTGCAGGCCTGCCTGGCGGATATGGATGGAAAAATTGTCCATATCTGGCGGACCACCGTGAATTCAGACCGGCAGGCCGCCGGCATTCGCGAGACCATGAGCGCGTCCCTTCCCGAATTAATGAAATTGGTTCCTCCCGGACAACAACTCGCGGGCGTGGGCGTCGGTTATGGAGGCCCGGTCGATGCGAAAACCGGTAAGACCATCATTTCGCATCAAATTCTGGGCTGGGAGAACTTTCCCTTGGCGGAATGGCTTGGCCAACTTCTCAAGTCACCGGTTCTTGTCGGCAACGATGCTGATGTCGCCGGCTTGGGCGAGGCCACCAAAGGGGCAGGCAGGGAACACGATCCTGTCTTTTACATCACGGTCGGGTCTGGAATCGGTGGCGGACTCATTCTTGGTGGCGCCATTTATCCCGGTTGTGGCAAGGGCGCGGCGGAGATCGGGCACCTGATGGTGGACCGACACGGTGAGATCCTCGAGCATGTCGCCTCGGGCTGGGGAATCCAGCGCCGCTTCGCCAATGCCGTGAAATCGGGCAGGTCCACCATCGTGACCAAGGCCGCGCCCACCGTGCAGGAAATCGCCATCGCGGCGCGTGCCGATGATGCATTGGCGCGGGAAACCATCACCGAAGCGGTTGACGCCTTGGCATGGGGCATTTGCCAGACGACGGCGCTGGTTTGCCCCCGCCGTTTCGTGATCGGTGGCGGGGTTTCACTTCTGGGCGAGGACTTGTTCTTCCGCCCGCTAAGGGAAGCAGTGGACCGCATGGTTTTCAAGCCTTTTAAAGGCCTGTTCGACATTGTGCCGGCGGCCTTGGGCGAGGAGGTGGTTCTGCACGGC
>CAWUNZ010000549.1:0-1756 GCA_963923445.1 uncultured bacterium
TCGGCCGAAACCGCCAAGCAATTCACCCGTCCGTTATGGGCGGAGACTGTTTCCAGCGGCGATTCCAATTTCATGTTCCAAACGGTTATTTTTCCATCCACAGTCCCTGCGAATAATCGCATGTTGTCATAGGCCCAAGCCAGGCAGGTGAATACCAACTCCGGTCGGGTGTTTTGCGCGCGGATTTCACCTGATTCAGGGTCTAAAATGTGAAGGTGGCTTCCCGCTGCCACGGCAAGGCTTTTGCCATCGGGAGACCATGCAAGTCCGGTTGGCCGGTGGCCTGAGGAACCAAACGAAACAAGCGGCTTTAAATCAGGGAATCCGAACATCCTTCCGTTGCCGGTGGCATTGACGACCACCAATTTTGATCCATCCGGTGACCATGCCAGGCAGGACCCTTTTCCCGGAATGGCTAATTCATGGTGTGACTTATTGCTGGCCACCTCTCGAATGACAACCTGTCCGTTATGCAGGATCATTGCCGCATGCGTTCCATGCGGGTGGAACGAAGCTGCCTGGGCCGCGTTTGACCTGAGTTTATCCGTTCCCGAATGTATCTCGATCGCATCACCACGAATTTGGTTCATGACGGCATCGCCATCCATGTCAATCGCCATAATGCGATTTTCTTTTTCGGAAACATGAAGGCAAATCATCGGGCTGCCCTTCGGACCGGGTTGCAAGATACTGATGGAACCTTGTTCTGGCTGGGCATTTGCTGGAATCGATAAAATTGATGGGTTGGGACGGAAATCCTCAAGAGGTATCACGGCAACGGCGTCGATGTAGCCGCACTCCCCTTTTGTGCCATCGCAGTCGTGGATCAGCCGTACATTCGCGCTACCATCCCAGCCCTTGAATTCAGCCCAAAGGTGTTGCCAACCCTCGTATCCTGGGCGCGAATTGATGCGAAAAGGGCCGGCAGCCTCCGCCAAGTCCACTGCCAGCGTGCCGGATTTCATTTCCGATGCTTCAAACGAAGCGCTCAGCACATACCGCCTATTCTGCTCCAATGAAAATGGTGCTGAAATCCATGCGTAACCTGTTTTTGAAAAATCGGAAACTGCTTCTGCTTTTGCGGATGCGGTACCTCTGAAAGCCTTTTCCATCGATGGTTGAAACAGGCCAAGTTTTTCAGCTCGGTTTGGCGCCTGCGGTGCCCACCCGACCAACCGCTCCTCAAAATCCCCGTTTTGAAGAATGGTGGTGACTTTCAGGCCATGTCCCTTATGGGGTGAGGTGCTGGGAATGAACAGGGCGGCGGCCGTGACTGAAACGAAAATTGCCGCAAGCAAAAGCCATGATGCGGCAATTGTGTTTGGAGATTGTGGCCTTTTGTCTGGGCCTTTTGCCAAGGAAGGAAGTTCCGCCAAATCAGATTTCATCGCCCAATCAGCCAATGCTCGGGCAATTTTCCCTGCGGACTCGGGCCTCTCGGTAGGTTCCTTGGCGCACATCCGCCGGACCAGCGCGGCCAAGGCCTCTGGCATATCGGGGCGAGAGGCGCGCGGGTCGGGCATGGGCCTTGAGGCATGGGCCAAAGCCTTGCGCAGCACATTCTGATAATCGCCACCCACGAAAGGGGCCTTGCCAACCAGCAGCTTGTAAAGCGTGCATCCCAAGCTGTAGATATCGCTGCGACTATCGGCCTGTCCGGAATCAAACGCCTGCTCAGGCGCCATGTAATCCATGGTTCCCAGCAGTTGGTCGGAATGGGTGAGGGAATCGTCATCACCGACCAGGTTGAGCGCCA
>CAWUNZ010000550.1:0-1753 GCA_963923445.1 uncultured bacterium
CGGCAGGGGCGCAACGCCGAGGCCGAGCAGGCGCTCAGGCGGGCGGTGGCCATGCGGCCCGCAAACGCCGGCGGGTGGAACAACCTGGCCAATGTGCTCCGGCGCCTGGGCCGATTGGAAGACGCCGAACGCGCCCACCTCACCGCCGTGGCGCTGGCTCCCGAGGATGGTGACTTGCACCTGGCCTTGGGGCATTTCTGGCGGCAGTGCGGCAGGGCCGAGCAGGCCGCCGCGGCTTATGGGAACGCCGCCCGGTTGAGTCCCGAATCGGCCGAGGCCCACCGCGGCCTGGGCGACGCGCTGCGCGAATTGGGGCGCGCCGCGGAGGCGTTGCCGGTGCTGCGCAAGGCCGCCGCGTTGGCGCCGGGGCAGTTTCAAATCCAGCTCGACATCGGTTTCTGCCACCGGCAACTGGGCCACGACGCCGAGGCCGAGTCCGCCTATCTGGAGGCGGCCCGGCTGGAACCCCGCGACGCCGACTCGCGCGCCAACCTGGCCAGCCTGCTGGCCGAGCAGGGGCGCGTGGACGAGGCCCGGGCCAAGGCGCGCGAGGCGGTGGCCCTGCGCCCCGACACGCGGCTGAAGGTGCTGTCAGCGACCGTCATGCCGGTGGTGTGCGATTCCATCCGCGCCATCGACGAGGCGCGCGAGCGGTTTGATATCGAGACAAGGGCGATTCTCGATCGCGGCGAACGACTCGACCCCACGGCGCAGGTGGTGCCCAATCATTTTTTCCTGGCTTACCATGGCCGCGACGACAGGCCGCTGATGGAACGCGCCGCCGCCCTGTGCGATGGCCCGCGTGCGCACCGGCCCGGCTTGGCCCGGCCGCAGGGCCGCGACAGGCTCCGCCTCGGTGTTCTGTCGAAATATCTTCGCGCCCACACCATCGGCCAGCTCAACAAGGGCCTGCTGTCGCGGATCGACCGCAAGCGGTTCGAGGTGGTGCTTTTCATGGTGGAAGGGGTGGCCGACCCCTTCGCCCAGGAGATCGCCCGCGCCGCCGACCGCGTGGTGCCGCTGACGCCGCCGGTGCCTGCCGCGTTGGCCGCGGTGGCGCGCGAGGAACTCGACATCCTTTTTTATCCCGAATTGGGGATGGATCCGTTCACCTTCACCATGGCGCACAGCAGGCTGGCGCCGGTGCAGGTGGCCACCTGGGGGCACCCCGACACCTCGGGACTAAAGACCATCGACCTGTTCCTTTCCAGCCACGATCTCGACCCGCCCGGCAACGAGAAGGCTTACACCGAGCGGTTGCACCGCCTGCCCCGGTTGGCCACCTGGTACGAGAGGCCCATCGCGCCGAAGCAGGCGCGAAGGTCCGAGTTCGGCCTGCCGGAAGCGGGACTGCTGTTCGGGTGCCCGCAGTCGCTGTTCAAGTTCCATCCCGACTTCGACCCGGTGCTGGGGCGCATTTTGGCGGAAACGCCCGGCAGCCATCTGGTTCTTCTGGAGGGAACCAATCCGCATTGGGGCCGGCTGCTGAAGGCAAGGTTGGCGCGCACCCTGGGGGCGTTGGCGGAGCGGGTGGCGTGGGTGCCCCGCTGCGCGCGCGACGCCTTCCTCCGGCTCAACGCCTGCTGCGACATCATGCTCGACCCGCTCCATTTCGGCGGCGGCAACACCACTTACGAGGCGCTGGCCTTGGGCAAGCCGGTGGTCACCTGGCCGTCGCCATTTTTGCGTGGCAGGCTCAGTTACGCGATGTACCGGCAGATGGGGTTCACCGATCTGGTGGTGAACGACTTTG
>CAWUNZ010000551.1:0-1752 GCA_963923445.1 uncultured bacterium
GCCGTGAAGGGCTTTCTGACGCTTCAACCCGCGTTGATCGACGCCAAGGGTCCGCACGGCTTTTCCCTGCATTTTCACGCGCAGGTCGGCGGCAAGGACTCGGAAAAGGTGCTCGATTACCTCCAGTCGGTCAAGAAGGTGGAACTGAAGCCGATTCCGTTTTTGCCCAAGTCCTGATTTTTTTTGGTCATGATTTTTCTTCCCCGGCTAATGAAATGGCAGGGGAGAACTGGCGATGAACGAGCAAACCCGGCAGGCGGCGCGGATGTGGGCCTTGGCCCAGCCAGCCGTTTCGGCTTTTGTCGCTTCCATCACCCGTGATTTTCAGGACCGTGACGATGTTCTTCAGGAAACCGCGGTCGCGGTGCTCGAGTCGTTCGGCCGTTACGATCCGTCGCAACCGTTCATTCCATGGGCCATTGGGGTGGCCCGCAATCAGGCCCGCATTCTGATGCGTCGAAAAGGGCGTGACAGGCTGGTGTTCGACACCGCCGCCCTGGATGCCTTGGCGGTGGCATTTGCCGAGGTTGAGGGAGAAAACGCGCGGCTTGGTCACTTGGAGGAGTGCCTGGAGGAACTCGACGACAAGTCGCGCGATTTGTGCGCCATGCGCTACGGGCGCGACCTCAAGCCTGCTGGAATCGCCACGCTGCTTGGCGTGGAACCCAACACCGTGGCCAAGGCTCTTCAGCGGGTGAGGGATCGCCTTCGAGACTGTGTTTCGGGCAAGGCCGCGAACGGGGTGCCCGCATGAACGCGGAACTGGAGGCATTGTTTCACCGCCATCTCGACGGCCTCCTTTCGGAAGCCGAGGAGAAGGAATTGGGCCTTCGGCTTGCCGCCGATCCGGAGGCCGCGCGACAGTTCGCGCAGGTTTCCATGCTGCATGACCGGTTGTCGCATCTGCTGAGGAAGCCGTTTCCCGAATTGGTTCGGGAACCTGAAGCTGAAGCGGCGCAATCCCCTGGTGGACGATGGGGGCTGGCTTGGGTCCTTGCCGCATCCATGGCCGTGGGGGCGTTGGCCATGCTTTGGCCTGCCGCCGGCAGGTTGGACGCCGCCTCCACGCTTGAGCGCCTCATGGAGGCTTCAGCCTCCCAACGCGACCTCACTTATGTCATCACCGACCTCGACCCCGGCCAACCGCGTCGGGACCTTCGCCAACCTCCCATTGGGGGCGCTGTTCTGCATGTGCGCCAGCCAGGCAGCTTTGTGCTGATCCGCTCCTTTCCCGATGGACGCAAATATGTCACCGGCAGCGATGGGGACCGCAACTGGTCGGTGCCGCCGGATGGAACCGTGCGGGTGAGCGCCGATCCCCTGAGGTTCCGGTGGCCATTGCCCGGGCATGTCCATGGCATTCCCTTTGTGAATCCCAAGTCGGATCTGGCTGAATTGAGGCAAGCCTACGATCTCACCCTGCCGCCGGTGAAAAGCGGGGAACTTGGCTTGCTGCGCGCTGACAAAAAAGATCGGGCGGGGCGCGGGCCAACCCGTGTCGACCTGTGGTTCCAGCAAGAGACGGGGGCGATCCAGAGAATGGTTTTTGAAGGACTTCCCCGGGAAAGGGGAGGCCCGCGGAGCGTTTCGGTCGACCTGATCGGCCAACACGATTTGGGAGAACAGTTCTTCCGGCACGAGTCCCACCACGGGTCGGATCGGACAGTTGAGGAGGAGGATTGATCATGGCATGGATCGAGAAAAATCGAATGCTTTCATCGCTGATGTTGCGCGTGATGGTGGGGGCCCTCG
>CAWUNZ010000552.1:0-1745 GCA_963923445.1 uncultured bacterium
GCTCCAGCCCACTCGGAGCCTTTTCATGTTTTTGATACTTGCCGGCCTGCTAGCCGCTCCTTCCCAGGCAGTTGACGATGCCTTTTTCGAAAACCGGATACGGCCGGTCTTGGTGGAACATTGCGGCAAGTGCCATGGGCTGGGAGACGGGGCCAAGGTCAAAGGCGGACTCCGCCTCGACAACCGGAAGTCACTCCTCGCGGGTGGTGACAATGGTCCAGCGATAGTGCCGGGCGACCCCGCCAAAAGCCGTCTGGTGACAGCCATCGAGTATCTCGACCCCGATCTCCAAATGCCCCCCAAGGGTAAATTGCCCGCCAAAGCCATCGCTGACATCAAGGCATGGGTTGCAGGTGGGGCGCCATGGCCGGCGGGAAGTCGTGAATCCGTGACCAGGAAGGACGATTCATTCGACATCGCCGCCCGCAAGGCTCGCCACTGGGCTTGGGCCCCGCTCAAGAAGCCGGCCATTCCGGATGGGAAGGCCTCCGCCATCGACCACTTGCTGGCACGCGCCCGCGAAGAATCCGGCGTGAAGGCCGCGTCCTCCGCCGACAAAAGGTCTCTGCTGCGGCGCCTGAGTTTCGACCTGACCGGCCTTCCGCCCACGCCGGCCGAAACAGAAGCTTTCGTGGCCGACACATCGCCCGGAGCCTTGGCGAAACAGGTTGACAGGCTTCTCGCCTCACCCCGGTTCGCGGAGCACTGGGCCCGCCATTGGCTCGACCTGGTCCGTTACGCCGAGACCCGTGGACACGAGTTTGATTTTCAAATCCCCAACGCCTGGCAATACCGTGATTATGTGATCAGGGCGCTCGATGCCGATGTGCCCTACAACCAGTTCCTTCATGAGCATGTCGCCGGCGACCTCCTTCCCGAACCAAGGCGCAATACCACGGGAGGATTCGACGAATCGGTTTTGGGAACGGGCTTTTTCTTCCTGGGAGAAGAGGTCCACAGCCCGGTGGATGTTCGGCAGGACGAGGCTGACAGGATCGACAACCGGATCGATGTCTTGGGAAAAGCGTTCCTTGGCCTCACGATCGCCTGTGCCCGCTGTCACGACCACAAGTTCGATGCGATTTCCGCCCGCGACTATTACGCCCTTTACGGAATCCTGGAAAGTTCCCATTACAGGCAGGCGCGTTTCGACACCCTGATGCAGGAGACGGCCTTGGGCCAGAAATTGGCGCAACTCCGTAAGGACAGGGCCAAGGAGACCAGCATTGCCTTGGCTAATCTTCTGGAAAAATTGGCCGCCAGTTCCCCGGTGCAGCCCGGTGCGGCTAAGGCCGTGGCACCCGTTGGTCCGGGACCAAGGGTGGATGGTTTTCCTCAGCAGTCCCCCCCGGTCCGTGTTCTGGTTGATTATTCCGACCTTCCAGAGGGCGCCTGGCTGCCAGACGGCCCGCGCTTTGGCACCGGGCCGGTGCCGGTGGGCGCCATCGCTCCCGGACCTGATGGCGGCATCTCGGTGAACCTCGTCGCCGCCGCCCGCAGGGACGGTTTCTGGCCTGCTCCCGCCGACTCTCCTGGAACACAAGGGGAACCCGGGGGACTTTCCTACCCGCGCGCCGGCCGCACGCTCTCCACGCCCGCTTTTCAAATCGGATCCGGCAAGGTTCATGTTCTCGCTCGGGGTAAGGGCCATCTCCGCGCCTGCGTCGGGTCGCATGTCATGCTTGCCGGCCCGCTGCATGGGGAAATGTCCCGCGGCTTCGACCATGGCGACCAATTCCGCTGGC
>CAWUNZ010000553.1:0-1742 GCA_963923445.1 uncultured bacterium
AGCGCCCGGCGAACTTCGACCGGGCCGGTTCCGACCAGACGGTGCAGGCCGTGCTGGTTCGGAAGAAGGATTGATTTGAGAACGGGCCCGGCTGACGCCGCTCGGCTCAAGCAGCCGCGAATGGGACGAATCCGACGACTCGCGTTGTCAGCTCCCCTTTTGTTGTTGAAGTCGAGCGCCGTCAGGGCTTGAGTTCGAAGTTTTCCGTCTGGGCACCGCCCTTGATCGTCACGGAAAGCCCCGAGGTGGCATCCTTGGAATACCGTTCAGGAATGGCGACATATTTTCCGCCACTTGGCTTGGGTTGCTCATCGCCGATAGGCGCGAGGTTTCCAGGTTGGTTGGGAACCCTGACGGTGGTCTGCTTGAAGGTTTGAACGATCACCTTCGCCGAGCCCCCGGGGGCCTTCTGGATCGCATATTTCCCGTCTTTGATATCCGATGTCAGGACGGGTTTTTCGCCACCGTCGCAAAGGAAGCTGATGCGTCCGGACGGCAGGGGTTGCCCCTTGAACGAAACCGACCCGGAGAGGTCGCCCGATGGCGCCGAGCAACCGGTGGCCATGACCAAAATCAACCCCAATCCCGCGAAACGGATCATGTACACGCTCCCCAAAGGCCCGAGTTGATGGGCGATCAGTAGTCACCCAGGGCTTCGCCACCGTTGGTGGTGCAAAGTCCCCACCATGTGGCCCCTGCAATCCCTGAACTGAGGCCCTTGACGCTGCCGTCGGCGAGTCCCACCTGAATGACGCCGCTGTGCGGGCTTGAAGGCACGCTCGGATTGCAGGCGGTGGCATAGGGGTTGGGCTGGACAAGGAACTTCGAGGCCGCGCCCACGCTGCCCGCGGGGTTTGAGTTCGAGGCGTAGGCCGTTGTTCCGGCCCGGTTTCCATAGGCGAACAGGCTCATCCAGGGCACATTCCACGAACCATGTCCGTAAAGGCTGCCGTTGGAACCGCAGCGCCTGTATTTCTCGGCGAATAGCATCGTGTTTGAGGTGCCATCGGAGATGGTTTGAAGCTGGCTGGCCCCCTGCATGTTGGCGGCGGCGTTGTCTCCGGCGTCGGGATTTCCAAACACCTGGAAGTTCATGCCATAGTTGCTGAACCCCCAGTTGCCCACCTCGTTGGTCGTGCCACCGCGCGCCCAGAGGCCGTTGTCCGGCCCGCTCGCATCGGAAGGGCACAGGAATGTCTTCACGACGCAGTTGCTGCCGTACCTGTTGCCACCTACGTCTGGAAATGTGTTGTTGACATTCGTGTTGGTCGCCTTGAACGGGGCATCCTGCTCGATGAAGGGCATCAGGCACCAAAGGCCGGTGCCGGTGCCATTGCCGGTGCCCCAAGCGGGCGGAATTCTTCCAAAGCTGTCGTTCACCCCGCTGACGGCAAGCCCCAACTGTTTGAGATTGTTGCTGCAGGACATGCGGTTGGCCGCTTCCCGAACCTTCTGCACCGCGGGAACGAGCAGGCCGATGAGGACCGCGATGATGGCGATGACCACGAGAAGTTCGATCAGGGTGAACCCGTCACGGTCCTGTTCTGATGATTTCATAAATAAGTCCTTTGTTTGGAAATGAAGAAGACAAAAACCTAGCTCTCGAAACCTTTCCGGTCAACTTCGTGTTTCCGGCGTTCCATCCGATTCGCATGGACTTGCACGGCCCCCGTGGTTATGGCGCCCACAGAACCATGAGAAATGGGGTGGCAGGTCCATGGATCCGCAGGCGTTGATTGAAC
>CAWUNZ010000554.1:0-1740 GCA_963923445.1 uncultured bacterium
TCCATTGCAGGGCCGCGGCCAAGGAAATGCCTGAGGGCGATGATGCCCTCATCCACCACCTCGGGGGTACGGGTCGAACGGATCAGAATGAACATCTTTTCAAGTTCGTCAAGGGCCGCCATTCCATAGATGGCGACAAGCCTTTCCACGGGATCCTTGCTTTTGCCGAAATCCTCGAACACCTTTTCGGCGTCGCCTTCCTTGGCCAAGAGAGACACAAGCTTATCGATGGCGGGCTTGTGCTTGGCAACCTCGGGATCCTTCGGGTTCTCATTCACCCAATCAGGGATGGCGTCAAGATGCTCGGGAACCACAACCGAATCGCCCCTGGATTGCGCTTGAATCTGGGCGTTGCCGGGAGGAGCCTTCAATCGGAAGCTGTTACGCGGGTGATTGATCTCGGCCTCACCCTTGAGAACAAGGATGAGAAGGCGCATCAGGGGAGAATTTTCGGGTGTGTACACAGTGCCCGCAGGTTGGACCGTGAACTGGGTTCCGGGCATCCATCGGCCATAAACTTCGACCACAACGCGGGTTCCGGGAGTGGCCAGAACCAATTCAGCGCTTGAAAACGGCCCGTGAACGCGGACAGTGACCTTTCCTTCCTTGGCGGTGTTCACCAAATCAATCCGGCCGCGATCGATCTTGAACTCGAAATCCGCGCCCGGGGTCGCGGCGCGGGTCTTGATCGCTGATTCCAGGACGGGAAGAGGATTCCTGCCCGACAGATCGGAGCGCAGGGTGGCGGACACTTTGCCGTTGCTCGAATGAACCACACCCTCGTGGAACGAGAGAACAGTTTGTCCGGGTTCGAGCAAGGTTTCCGCATCGACGACCTTGTAATCGTTGATGTGGGAATCAGCGGCCATCTGATCGAGCTTGCCGTCGGCTGATTCGGGACGGACAAGGATGGTGCCCTTGGCGCTGGCAACCTTGGCCACAGGCCCGGAAACCACAACGGCGGCCGGGGCGCCTTCGCCGGGCTTGCCATTTTCAGCCTGGCCCTGCTTCTTGTCGCCACCAACACGGGGCTTGGGCTTTTCGCCGCAACCCGTCAGGGCAATTGCCGAGGCCGTCAACCCCGTCAGCAACAGACCGCGCCACCAAGTCCGCATGGGAGTTCTCCTTAAAGGGCTTCGGAAACCTGAACAGGTCCCCGGGGAGTCACTTGGTGGGGCTCACCACATGAAATTGGAAGGAAACAGGACCCGCGACCTTTTGGTTCACCAGATCGGTGGCGGTCACTTCAACGGTGTAGACTCCAGCCTTGCTGAGCGGAAGCAGGAAGCGTCCGGGGATCATGGTGGAGCCGGCGGGTACTTTTTCCTGCTGGCTGGCATTCACCTCACCCACCTGAGTGGCGGTGCTCACGACGCTGCCGTTCTGCTTCACCTTCATCTCGAAACGCAACTTGGGGTGTTTGGTTGCGGCGTCGTTCTCGAAGCCAACCACGGCGAAGCCAAGATAAAGAGCTTGGCCAAGACCGAAAACCGAACCAGTGGAAGAAATGCCCTGATCCACGCCCGAGGAGACGCGAACGATCGCGAACGCGGGGGGCAGCACTTCGAGGTCTGTTTCCTTGGTGGCGGAGGATTTTGTCCCGAGATCCGTGGCAATGACCTTGATCTTGTATTTCCCAGGAATTGTTTTCTGGCCAAGTTCCAGACGGACATGAGTATGAAGGCCATCGCCACCCAAGGCATTCACCACCACGGACTCGCCGCTGTCCATGCGGAACAC
>CAWUNZ010000555.1:0-1739 GCA_963923445.1 uncultured bacterium
ACCCGGCCGTTGGGGAGCACCATTTGGCCGGGAGGTAAACCTTGCTGGGCGCTCTGCTCATCCCCGTTGGCGTTCTCCGAACCAGCGGAGTAAGGGTAGGCCCAAACGAAGCTGTTGCCGAGAAGTTCGATGCCAAGCACCACGCCCGCGTTGGTTGGACAAACCAGGATTCCATCCGCGTACGCCAAGTGGGCCGCGTTCATTCTTCGACCCGCGTCGGCCTGAAGCCGGTTGCGGGTGGTGCAGAGCCGCTGGAGGCTGATCAGGCCGCCCGTGGCCGGATCGAGGATCGCCAATCGGAGTTCCTGCTGCTTTTCATTGAGTTGATAAAGACGATCTCCGATGGGCAGGGGAGGGCCGAGGAAATGGGAGTCGGCCAACTCTCCGGCCGGGGCGCCCCTGCCGCCCGCGATCCATAAAAGTTTGCCTGAGGTCAGGCTGTAAGCCTCGGTCCGGTTGTACATGAGCGCGTCATTGATTTCCGGACCGAAGTTCGCGTTGCCCATTCCGCCGTCGAAATTGTTGATCCCCATTTGCTGGAAGGGGGGAGGCACCTCGAAATCCACCACCGTGAAGACACGCCTGGAGTCGCTCGACAGAGTCCCCACCACGGAATTCGAGAAAAGGACCTCGGGTTGGGTTCGGCCATCCACATACTGCGTGAGCCAGTTTTGAAGGGTTGTTTTTTGGGTGCCCTTGCTCAGGAGACTTCCCAAGCCCATGCGGTCGATGGTCCAGTCGATCGGGTTGGCCCACAACACGGCACCCGACTTCAAATTCCGGGCGAGTATTCCGCCATGACTCCGGTAAACGAGCATGGATGTGCGGGAATTCTCGTCGCCGACGGTAATGGCGAGGGGTTGGCTGGCTGGAATGGGCGCCTGATGGCGGTCGTTGACCAGGTAGCTTTCGGCGTTTTCAAGGTACCGGGTGCTGTTGACGACCATCTCCCCGGGCAGGGCGATCGATTCCCTTTGTTGAACCGGAACGAACCGTCGCTCCAGTTGGGTTGGTTCAGCTGGCCAGCGTGGTTCCAGAAACGGGGTTCCCCCCATCGATTGCGCCGATCGCCTGGTGTTTCCACCCACCAGGGCCCAATCCTGAACACCCGAATCCCGGGCGGGTGAGGCCTTCGTCACCGCGGCCTTCCATTCATCTGGACTTCGGGATTCTCCCGCTGCCAAGGCGATTTTTTGCGTTCCGCGCTTGGATAGCCTTTGCCATGCCACCTGCTCGCCCGCCAGATCGCCTGAGCGGCGCATGGCGACGGCGGCCTTCAGCAGGGTCGGGCTGGTCATGCCGAAATTGTCATCCGGATCCGCTTGAATGAGCTTGTCGAAGCAAAGGCTCGCCGCGAGGTCGTTTCCCCGGTCGAGGTAATAAGTGCCCAAAGAAATGGCTGCCTCGCGTCCGGCGGGGGTATGCAGGAAACTCCGCATGATTTTCGCCAACAGCTCAAGGTTGCCGTTCTCCCGGGCTTCCTTGAGCAATCCGCGGGCCTTGGGTTCCTGGGCCGTCTGGTAAAGCTCGAGCGCCTCCTTGGGCAGGCGAGCGACCAGGGAGTTGGCCAAGGACCTCACGCTCATGTCCAGGCTGCCCGCCTTTATTCCCGGAACGGCCTCCGTCATCAGCTTCGATAACTCGGGCGTCATTCGGATGAACACATCCTCGCGGGAGTCGATGAGCGACTGGAGAATGCTGGTGGCCTGAGGCCATTCCTTCGATCGGATGTAGTCAAG
>CAWUNZ010000556.1:0-1738 GCA_963923445.1 uncultured bacterium
AGCACCCGCGTGGTGCTCGGGCTTCTGGGCAATTCCGAATATCAAAAAGAAAAAAGAGCCCCGAACGCAGGCGCGACGCGTCCCGTTGACAGGGTCGATGAAAATATAAATGAAAAAAGAGCCCCGAACGCGGGCGCGACGCGCCGGAGTGAGTGGGTCGCAATCAACGACGCTGAAGGCAACCCGCATCCCCACTCCGCGCTCGCCCTGATCCCGCTCGGGTCCCTGTTCCGGCCGGAGCAGACGCCCGACCTCAACGACGCGCCGCTGCCCAACGCCGATTACCTGGCCGCCATCCGCGCGCTGGTCACCACCACCGACGCCACCGGCCAACGCCGCACCGTGGACCTGTCGCAACTGGGCGCCGAGGAGATCGGCTCGGTGTATGAAAGGCTGCTCGAAATCGAGCCGGTCATCTCCTGGGATCCGCCCCGGTTCGACACCCCCTCCACCGCCGGCAACGAACGCAAGACCACCGGCAGCTACTACACGCCCGACAGCCTGGTGCAGGCGGTGCTCGACAGCGCGCTCGACCCGGTGATGGACGCGGCGCTTGAGCGCGCCGGGCCTCACCCCGTGGCGCGCGCCAACGCCCTGTTGGCGCTCAGGGTCTGCGACCCCGCCTGCGGCTCGGGGCACTTTCTGGTGGCCGCGGCCAGAAGGCTGGGCCTGCGCCTGGCCCGGGTGCGCGCGCTCGACCACGAACCGTCTCCCCCCGAGGTGCGCGAGGCGCTGCGCGAAGTCATCAGCCGCTGCGTCTACGGGGTGGATCTCAACCCCATGGCGGTGGAATTGTGCCAGTTCGCCCTGTGGCTCGAGGCGTTGTCGCCCGGCCGGCCTCTGGGCTTTCTGCGCCACCATATCCGCAACGGCAACAGCCTCATGGGCGCCCGGGCCGACCTGTTGAAAGACGGCATTCCCGACGAGGCGTTCGCCGCCATCGAGGGCGACGACAAGAAAATCGCCACGGCATTGAAAAAGCAGAACAAGGAGGAACGCAACGCCCAGGGCGACCTGTTCACCGGCCTGCCCGGCGCCGAGGCCGTTGCCGACTACCTGGCCCGGGTGCGCGCGCTGGAGCAGGCGCCCGAGGAGACGGTGGCCGACATTCTGGCCAAGGACCGCGAGTTCGACGACCTGGAAAAGGAGGCCACCTACCGGCAGACAGCGCTACCGCTCGACCTGTGGTGCGCGGCGTTCGCGCAACGGAAGGTGGCCAGCGAGACCGGCGGCATCACCACCGGGGTGCTGCGCCGGGTGGAAAGGAACCCGTACGACATCTCCCCGGCGCACTATGCCGAGGTGCGGCGCCTGGCGGGGGTGTACCGGTTCTTCCACTTTCCGGTGGCGTTTCCCACGGTGTTTGGCGCCGAGGGCACCGGCGGTTTCGACTGCGTGCTGGGCAACCCGCCATGGGAAAGGATCAAGCTGCAGGAGCAGGAGTATTTCGCCGCCGCGGGCTACCCGAAAATCGCCGAGGCGCGCAACGCCGCGGTGCGCAAAAAGCTCATTGAGGAGTTGGCCACCACCGACCCCAAGGCCCACGGCGCGTTTCTGGAGGCAAGGCGGGCGGCGGAGGTGGAAAGCCAGTTCGCGCGCACATCGGGCTTTTTCCCCCTGTGCGGCCGGGGCGATGTCAACACCTACGCCCTGTTCGCGGAACGGAACCGGCAAATTGTTGGAGCGCATGGCCGCGCCGGTTTCATTGTCCCCTCGGGCATCGCCACCGACGACACTA
>CAWUNZ010000557.1:0-1737 GCA_963923445.1 uncultured bacterium
TCCCCTCCGGAGCCAGCGGATGTTTTCCCAAACGGTTGAATACGCGCTGCGGGCCATGGCCTGCCTGGCAAACCACCCCGAGCAACAATTCTGCCCCGCCCCCCGCATCGCCGAGGTGGCCAAGATTCCGGCTTCCTACCTGTCGAAGGTCCTCAAGCATTTGGTCGATTCCGGGCTGCTCAGGGGACAGCGCGGGCCGGGGGGTGGGTTCATGCTGCGCAAGCCGGCGGCGGAAATCACCATCTGGGATGTGGTTGACGCCGTGGACCCGATCCACAGGATCACCACCTGCCCGTTGGACCTGGGGGCCCACCTCACGAATCTCTGCCCCCTGCACCGCAAGCTCGACAATGTGCTTGCCCAATTGGAAAAAACCTTCAAGGAAACCACGCTCGCCGAGATGATGAACCAGCCCGGCTCACCCCAGCCGTTGTGCGACTTCGTCAACAACAAGGCGCCGGCCGAGGGTCGCGTCCCCCTTTCCTGAGTCAGTCCGGCCGGCGAACAACCGTCCCGCCAACCAGCACATACCGCACATTTCGGATGGCCTTGATGTCTTCCAGCGGGTTCCCCGCCACCGCCACCAGGTTGGCGCGCAGGCCCGGGCGCACCCGGCCCACGCGGTCTTCCAGCCTCAGCATCCGGGCCGCCGATGCCGTCGCCGCCTCCAGCGCCTTGGCGGGGCCCATGCCGTGGGCCACCAGCAGTTCCAGCTCGCGAGCGCCCTCGCCATGCGGAAACACTCCCATGTCGCTGCCGTTGACGATGGTCACGCCCGATTCCAGCGCCGCCTTGAAGCTGTCCCTCTTGAGCACGATGTCGCGCGGCGCGGGCGTTCCCTGCTTCCAGCCCGCGTACCGCGCGTAGGCCTCGGACATGGCGAGGGTCGGACAATAGCCGATCTTCTTTTCCGCCATCAGCCTGAAAACCTCGATGTCACCCGCGTCGCCATGCTCGATGGTGGCCACCCCGGCCAAAGCGGCGCGCCGCATCCCCTCGCGCGACTGCGCGTGCGCCGCCACCAACACTCCCGCGTCGCGCGCCGTGGAAACGATCAATTCCAGTTCCGCCTGGCTGAACGCCGGCCTGTACGCCTCGCCCGGGCCGTGGGGCGTGTCGGCATAGACCTTGATCCAATCGGCACCGGCGCGGATCTGCCGGCGCACCACCTCGCGAAGCCTGTCGCCATCAGCCTCCTCGGCACCCTGCCGAATCCGCCATTCCGGAGCGAACGACCGTGGCGCGTACGAACCGGTCGCCACGATGGCGCGCGTGGTCACCAACATCTCGGGTCCGGGGATGACCTTCTTCGCGATCGCCGACTTCACGCCCACATCGGCCAAGTCGGCGCCTTCGGTGCCCATGTCGCGGATGGTGGTGAACCCGGACATGAGGTTGAGCCGGGCGTGCACAGCGGCCCGGCAGACCCGCTCAGCCATGGGCAGGCGCGATACCTGGTCGTCCCAGGTGCTTTCGCTGTAAGGAAAAAGCAGCAGGTGCGTGTGGGCGTCGATCAGGCCCGGCAGCAGGGTGCAGCCCGGCATGGCCATTTCCCGGGCCCCCGCGGGCACCTTCACCATGTCCGGTGGCCCGGCGGCGACGATGGTTTCGCCTTCCACCACGACAATCCAGCCGGAATGCGCGGCGCCCAGCCCGTCGAACACCCGGTCGGGCCTGAGAACCAACGCCGGGTCGCCGGCCAAGCACAAGCCAAACGCTGCGAAAAGGGAGAACATG
>CAWUNZ010000558.1:0-1736 GCA_963923445.1 uncultured bacterium
GGTTGTGACGGTTGATCGGGAGTGCCGAAGACAGGACTTGAACCTGCACATCCTTACGGATACCAGCCCCTCAAGCTGGCGCGTCTGCCATTCCGCCACTTCGGCTCGTGGTGAAACCGTATTGTGACGGATCGGCTCGGGAAATCAAGGGGACAGGGGTAGCAGGTACACCTCGGTTGAGCCCGTGCGATCGCTGATAAACGCCAGTTTTCGGCCATCGGGTGAAAACGCGGGGAAAGTCGCGTGATCAGGGCCGGCCACCATCGTGGATTCGCGATTTTGGCCGAGTTCAACGGAGACAATATCAAAGCTGCCGTTCTGGTGACGCGCGAACGCCACCTTTTTGCCGTCGGAAGACCATGCGGGCCATGCCTCAAGCCCCTTGCCGCCAGCCAATCGCTTGAGGGTACCGCTGGCGACCTCGAGGGTGTGCACGCTCTCCCCTCCGGCCCTGCCGCTGGAAAAAGCGATCATGCGGCCATCGGGCGACCAGGCCGGGTGGTGGTCTGCCGCCGGGTGGTTGGTGAGGCGTTTGGTTTCCGACCCGTCCGGAAGGGATAGATAGATCTCCTGGTTTCCGTCCCGGGTGCTCACCCAGGCCAACTTTTTGCCGTCGGGAGACCAGCGGGGCGATTCCTCGAAGGCCTTGTGGGGAATGATCGAGGCCGCGGCGGTGCCATCGGCCTTGCAGGCGTAGATATGCAACTTGCCATCCGTTCCTTGAAGAATGTCATGGACATAGGCGACACGCGACCCATCCGGCGCCGGATGCGCGTCGAAGTGGGGAGTGTTGGGCGCCGGTTTCACCAGCGCCGCGACCTCCCCGCCCCCGGCGGGCACAACCGCCACTTCCATTTTGCCCTGCCGGATTCGGGTGAACACGAGTCTGGACCCGTCGGGCCACCACTGAAGGTGCCCTTTCCAGGAACCGTCGGTGGTGAGCGCCTTGGCTTCCTGCGAGCATGCCAGGCACAGCAGCACAAGCACCATGGCCGCTCCTAAAAAAGCTCGTGCATGGCGCGGCCGCCGGTGGCGATGCCAAGGTTTTGGAGCGTCTCGCTTGAAAGGCCCAGCGCGGCATGGACGGTGGCGGCCAGGTCAGCGGGAGTGGCAGGATGGTCCACGGGGTGGGACGCCGTGGCGTCGCTCGAACCCAGCACCATTCCGCCGCGGATTCCGCCACCGGCCAGAAGGGCGCAGTAGCAGTGTGGCCAATGGTCCCGGCCGGCCTTCTCGTTGATCTTCGGCGTGCGGCCGAATTCACCCACGGCGATCACCAGGGTGGTTTCAAGCAGGCCGCGGCCGGCGAGGTCGTCGAGCAGCGCCGAAACGGCGCGGTCCAACCAAGGAGCATGGCGATCGGCCATCAGGGTGAAATTGCGGTAATGGTGGTCCCAGCCGCCATCACCGGCGTCCTCTTCGGCCTCGACATGGTCGGACCAGTTGACCTGGACAAAAGGCACATCGCGTTCCACCAGTCGGCGGGCGAGCAGGCAGGCCTGACCGAAGCGGGTCAGGCCGTAGGTGGCGCGGGTGGCCGGGCTTTCGTCGGCAAGGTCGAACGCCTTGCGGGCCGACGGACCCGCCAGGAGAGCCAGGGCGCGCGCCCGGTGGGCCTCGAGTCGGGGCAGGGCGTGATCCGCCTGGGCGGCGACCCTGTCGATGGCCGCGCGCAGGCCCTCGCGGTCGGTCAGGCGCTCGGGCTTGAGGGCCGGGTTGATTTCAAGGTCGGGCAG
>CAWUNZ010000559.1:0-1726 GCA_963923445.1 uncultured bacterium
CCACCCTCAAGGGCGGGCCGGTCTACCTGCTGCCAATGGAACCCATGGCGATACGGTAAATCCTCATTCAGGTCGCCCTGTGGTTCATCAGCCGCTTCCGGGGTAGCCATTCCCCGGGGCCGTGCTGTTGAATCAACACCGGCCATCCCTTCACCGCGAAAACCGAGCCCGAACCACCAGTGGCGCGACAAGCGCCTTCTCATTTCTGTGATTGTCCGTTGACACATTTGTGATTGTTTCTTGTAATCCATTCACCTCTCCGGTGTCGGGTCTCTCATGACCCTGTCTGAGAGGTTTTTTCATGGTCCGTCATCGCCACGCTTTCACGCTTATCGAGCTACTCGTCGTTATCGCCATCATCGCCGTGCTGATCGGCCTGCTCGTTCCGGCGGTTCAAAAGGTTCGCGAAGCCGCCAACCGCATGAGCTGTTCCAACAACCTCAAGCAACTGGGCACGGCCCTCCACAGTTATGAGAGTTCCTTCGGTTACTTCCCCAAGGGACAGGGACCTTCGGCGGCGGCGGCCAACTGGCGCGTCCTGATTCTCCCGTTCATCGAGCAGGAATCCGTCTTCAAGCTGGTGAACCAGTCGGATACCACCGATCCGGCGTCGCCCGTGCTCAGCAATCTGACCCTGAAAACCTTCAACTGCCCCAGCATGGCGCTTGAAACCAACAAGCCGGTGAAACCCGGGTGGGCAACCTTCCAATCCACGCAGCAAATACCAAGCTACATAGGACTGATGGGGGCTTACCCCGATCCGGCAGGAAGAACCACGGGCGCCTGGGTCACCAGCAACTACGGTGGTTGGCTGGCAATGACCGGCATGTTGCTGCCCAACGAAAATATAAGGCTGGCCGATTGCCTGGATGGCACATCCAACACCTTTTTCATCGGTGAACAATCCGGTCGCGTCGGCACCAACGACTACCGGAACGGGTATTTCGCTCCGTTCGGCGGCGCGACCTTCACCCAGCGGCTTTCCGATCCGGCGCTCACCGGTGACCGCTGGGGCAACGGCCTCACCACGGTCGCCTACGCCCCCAACAGCCAGACCGCGGGCGGCGGTGCCAATGTGCCCTACGGATACTGCACCATCCTGAACTCGTTCCACAGCGGCGGCATCAACATGCTCACCTGCGACGCCTCGGTCCGGTTTGTCAGCAATTCGATGGATTTTGTCAACTTTCAGAAGCTGTGCGTTCGCAACGACGGGCTCACGGCCACTCAGGACTGATTCGCCCTTATCGGGAAAAGGAGATTCATCATGAAAGCTTGTTGGGCGGCATTGCTGCCGCTGCTGTTGTCCGGTTGCGGGGATGGTTCCACCACGGGTTCGTTGTCAGGAAAGGTCACCATCAAGGGCAAACCCGTCGCCGGGGCGAAAGTCAGCATGATCTCGAGCAAGTCGGGGTCGGGGGCCTTGATCGACATCGGCGCCGACGGTTCCTTCCAGTCGAAGGATCCCCTTCCCGTGGGCAGCTACAAGGTGGCTGTCGTCCCGAATCCGCCGGAACCCACCGCCCCGGGAACCAAGGCCGCCAAGGCGGCGCCTTCCGAGATTCCGGTGAAATACCAAAGGCCGGAGTCGTCTGGTTTTTCCGCCGAGGTCAAGGCCGGGCGCAATGAGGCCAGTTTCGCCATCCCTTGACGGCTCCACCAAAATAAGCAGGGGCCCGGTAATGACCCGGGCCCCCCTTTTATTTTAATCAGATCCGCTTACTCG
>CAWUNZ010000560.1:0-1722 GCA_963923445.1 uncultured bacterium
TTGAACCGAACGGGGCGGTCACACCCACCAATCCGGTAACCCTCATGGTAAAGGCTGAGGCCAGTGTCTGTCATGTGCTGGGCGACAAGATGGGGCGGCCGGGTGACGGCGAGGAAATTTTGAGCAAATCCGGCTTGTGAACCTCCAAAAGTGCCGATTTTGCCCGTGCTCCAAGGCTGGGTCGCGAGCCATTCCACCAGGTCGTACCCGTCCTTTTGTTCCCCCCAGGCCAAGGCGCGGTAGCCGACCCATACCCCTTCCGATTGTTGGGATCCGCGGAAATTTGCCGCCGCCACGACAAATCCAGCCGAGGCCAGGCGAGCATATCTTTGACGGGATGATTCCCCATCCACAGGGGCGTAGCGTTGCTCCAGCAGTACTGGCCATGGGCCTGTCCCTGATGGTTTGAACATATGGACTGACAGCCTGACGCCATCCCTCATCGGGACCATGACCTTCTCGTGAATGACTCCTCCGGGAAGCGGTTTGGGGGGTGTTTGGATCAAAGTTAATGATGCCAGGAGGTAAATCATGGCCAATTCCTAAAAACGGGAAGATTGATTGATCGGCAGGTGATAAATGGTCGGTTATCCGGAGGGCCGATGCAAGGGTTAGCGGGGAACATCGGAACAGGTTACCATCCGTCTACTGCTGTTTAACTTGTGTTTTCGGATTCCAGCTCATGACTGTTTCAGGCCAAACACCAATCTTAGATATTGCCTCAGTTTTCGAAGCAAAAGATCGGTTGAATGGCAAATTGCACCGGACGCCATTACAGCGTTCGGAATCGATTCGCTTGGACCTGGGCGTAGATGCCTACCTGAAGCTGGAATGCCTGCAACGGACGGGATCATTCAAGCCGAGAGGCGCGCTCAACAAATTGCTAACCCTTTCGACGGAACAATGCCGCAAGGGTGTGGTCGGCGTGAGTGGCGGCAACCACGCGCAAGGTTTGGCCTACGCCGCACGATCGCTGGGGTTGAAGGCAACCATTTGCATGCCGGCAACCACGCCTCGAAATTATTTGGAGGCCACCCGGGGTTATGGGGCCGAGGTTGTTCTTTGCCCGGACATTGTCTCGGCGTTTGCGGAAGGAAGGCGATTACGCGATTTGGGCATGGCCGAGGTTCATCCGTTTGACGATCCATTTGTGGCGGCGGGGCAGGGGACCGTGGGTTTGGAAATTCTTGAGGATCTGCCGGATGTATCAACCGTGTTTGTCAGCATAGGCGGTGGTGGACTTATCAGTGGCGTCGCAACCGCCCTCAGGCGCCAGCGCCCCGACATTCGGGTGATCGGCGTTGAAACGGCAGGGGCGGACGCGATGGCCCGAAGCATTGCTGCGGGTGGATTGATCGACATGCCCGCGATCACCTCGATCGCGCGGACCTTGGGCGCGCCTCGCGTTTCCGAATTCACGCTGGCCCATGTGCGCAGCCTGGTGGAGGAAGTGGTGGTGGTGGATGACGCCGAGGCTTTCTCAGCGATGAAATTTGTTCTGGAAAGGGCCAAAATCCTTGCCGAACCCGCAGCGGCATGCTGTTTGGCCGCGGCGCGGAGGAGGGCGGGTTCCTTCCGGGCCGGAGAAAAAGTGGTGATTTTGTTATGCGGAGGAAATGCGTCGCTGGATGACATGGCCCAGTGGAGCGCGCGATTCGGATAACCCGCCTCGGCAACTCAACCTTGGGGTGGTTCCTGCTGCTGCTGGGGAGGGCTTTTGGG
>CAWUNZ010000561.1:0-1722 GCA_963923445.1 uncultured bacterium
CGTTCGGGGCTCTTTTGATTCGCTGATCGTTCGTTCGGGGCTCTTTTCACGCGCTGTTACCCCAGGTGTTCAACCGCTCCATCGAAGGTGCACATCGGGGCGCCCTGCCGCTCGAGGGTGTAGCGGATGGCATTGGCCAGATAGCCCGGCTCGAAGATGTGCTTGATGCTGCCACCCTCGGTCCAGCGCCGCTTCTGCAGGCAGCCATGGCGGTTGAGCGCCATCGACATGGCTGCCTTGAGGGCCGCCATGCCCCGGTCGGCCTGGTCCATG
Source organism: uncultured bacterium (assembly GCA_963923445.1). GTDB lineage: Bacteria > Planctomycetota > Planctomycetia > Gemmatales > Gemmataceae > REEB421. The sequence goes on from CAWUNZ010000561.1 coordinate 274, forward strand.
CCCGAGACCACGCAGTGCAGGTGGCACTCGCGCAGGTGCAGGGCGCGCACGGCCCAGTCTCGGGCCCGGGCCCGGTTCAGAAAGGCGGCAAAGGCGATCGCGCGCGTTTCCCGGGATAGCCGGTAGGGCGCCTCGGCCATGTGGCTGCGGTCCATCTCGAGGCGCCAGTCGTCGGGCCCGGGAATCGGGTCGCCGTGGGCGTTGCGCTGGTGCCCGTCGATCCACCCCGGGGCCCGGCCACGGAGCCAGTGCCCGTAGTAGGTGAACGAGATGAAGTGGGCCAGCGGCATCGGGACGACTCCGATAAACGGGAAAACTTGATGCCCAATCGACCCGCTCACTCCGGCGCTTCGCGCCTGCGTTCGGGGCTCTTTTCATGCGCTGTTTGCTGCGTTCGGGGCTCTTTTCATGCGCTGTTTGCTGCGTTCGGGGCTCTTATCATGCGCTGTTTGCTGCGTTCGGGGTTCTTTTTACAGAAACGACAATCAACAGAGCCCCGAAAGAAACGACAATCAACAGAGCCCCGAACGGAGCGAAGCGGAGTGAGCGGGTCGCCCTCAGAACCCCTCCCCCTCCAGCCCGTCATAAACGCGCAAGATCTCGTCGCGGGTGCGGAAAGTCCCGAACTCCTTCATGTCGTTGCGTTCGACGATGGGGAAGGTGCCCATGATGTACTCGGCGTCGTCGCGGGCGATGCCGTAGAGGCGGAAGAACAGGGCGTCGAGTTCGCAGCGGAGGCGGAAGCGGCGGGCGGGGTCCCAGGCAAACGGCGGGCCGGCATAACCCAAGTCGCGGGCGAAAGGCTCCAGGTCCACCGCCGTGTACACCAACTCCAGCACCCGCTCCGCGATCCACCCGCTCCACTTCCCGTACGCCTCCGGCGGAAGAACGGGAAGCTGATGAACGATATTGTAAGTCAGGTGTGTGCCACCCACCTTTTGTCGGGCCACATAATCAAAAACAAAAGAACTCAAGGATGCATATAAACAGGCGAACCGTTCGACAGGCTGATCGGTGAACAATAAAGGAAAGGTGTGGCCTACTCCTTCACGCGGCAGCACGCTGGCAATGGTTGTTCGCACATCCGTGTTGCGGCAAATATCGCGCCAGCCCATCAGCCAGCCTTTGTCCCACCGGTCAAGCAACCGGTTGTCCACCTCGCTTTTGGGCACCCAGTACTGTGGTTGGGCCAACGCCTCGGGGTTCTGCTTTTCCTCCAGCGTCATCGCCCGGGAATCGGTTTCGGCCTTCACCGTCTCGAAAGTCGCCCAGCGGTGGTCGAAATGGTGCAGCATGTTGGCCTGGTACAACCGCACCAACCCCTCGCCTGGTTCGGTACGGAACAGACCGGAATCGCTGGCCATGTTGAACAATCCCTGTCGAAATGACACCCTCCACGGATTCTGTTCCGGTTCCTCGCGCCACAGCACCGGCACGCGGCGATAAATG
>CAWUNZ010000562.1:0-1714 GCA_963923445.1 uncultured bacterium
ATAAGAACGGCGATAATGGCAATAACTACTAGCAATTCAATCAAGGTGAAGGCGTGACGATGGGATCGCCCGCCAAGGCTTGGAGAGTTCATTTTGGGCCCCTTGAGATAAGAGGAGATAGGGACATTACAATAATTTAACTTTTTACAAACATTTCAAGGGGCATTAATCAATGCCCATCACTTTTTCCTTTTTCGGCCAGTTCCGGTCGCTGGCGCAGTGGTGCTAGGTGAGGGGACACTTGGTTTCGCCTCGGCAGGGGGCATGGGTGAAGGCGCCGGCGCGGCGGGCTTGGCCTGCTTGCGCGGCAGCAGGTCGGGAAGGTTCGCCACACGCATCGCCGTCAACGACATCACCTGCGCGCCCTGAACCAGGTCCGGCCAGCGGGCCTTGTCGAGCGTGTCGCTCTGCGTGTGGTGGGTGAGGTAATATTCCGCCGGATCCTGATGGAAGGCAAAGCCGGGCACCCCCTCGGCGGCGAATGAAAGGTGGTCCGTTCCGCCTTGGGTGCCCGCCACCACCTTCACATCCAGTTCTTTCAGGATCTCCAGTTCCTTTTCCAGAACGGGCTTGGCATCGTCGAATCCCTGAAGCGGTATCTCCGTCACGCGCCCTGTGCCGGTGTCGTGCACCAAGGCCATCGATGTCTTCGCCATTTCAGCCTTGTGCCTTTTCACATATTCCTTGGAACCAAACAGGCCCTGTTCCTCACCGGTGAACAAAACAAACCGGATCGTGCGGGCCGGGCGTATGCCCTGCTTGGCCAACGCGCCCAGCACGCGCGCGGTTTCAAGCACCACGGTTGTTCCCGTGCCGTTGTCGGTGGCGCCCTGGCCGAGGTCCCATGAATCGAGATGCGCCCCCACCACGACAAACTCATCAGGCTTGGTCGCCCCGCGGATTTCCCCGACCGTGTTGAACACCGTCACCGGTCCGGGAATGGTCTTGTTCTCGATCTCCACTTCCAACCTGACGGGAGGAGCGTCCTTCCTTGTCGCCAAGCGGTGGAGCATGGCGTAGTGGTCGTGGGTGACAAAGGCTGCCGGAAGCGGGTCGCTGGCGGTGGCGCGGTCGGGGCCTTTCCAGGAGCCTGTCATGTTCAGCAGGCCGTGGGGCTTGGCGGAATCGGTCAGCAGGCATGCGGCGCCTTCCTTCTGTGCCATCTCAACGATCTGGTTTCGCAGCGCGAACCCGGTTTGAATCCCCGGCCTGGGCCTTGCGGAACCCGCCGCCGATTTCTTGTCCCTTGGCTTGCCCACTTCGGACACCGGAATGATCTCAGACGGTGGACTCAGCATCAGGATGGCGTTTTTCAGCTTGCCCTCGTAGGCCTTCAGGTCTTCGGCCTTGGCGGCCTGAACCACCACCACGGGTCCGCTGACCTTGCCCTTGGTGCCGGGCGTCCACGCGCGCGCCGCGGCATGGATCTCCCGCCCGTTGGCCGGTTCCAAAAGCCTCATGCGACAAACGCCCCGCTCCCACGCGGCGGGAATCTCCCAAGGCTCAAGACGGACATTTTCAAGCCCGTAAGATTTCAATTGCTCCGCCGTCCAGTCGTTCGCCTTTTTCAGGTTGGCGCTCCCCGTCATGCGCGCGCCGATCACATCGCACAAGTGGGTGAGGTTCGGCTGGACGCGTGCCCGGTCCTTCACCTCCGCCATAATCATCCGGTCGATTTCGGCGGGTGCCTTGGCTGCCGGTTTGTTGTCGGCGC
>CAWUNZ010000563.1:0-1681 GCA_963923445.1 uncultured bacterium
CGGTCCCGTTCCCATTTTTCCACATAAGCCAGGAAGTAATGCGATGCCAGCACCGGCTGGGCCCGCTGGAGGTGGGTGTAACCGGGCAATATGACGCCCGCCTCACGCGCCGCGGCATCGACAAAAGCCCTTTGCAGGGCCACAACTCCATCCACGACCCGGTCCAGCGCGTCGCGGGTCCACAATTTCATCGCGGTGGCGACCTGATCGTTGCGACTGCGACCGGTGTGCAGTTTTCGGCCGGTGTCACCCAGCCGGCTGATCAGTTCCACCTCGATATGCGTGTGAATATCTTCCAAATCGCGGCGCCAGGGCATGCGCCCCTCGTCAATCTGCGCGGCGATCTCATTCAACGCCTTCACCAAGGCGACCGATTCATCCCCGGAAATCAGGCCCACATGGGCCAGCATGCGCGCATGGGCCTGACTCCCCTGAATATCGTGGCGGTAAAGCCGATGGTCGAACGAGATCGACTCGGTGTAGGCCTCCACCATGGCGTCCGGGCCGGAGGAGAATCTACCTCCCCAAGTCTTGCCTCCCTGCGTGCTCATCCGCCGCCCCTTCAAGTTGCCCAATCAACGGAACCTATAGTCCCAACTTACCATGCGCTGAGGGCTGAACTGTGGAAAACAAGCCGGTTTTGGTGGCGGCGGCCGTCTTTTGGGCGGTACGATAGGTACGAAGGAATTACGCAGCCATGCGCCCGCCTGTTGCGCCTATCATTGCATTGATAATGCTATCGGGAGCTCTTGGTTGGGCTTCCGGGGCAACCCCATGGGCTTTGACGGGTTGGTCCGACGCCACCCCGCCCGCGGTTCGCGACACCTCATGGATTCGCAATCCCATCGATCGTTTCGTCCTGGCCAGGCTGGAACGGGAAAACCTCAAGCCTTCACCCGAGGCCCCAACCAATATCCTGCTGGCGCGACTGCACCACACGCTCACCGGCCTGCCACCCTCCGCGGAACAGCGGGAGAACTTCCTGGCAGACCATGATCCCCATCGCCTCGAGAAGGCCCTCGATCGACTTCTCGCGGATCCGGCTTATGGCGAACGGTGGGCCAGGCATTGGCTCGACATCGCCCGTTACGCCGACAGCAAGGGTTATGTCTTTCTGGAGGACCGGCACCTGCACTTCGCCTGGACCTACCGCGACTGGGTGATCGACGCGCTCAACGCCGACATGCCTTACGACCGTTTCGTGCGCGAACAGATCGCCGCCGACAAACTCCATCCCTCAGCAGGCCCTGAACGGGGCAACCTGGCGGCGCTCGGTTTCCTGACAGTGGGCCGAAGGTTCCTCAACAACCAGCACGACATTCTCGACGACCGCATCGATGTGGTCACCCGCGGCCTGCTCGGACTCACGGTGGCCTGCGCCCGCTGCCATGACCATAAAAACGATCCGGTTACCATGGAGGACTACTACTCGCTCTACGCCGTTCTTGCCGCCAGCCGCGAACCTGACGACCTACCCCTTCTGCGGGCCGGTCCGCTTGGCCCGGCCGAACAGGCCTTCCTGGCGGAACAGCAGCGGCGCGACGACGCGGTGGACGATTATGTCCGGCGACGACGAACCGACCTGATCGCGGCCTTTTCCCGTCCGGAATCGGTGGCGCCCCACCTGCTGGCGGCCTCGGCGGACACCGCCTTGCAAACGAAGCTGTCCGGAAGCCATGAA
>CAWUNZ010000564.1:0-1678 GCA_963923445.1 uncultured bacterium
AGGTGGGGGTTCAAGGGCCTCCGCGACATGATGCCCGAGACGGCCAAGGTGATACTTGAAAAATCCCCTTTTCAGGCTGGCTTGGCGATTCTCGAAAATGCTCGCGAGCGCACCGCGCGCCTCGAGGTGATCGACCGGTCCAACCTTTTCACTCGGGAACCCCAATTGCTGGAAGAAGCCCGTGGCCTCATGGGAAGGCTTCCTTTCCCCCAACTCGACCTCCTGGTGGTTGGTGAGATCGGCAAGAACTACTCCGGCGCCGGAATCGACCCCAATGTGGTTGGACGACTCCTCATCGAAACCCAGCCTGAAGATCCCAATCCCTGCATCACCCGGATGTGCTGCCTGGATTTGTCGCCCGAAAGCCATGGGAATGGCACAGGCGTGGGGATCGCCGACCTGACGACCGACCGGCTTCTGTCTGCTATCGATCCTGTCCCCTTCCGCATGAACAACCTGACCGCCTGCTTTCTCTGGAGATCAAAACTCCCCTTGGGATTCCCCAACGACAAGACCTGCATCGAGCAGGGAATCATTACCAGCTGGCAACCGCGCGCCGAGGAACTGCGGGTGGCCATCATCCCCAACACACTCGAACTGGAAACCATCTGGGTGAGCCCTAAACTCTGGGAGGAAGCCACCGCAATCACCCATCTTCGCCGTCATGACGCCTTGATACCCCTCCCTATGGACCCGGCCGGGAACCTGCAGCAGGAAAAGCTCTTCCCCGAGAGCGTGCGGGGACGCCGCCAATCGGGCGGACACTAGCGGTAATTCCGCTTGCGACGGCGCAAACGGCAAACATTCCGGCGCTTTTTGATCTTTGCCTCAAGTTTCCTTGACCCACCCGCAATCTGAGGGAATAAGCCCTCATGGTCCGGTAGGTCCGGATTTTGTTGGTGGCCCATCTGGGCCGGGATGGCGCCTGTGGCACGCAACCGCTGGCTTGTATGTATGTCGTTAAGCGTGGCCTTGGTCGGCTGCGTGGGTTCGGGCCAGAAGGTTCCGCCCCCCGCTCCTCCAGGTTCCGGCGCGACGACTCCCCCTCCCGCCAATTGGCCACCCGGTGGCGGCAGCAAGCCCGCCGGCATGGCTCCGCCTCCAGGTTCCGGCACCAAAACCTCCAGGGAATCAGATGCCGCGAGCGGGCTGCTCGCGGGTCAGGTTCTCGACCGCCTGAATCGCCGCCCTGCCGGCGCAGCCATACAAGTTGTGGACCTTCAGGAAGTGCCTGCCAATAGCGGCGGCGCTCGGGTCGAGGTGATGGCTGACTCCAAAGGATATTTCATAATTCAGGGACTCAAGCCCGGTCGTTCTTATCAATTAGTGGCCCGCCAGAAGGACGGGGCTCGTCTATACAGCGGCACCGTCGTGGCGCGCGCGCCCGATCCCCGGCTTACCATCTTTATTGCCGAGGACCTGGCCGGATCCGAAACACCGCAGCCACCTGACCCTACTCCTTTGCCCGACCGTTCCGCGCCGATCAAGCCTCCACAGGCCACCCTCCAGACGCCGCAGCCAACAACCACGCCGCCGGTGGATCCGGCACCAGCCCCCATTCAACCCGTGAATCCCGCACCCGCACCACGCGCTCCAGCACCATCCGGGGCCAGCAACGCCTCCTTTCGGCCGGAACTCATCACCAGGGATGACAAGCTGGTGATGACCAACCCGGTTC
>CAWUNZ010000565.1:0-1667 GCA_963923445.1 uncultured bacterium
TGGTTTTCAAGGGGAAAGGAAGTTGCGGTTGATGTCGTTGTAAAACACCAGCGCGAACAGTGACAAAATAATCGCCAAGCCCACATATCCAGCCACCGACGAAACCCAGGCGGGAGGGGGCTTTCGTGTGATGGCCTCGTAAATCAGGAAAACCATGTGGCCGCCATCCAGAATGGGAATCGGCAGGAAATTGACCACAGCCAAGTTGATGCTGATCATGCCAAGGAAAAGGATCAATTCCACGGGCTGCTCGGCGGCGGAAAATGCCTGTGCCGCGATCTCAATCGGTCCGCCCAAATTGTTCGCGGAAAGGTCCCGGGTGATGAGCCTCAGCAGGTTCATGTAAATGGTCTGCATCATCTTCAGGGTGGCGCGCCATCCCAGTCGCGCCGCGGAAAACAAGTCCTCCGCCTTTTCCAGGAACGAGTCCGGCAACAGGAACAGCCCCCTGTCCACCCGGGCCCAGGCGGTGTCGGGTTCACACGAAACATCGATGGTTTGCTCGACCTCCGCCCGGCGAATGGTCAGCTTCAGGCTTTGGCCTTTTCCGTCACCGCCGTCGGCAAGACGGTCCAGAAACCAGGCCCCCTGGTCAAACCGCGAGGTCACGGCCCTGTCACCAACCGCTTTGGTTCGGGTTTCCAGATCCGCAGGTTTCGGGCCCCGTTTTCTGCCCTCGGGAACACTGTTCCAAATGGCTTTGGTGATCACATCACCCGCCTTCAGGGGCGATGCTTCGGGTGCTGCCGCGACAACGGTTTCTATCCGGTAGCCGATCCCAAGTTGCGGAATCGATTGCGGGCTGTCCGGCTTCATGGGCATGTCTTCGGTGTCGTTCCAATCAGCGTCCCAAGTCATGCGCAGCGGTTCCGGCAGGGGAGACGATTCCACACGGTCTTGTTTTCTGTTGACCCAGGCTTCCACGGTCGCCCCGCCGTCTCCAATCGCTTGAACCAGCATTCCCTTCAAACGCGCCGGGTCGGTTGTCGCCTTGACAAGATCGATGTCGGCCTTGGTTGTTCCCTGGGAAAGAACCCTGAGCCTTGTGATCCGGTCGCCAGGCTGCATTCCCGCTTTTTGCGCCGGGGAGTTGCTCCGCACAACCGCCACCTGCCCCATGGTCAGGGTTGCCGGTAATGCCACCCGCCAGGCGGGCGGAACCAATATCTTTCGGTTGGCGCCATCGGCATTCGAGACCTCCACCACCACCGGTTTCCCGGCCAGTCGGATCAACGATCTGCGCCAGTCGAAGAAGTTGCCCAAGGGTTTGAGGGTCCATGGGGATGTTCCTTCGGGGTCTGTCATGCCAACAAGGGTGTCGCCCGGCAAGAACCCTTTACCATCAAGCGTCAGCGATTGCGGACCTGAGCTTCCCTGAACCTCCACACGGGGCTTTGTCCCCGAGGCCAAGCCCAGAGCCAATATTTCTGCCATTTTCCAAGGGTCTGAAGGCGCCTCCTTCATCAGATCGGCCTGCGATGGATCACTGACGCGGAGAATCTTGGCATCCTTGCTCCAGGGAATTTCGGCGGCACGGTCCGCCGCCGTACCGGCTCCAGCCACTTTCCCCAGTGGAACTTGCCTTGCCTCGGGAACCCTGAGTGATTGGCCGGCCGTCATTCCGATCACGGGATTCGGGTCATGGGGCCCCCTGCGCGGCATCACGG
>CAWUNZ010000566.1:0-1662 GCA_963923445.1 uncultured bacterium
TGCGGATTTGTTCATTGATGCGATGGCCCTGATTGGGGGGGGGCGGCATGCCGCCGCGGTCGAACGGACGAATACCCGACTCTCCTGGCTTGGTGGCTCCGCATTCATCGGGGCGGACGACCGACGCGCCCGCAACTCCCCGGCACTTGGCCGAATACGGCATCTGGAATGTTACCCGCCCCTACTCCCCAAGGGAAGACGGTCCAGCCGAATTCCCCATTTTTCCATCTTCCGACCCATCCACACCGTAAACATATTCACTAAAACAACTTACAATGCAATTATGTGTTTTGACGACTCCACTCGCCTCCCTATCCCTGTCCGCGCATCACCGAAAAACCGTGCCCCAAACCCCGATTGGACTTGCGTCGTTGGCATGCTTTTTCGCCCATCGGTGGTCTTTCTTTTTTTCCACCATCCCGGTAGCATGTGCCGTGTTCCAAGCGCCGGGAGGTGTCGCCATGCTCGCCACGCCGCTGACCGACTCCTTTACCAGCGAATTGAGGGAAAACTGGTTCCCCGGCACCCCCAACTCCGCTCTTGATCACCTTTTACGCCTGTTGGAAACCGCCAGTCCGCTTTTGGTGCATGGTTGCTTCACCCAAATACCGCCACAAGGTTGTTTGGCAACCCAGATCGCTTGGCATCACGAAAAAACTTCCCATTTAGGACAAGATGCTGGAATTATCTGGCTTGACCAAATTGCCAAGCTTAACCCTATCTCGTCTGTCGTGCTCTCCACCTGGGACATGCTGGGCAGTCGGGATGTCGGTCTACGGCATGCCCTGATCGAACAATTCCGATCGGAAAAACGCCGCCGCCTCCGCCCGCACCGATTCCGCAAGGCGGTACCCACCGCCTGAAATTTTGGTTTATGCTGATGCGCATGCTGGCGCGTGTTCCTGAACCTGAAGTGATGGATGGTCCCGAAGAGGCCATGGCTTACGACGCCATGGATCACACCGAGGTCAACCAGCGTTTCACCGACGATGCCCTTGCCCGGGGCGAACCGTTGGGCCCCGTGCTCGACCTCGGTTCCGGCAACGGCCTGATCGCCATTCTGCTGGCCAAGCGCCTGCCCGGCCGTATTGTCATCGCGGCGGATGCCTCGGCGCCGATGCTCGAACTGGCGCGGAAACATTTGGTCCGAGAAGCGCTGACGGAACGCGTGAGGCTCGACTGGGTTCGCGCCCAGGCCCTGTGGTACCACGACGGCATTTACCCTTTGGTGGTGTCCAACAGCCTGGTCCACCACTTGGCGGATCCGTTGCCGGCGCTCCAGGAGGCATGGCGGGTGACCCAACCCGGAGGCAGGATTTTTTTCAGGGATCTGGCCCGTCCGGCGGATGAACCCACCCTTGCAGGGTTAGTGAACCGCTATGCCGAAGGGGCGCCCGCGCGCGCCAGGCAGCTATTTGCCGATTCGCTTCGCGCGGCGTTCACCGTGGAGGAGGTTCGCTCGTTGGTGGGAGCCTTGGGATGCGGGCCCGAGACCGTAACCATGTCGTCCGACCGGCACTGGACCTGGTCCGTGACCAAGCCCCGGTGACAGACGCACTCTGGTTGGTGATATACTAATCCCAAAGCCCTCGTAGCTCAGCTGGATAGAGCAACGGATTTCTAATCCGTCGGTCGGGAGTTCGAATCTCTCCGGGGGCGCTT
>CAWUNZ010000567.1:0-1654 GCA_963923445.1 uncultured bacterium
GGTGCGGTTGTTCCTGCGAACCAACGATGTGATCCATAGCTTTTTCGTCCCTCAACTGCGCATCAAGCAGGACATGCTTCCGGGCCGCACCATACCGACTTGGTTCATTCCCGAGCCCACCGATCCAACCCGGGAAAACCGTTGGGAAATCGCTTGCGCGGAGCTATGTGGCGGAAACCACTACCGCATGCGCGGGATGGTGGTGATCCACCCTGACAAGGCGTCATTCGAAGCGTGGTACGCCGCCAGCGCCTCTGAGCAATCTAGGCGCGATCGAGCGGCTACCGCCGCCACCCCGGCCGCCAACAAGGCCAGTTGAGGAATCCCCGGGCATGTCCCACGAAGAGCGCGCCGAATGCCATCACGACGATCATGCCCCCAAGGGCTTCATCGGCCGTTATGTGTTTTCCCGTGACCACAAGGTCATCGGCATCCAATTCATGTTCACCGCCGTTTTGTTTCTCCTTTTGGGAGGAGCCTTGGCGTTGGCGGTTCGCCTCCAAGTCGGCTATCCGGAGGAGGCGCTCGGAATCCTCATCAAGATTTTCCCGTTTCTGGCAAAGCATGTGCCCCCGGAATGGGGCGGCAGGATGTCCCCCGAATTTTACACCATGCTGTTCACCATGCATGCGACCGTGATGATCTTTTTCGTCATCATCCCATGGCTGACCGGCGCCTTCGGCAATTACCTGATTCCCCTGATGATCGGGGCAGGCGACATGGCGTTTCCCACGCTCAACATGCTTTCGTACTGGCTGCTTTGGCCTGGCTTCATTTGCATTATTGCCAGCTTTTTTGTTGATGGTGGCGCCTCAGGTGTCGGCTGGACCGCTTACCCGACCATTTCAAGCGCCGCCATGGCTTCAGGTGAACTGGCAAGCCCCGCTGCCCGCCAGGCCGGCACTGGTCATGTCCTGTGGCTTGTTTCACTCATTTTCGTCGGTGTCTCCTCGCTCATGGGCAGCGTCAACTACATAACCACGGTCACCCACTTACGGGCACCGGGGCTTTCCCTTTGGCGAATGCCTCTGACTGTGTGGGCCCTGTTCATCACCGCGGTCCTGCAGGCCGTGGCACTGCCACCGCTCACGGTGGCCCTCATGATGCAACTTCTCGACAAGACGGCGGGTACCAACTTCTTCCTGCCGCCGGGTGGTGTTGGCTTTGGCAACTGGAGCACAGGACCCGGTGGAGGACAGCCGCTTCTCTGGCAGCACCTCTTCTGGTTTTACTCTCACCCGGCGGTCTACATCATGATTCTGCCCGCCATGGGCATGGTCTCCGATGTGATGGTGGCCTTCTGCAGGAAACCGCTTTTCGGATACCGACCGATGGTCTATTCAATGGCGAGCATAGCAGGCCTTGGTTTCATCGTCTGGGGCCACCACATGTTCCAATCGGGAATGGACCCGCGCCTTGGAACCGGCTTCATGCTCGCCACCGTCATGATCGCCTTGCCGTCCGCCGTCAAAACTTTCAACTGGCTTGCAACCCTTTGGGGCAGCAAGATCACATTCTCATCAGCCATGCTCAACGCGCTGGGTTTTGTCTCCATGTTCGTCATCGGGGGCCTGAGCGGGATTTTCATGGCAGCCACACCTGTTGATGTGGTGTTCCACGACACTTATTTCATCGTCGCGCACATCCACTATGT
>CAWUNZ010000568.1:0-1648 GCA_963923445.1 uncultured bacterium
CCATCCGCCGACGGGGTGGCCGACACAATGTTCGGCTTGCTGTGGTCCACCTCGGGACTGCCATAGCTGGACTGGTAGATGTAAGTGAAGGTGGAAAGCTTGTAGGAATCGAGCGCGGCCAGGCTGGCCTTCTCGGCCGGTTGGGTGAAGGTCAATTCGAATCCGTCGGGAAGAGCCTTCATTTCGTGGATCTCAAAGGGAACCTTTCCCGTCCAGACCAGCCTCTCGATGGAGAACGGCTTGGGACCGCGAGATCCCCAGCCGCGGTTGGTGCCTCCGACGAACATCGACCCGTCCTCCCCCTGCCGAACGGGGACCACGCCGGAGCCGAACCCCTGCCGGAAAGGGAAAAGAGCGCCCTGGTAGCGGCCGTTCACCTTTTCCAGAAACACCCGCATCAGGGTGCTGTGGGTTTGGTCGCCCACGAAAAGCTGTTCCGAAAACGGGCCGAACTTGCCCTTGGACATATCGCAATCCAGACCGCTGGCGGACTGGCCCATCTTGCCATAGGGGAACAGGATGGCCGTGGGAACCAGTTCGGGAATACGCTTGGATTCCACCACCATCCGGCTGCCGCTCTTGGGTTGCTCCGGGGCCTTTCCGAGGTAGGCGGCGTCCTTTTCGGCGTACCACTTGAAGCCGTCGGGATGCCCGACGAAACCACCTGGCACTATCTGCTTCAGCCCGCAGGTGCCGTTCCAGGGACCTTGATTATCGGTGTAGAAGACATCGCCCTTGGCGTTGAAGCCAATCCCGCCGGGGGAGCGCACCCCGGAAGTGGTGGGGACGAACTTGCCCTCGGGAGTGACCTTGCCGGCCCAACCGCGGAACTTGCTTGAACTATTGAACGACCCGGTGAGGCACAGGGTGAACCACAGATCGCCCTTGGCATCGAACCGGGAGCCGAACGCGTACTCGTGGTAGTCGCCGTTGACATCCCAGCCCTCGGAGTAAACCTCGAAGACATCAGCCTTGCCGTCGCCGTTGGAATCCTTCACCCGGGTGATGTCGGGACGCTGAGTGACATAAAGCCATCCTTCCTTCCAGGCCAGGCCGAGGATCTCGTGCATGCCATGGGCGAAGCGGGAGAACTTCACCTTGGCGGGATCGGCATCGTAGGCGTTCTCAAGGATCCAGATCTCGCCGCGGCGCGTGCCCAAGGCGACCTTTCCGCCGGGAAGTTGCTCTAGCGCCCCCGCCTCTAGGACTTCCCCGGCGGGGGTTGTGAACGAAAGGATGCGGTAGTAGTCGTCCTCCGCGGGGGCAGAGGCCTTGGGCTTGTCCTGGGCGACGGCCATCGTGGCCAGGCAGCCGAGCGCCACGGCCAGGGAGGCGCAACCCATCAGGCGAATAGAGTTCATGTAGTTCATGGCTTTTGTCTCCTGCTGGGTCACCATTGATATTCGATGCTGAGTGTCGCCGACTCGCCGCCCGATGGCACGGAGACGACCAACTCGGACTTGTCGGCCAGCTTGCGGACCGTGGCGCCGGATTTGACGCGCACCTTCAATCCGCCATCGACACGGAACCAGCCGTCGGACATGGATTCGATTCCCTTGCCCGACGCCACCCGGAAAGCCAGATTGTCGCGCTTGCCGGTGATGGTGATCTCACGGCGGAGGAACGCCTCCTTGGCGCCTGCCACCGG
>CAWUNZ010000569.1:0-1619 GCA_963923445.1 uncultured bacterium
ATGTCCGCGGATTGAAGCATTCCTGCCAACCGTCCAGCCTGGCGCCGTCCTTCCAGGCCTGAATCATGGCGCGGCCAACCCGGCGGTCGCCCCGCGTGAGCACGCCCTCGAGGAAACTCGTGTCAATGTCGTGCTGCTTGATCTTCACGGAACGGATCGTCGTCTTGGAGAGCATGTAACCCCGAACCCGCTCGAAATACTCCCGGGGCTGCATCTTGCTCCACTGGTAGGGGGTATGCGGCTTGGGGACGAAATTCGAGACCGAGGCCACCACCTCGCGGAACCGGCCGGTCTCCTGCCTGCTGATCCGGGCGATTTCCTCCGCCATTTCCACGATGCCGTCGAGGTCGGTGTCGCGTTCCCCGGGCAAACCGCACAGGAAATAGAGCTTCACCTTCTGCCAGCCGTTCCGGAAAGCCTGCCGGCAGCCCTCGAAAAGGTCGTCGTTCTTGATCTTCTTGCGAATCTGCTCGCGCATGTCGTCGCGCGCCACCTCGGGCGCCAGGGTCAATCCACCCTTGCGAACCCCCCTCACCAGTTGCGGCAGGCTGCGAAGCTGGTTGTTCACGCGAAGGCTCGGGAGGCTGACATTCACCCCCAGCGGCGCGAACACCTCCGCCATCCGCTTCACCAGTTCCTCGAAATGCGGATAGTCGCTGGTGCTCAGGCTCAGCAGCGATATCTCCTCGCAGCCGGTGTTGCGGTACGCCTCCAGCGCGGCGTTGACGATGGTTTCAACCTTGCGGATCCGCAGCGGACGCTTGATCACCGTGGACTGGCAGAACCGGCACTGCCACGGGCAACCCCGCATGATCTCGATGGCGATGCGGTCATGCGGCGTCTTCACGAACGACACCACGGGCTTGGTCGGAAGCGGGATGGCGTCCAGGTCCCGGGTGATCTGGCACGAGGAGATGGTTTCAGGCAGGTCCGCCATGGTGCGGCGGATGCTCGCGATCGTGCCGTCACCGTGGTAATCGACGGCGTAATAGGCCGGGGCATAGGCCCAAGGGAAAGCCGCCGCGAGTTCCGCGATCATTTCCCGGCGGGTTCCCCTGCCCTTTTCCTTGATTTCCATCCATCGGCGCATCACCGCCGGCAGGCTTTCCTCGCCGTCGCCGATGATGAACAAATCGACAACATCCCCCAGCACCTCGGGATTCTGGGCCCCCGGTCCGCCCGCGACCACAAGGGGGTGCTCCAGGGTGCGCTCCTCCGACATCAAGGGAATGCCGCCCAGGTCGAGCATGGTGAGCAGGTTCGTGTACAGCACCTCGTATTGGAGGCTGAAGCCCACGACATCAAAGTCACGCAGGGGGGTGAAAGTCTCCAGGCTGTAAAGGGGCAGGCGGTTCGCCCGCAAAACCGACTCGAAATCAATCCACGGGGTGAAAGCCCTTTCGCAGGCCCATTCGTCCCCGGCGTTCATGATGGAATAAAGAACCTGCATGCCGTGGTGGCTTTGACCGATGGCGTAGGTGTCTGGAAAGCACAGGCACAGGGTTCCGCGGACCTTGGAATGGTCCTTCACCACGCTGTTGATCTCGCCTCCCATGTATTGGCCGGGTGTCTGGACCTGGTGCAGCAAGGGGCGAACGGCATCCTTCAGTCGGGCGTTG
>CAWUNZ010000570.1:0-1615 GCA_963923445.1 uncultured bacterium
ACAATCGATTCTCAGATCAGGATTCCTTTTTGGGTTCTTTGACAAGCACTTTGACATTCAAAAAACCCGGAGCCCAAGGAACAAAAAACAGGGGGCTGAGGGTCAACTCCCTCGACCCCATGTCTTTGTCGAGCTTCAGGACAATAAAAAATGCCAGGGATTGACTGAATCCAGCACCCATCGTCATGGAGTTTTTAACAGCTTCCGGCACACGGACAGGGGCTTGAACAAACAGCCCTTTTTCTTGGAATGAATGATGATCCGGTGGCATTTCTGCCAAAAGATCGAACAAAGGGCCGTCCGGTTGCCCTGGATGAGGAGACCACGCCATTCCTGCGGCCATGATCAATCCCATGGTCAATCCATTCATTTCTTTCCCCCGATCAACTGCCACTCGCTATGCCGATATGCATGTATGGGGTCAACGGGAATGCGCCTTCCTTGATTGCAGGGGATTGCCAAGAGTTGCATAATTGATTGATCAAACCCTAGTCCCAGAGTCTGCCCATGGCCGGACTTTTACTCCTTGTTGTCTGTATTCCCTCGGCACCGGCCGAAGACACGGCTTTTTTTGAAAACCGTGTGCGGCCAGTTCTTGTTGAACATTGCCATAAATGCCACTCCGAGGAGGCCAAGGCCAAAGGCAAGTTGCGTGGCGGCCTCCTGTTGGATTCACGGGCTGGATGGGCCAAGGGAGGGGACAGCGGAATAGCCATCACCCCGGGAAAACCGGATGCCAGCCCCCTTCTGGCAAGCCTGACCCACGAGGGCGATGTGAAGATGCCCCCCGCGGGCAAGCTTGCGTCCAACCAGATCGAAGACCTTCGTGAATGGATCAGGCGCGGGGCGCACGACCCTCGCGGTGGCGTGAAGACCAAGGAAGTTCGGCAAGCAGAAAAGCCTTGGTGGACGGAACCGCGCAAGGATCCCCCGCTTCCGACCGTCAAGAACACCGACTGGCCGGTGGGTGGCGTTGACCGTTTCGTGCTGGCCCGCCTCGAAGCCAATGGGATGAAGCCATCGCCCCCCGCCGCGCCTGAGATTCTGGCGAGGCGGTTGGCGTTCGACCTGACCGGCTTGCCTCCCGAACCTTCGTTGGTGGCGTCACTGCGATCCGACATGTCATCCGCCAATATCGCGCGCGAGGTTGACCGCATGATCGCCTCGCGTGCCTTCGCGGAGCGTTGGGCCCGGCATTGGCTCGACATCGCCCGCTATGCCGAAAGCCTCACGCTCAGGGGATTCATCCTCAAGGACGCCTGGAGGTACCGGGACGCCGTGGTCTCCGCCTTCCACTCCGACATGCCCTACGACCGTTTTGTCGCCGAGCAGATCGCCGGCGACCTGATCAGTGGCGGCACCCCGGCGGAGCGCGAAAGGCGGATCGTGCTGACATCGTTCCTCCTGATGGGCAATTCCAACCTTGAGGAGCAGGACAAGAAGGCCCTGGAGATGGATTTTGTCGACGAGCAATTGGATGTCATCGGCAAGGGCCTCCTGGCCCAGACGCTCTCGTGCGCCCGCTGCCACGACCACAAGTTCGACCCGATTCCCACGCGTGATTACCACGCCCTGGCCGGCATCCTGAAGAACGGCGTGGCGCTTGAGCATTCCA
>CAWUNZ010000571.1:0-1608 GCA_963923445.1 uncultured bacterium
CTTGGAACTTCAGCGGATAGTGGCTGTGAAGTTCCCGAAACTCGGCCGTCTGAATTCCGCTGAAAGTTTCATGGCCGAGGCGCGCCGGGTGGCCCGGCTGAAACATCCAGGCATCGTTCCGGTGCATGATGTGGGTAGGGAAGATGGCGCCTGCTACATCGTTTCGGAATTCATGGAGGGGGGAAGCCTGAGCGAGCGGATCGGCAGCAAGTTGGATCCCGCCCGCGCCCTCCGCTGGGTCGCCGAAGTGGCCGAGGCGCTGGACCATGCCCACCAAGCAGGAATCATTCACCGCGACATCAAGCCCGAAAACATCCTCCTCGACCGTTTCGATCGGGCGCTCCTGACCGACTTCGGACTCGCACGATCTCCCTCCAGGTCTGCGGACCTACCGCCGTCCATCGGCACGCTGGCGTACATGCCAAGGGAGCAATTGCAAGGGCAGGAACCCGACGCCCGTGGCGACATCTACAGCCTGGGAGTTGTCTTGCACGAATTGCTGACGGGCCGAATTCCCTACTCGAGAGACAACCCCGAGGTTTGCAAGGAGGAAATTCTCGCGGGGATGCAACCCGAGGGAATTCCAACCGAAGCGCGCGCGATTGTGCTCAAGGCCATGCATCCCAACCCTTCGGCGCGCTACTCCAGCGCGGGCCAACTGGCCTCCGACCTGAGGAAATGCCATTTCAGGCAAGCGAACAGGTGGAAGCTGGCAGGAGCCTTGGCGGTTTGTTCGCTGCTCATCGGCATCGCTGTGTTCTCGCTGTGGCCCAAAAGCGAGGTGGTTCACCCCAGGCCGCTGGTCAAGGTGGCGGAGGCCTGGTTCAAGTCCACCGCCTCCTTGGAGGCCGGGGAACAGGCAAGGGCGGTGGGCGAGAAATTGAAGGAACTGAATCCCGGCTTCGACGGCGAGGTGAAGGCGACCGTTGAAAACGGGGTGGTGGTGGGACTGGAATTCCTTACGGACAAGGTCTTCGATATCCGGCCGGTCCGGGCCTTATCAGGGTTGAAATCTCTTTCCTGCCGCGGGTCATACACCGGGCATCCCATCGGAATGCTGGCCGACCTTTCACCACTGGCGGATATGGCCCTGACAAGGCTCATGATCAATAATAACAAAGGCGCAGTTGATTTGTCCGTCTTGCGGGGAATGCCGCTGGAACATCTGGACTGCTCATCCACCGGCGTGGCAGACCTGAATCCCTTGTCGGGGGCTCCCCTGAAGGTGCTCATTTGCGGAAACACACCCGTCAAGGATTTATCTCCTGTGGTGAATGGCAATCTCAAGCAACTGCATTGCAACAAGACCATGGTGGAGGATTTATCGCCGCTTCGGAACACGCCGCTGGAGGACCTAAGGTGTCACGACACACCGATCAGGAGCCTTGAACCGCTGCGAAAGGCGCCCTTGGTGGGTCTGGACTGCCACGGCACCATGATTGACGACATCGAACCGTTGTCTGGCATGGCTCGGCTCACGGTTTTGGACTTCGGCAATACCAATGTCCAAGACCTGTCGCCGCTGATCTCCATGCCGAATCTCAAGGTGCTGAGGTGCGATTATGTCTACGAAAGGGATGCTGATTGGTTGCGGGATGTGAAGTCGCT
>CAWUNZ010000572.1:0-1607 GCA_963923445.1 uncultured bacterium
ATTCGTGGCCAGAGAAATCGGGTAAAGCTCGAACTCTAGCTGTAAGCGTTGGAGTAAACGGGTCCATTTCCGAGCTATAACAACTCCGCATCCAGATTAATTGATAACTCATGAAATCACGGAATATTTTCAATGTTCTGCCATGGCAGGATTAATTCTGAACATGAATTCTAATTGTCAAATATCTGTAATTTAGGGTCCAACCTTTGGGCGCTGTACGGCCAACCTTGTTGGCATCGGGAAACCAAGTTTTTTGACAACGCCGGTTCAGTGACTCGGCGATTGAAATATCGCCTTGAGGATTGCTGTCACGAGGGCCGTGAGGACCCCGCATAAGACAAAAATCAAATAACCTTCAAATAATCCGCCTGTGCTTCCTGAATGCGCCCCCGAGGCTTGGGCGACCGAATTCTGGTTTCCGTGATCCTTATCGGCCATGTTCCGGGTAGGATCTGATGCGGAAGTCTTGCTGTCGTTGGGCGGGGTGTTTGTGCCCTTTTCCGACTTAGAATCAAGCGATAGTCGCATCACCGCTTCCACGACCCGATTCACCGATTCTGGTTCAAACTCGGGGCTCAACGGGTTTTCAGGCGGGTATAAATCATGATAAACCATAGCCGTGATGGCGGCCATCACGACATCGGTTTGAACCATGGCAAATGGCGGCAGAGGAAAGGCTCCGGCTTTCCCCAGTTCCACCATCACGGTGGCGGCAAGCCGATCGAATTTCGCATCCGTTGACGAATCAACCCGGGCCCGCAAACCTTCATTTCTGACCTTCAATTCAATCGAGGCCAGGCGCTGGCGGATGGTTTCCTTGTCCACGCATTGCCCTTGGGCGGGTTCGTTCATGTCAAGAACCTCTCTTTTTGAATGCCTCTTGGTCATCTGTCTTAAGACTATCCTCCTTGGCTGAGCTGGAAGATCAAATGTCACGCCGCGTCGCATTTCTATCAGCCAAGGCAAGTGAATGATTGTGGTGAATCTGCTCTTTCGTAAATGGAATTGCGTTAACTGCGTTAAGGGTGTGGAGCATACATCGGAAATGGTGGCTCATGCCGCAGGGGCCTGTGGTGTTGATACCACTGTTTCAAAAAACGGATTATTTTGAACCAATCAGTGAATGCCATCCAACGCCGCCATAACGCGCGCCGATTTCTTTTAGGTTGAATCCATGGGTGGGAAACGAAAATCGGCGGCTAAGCGTAAGGGTTTTCTGGGCATACTGCCCGTGAGGCCAGGACGGCCATCCTTCTGAGCACCAAGCTATAGATCAGCTACGGCAGGCTTGCCGATACCAAGTTGTTGTGGTTCCGGAAAACCAACGTCAAGCTCACTTCTTCGCGTCTTTACTGTCGGCGATGGTGCATAGTGGGCATGCGAATGGCGCTCATGCGGGATTAGTTGCAATGGGGGAGTGAATTCCAGCCCGATGTTGCCGGACTTTTTCCGCATGGAACCTGTCGCGGACGAGTGGATTTTAGAAGCGGAGGAAGTGTTGTATGTGAGCAGGTGAAACGGCACCACCCAAAGTTCGTCAATAAGAGCTGACAAGCGGAGAGGGGGGGATTCGTTTTCAAATCCCTCCAAGCTCTTTGAAAGCTGTC
>CAWUNZ010000573.1:0-1591 GCA_963923445.1 uncultured bacterium
CTGTTCCTGAGCAGCCTTTTTGGCATCTATTCCGCCACTTACTTCTGGTATCCCAAGATGTTCGGACGGTACATGTCCGAATGGATGGGTCAACTCCACTTCGCCCTGACATTCATCCTTGCCAACTGCACTTTTTACCCGATGCATATCTTGGGCATCGGTGGCCACCCGCGGCGCTACTACGATCCGACTCTGTACGAGTTCCTGCAGCCGTTCCAACCACTCAACCGATTCATGACCGTCAGCGCCATGCTGCTCGGTTTGGTTCAGCTCATTTTTCTTTTGAACTTCTTCGGGTCCCTCATTTTTGGACGCCGCGCAGGCAGCAACCCATGGAACGCCAACACGCTTGAATGGGAGGCGCCCTCGCCGCCACCGCATGGAAATTTTGTCGTCACCCCCCGAGTCCAGCGCGGGCCTTACGAGTATGCCGTCGCCGGGCCTGCGGATCATCTCCCCCAGACCTCCGGGGGGATTTGAAAGATGGAGTCCTCAACCCAACCACAACCAGACAGGATGACCCTGTTTTTTGCTTGGATTTCCGTCGCGGTGCTCGCGGTTCTTCTCGGCCTGGGCACGCTCATCACCACCTATCGGGTGGGTATGGTCGATCCCATTTGGCCAACTGAACCCTGGTTTCTCATCAGCAACTGGCGCGAACCCTCCGCCGGTTACCTGATCGAGCACACGCACCGCGTCGCAGCTTACATGGCCGGAATCACGATCCTGGCCGTGACCCTATCCGCTTGGCGCAAATCCCCGATCGCCATTGGCGCCATTCCATTGATTCTGGTTTCTGTCGGTTTGGCCATCGCCATGACGAGCATTAATCGCGAGTTGGCCAAAACGGACCCGATCGGCGCGGTCGATGGCGCGAGGTTTTACGGCGGCTTGGGCCTGTCGTTTCTCGCCTTCACCGCCTTGTTAACAGGATGGATTCTGGGAAAAGATGGCGCGGCAGAAGGTCGTTCCCTCAGGCTGGCGGCCCTTCTCACTTATGGCGCCGTCATCATTCAAGGCCTCCTTGGCGGCTTCCGGGTGTATCTCAACGCCCTGATGGGCGACACATTGGCGACCATCCACGGCGCCTTCGGCCAATGCGTTATGGCCCTTGCCGCATCAACACTCACATTTGCAACTCTTGATATTCTTGTCTTCGAAAAGGCCGAATCGCCTCGCAGGGCCTCCAGGTTTTTCGGACTGCTTGTCCTGGCAACCCTGCTGCAACTCTCGTGGGCTGTTGTGGTTCGGCACCAAGGAGCAGGATGGGCGCAGCGCCTTCATGTCCTGTTCGCCGTCTTGATCGCGGGTGGCTTGGGTCAGGCCACCATGCTTTGCAGGGAGGCGGGAGCGCGCCATCTCCGCTTCTACGCGATCGCGCTAACCGCACTGCTGGTCCTCCAGGTTGTGTTGGGTGTGGAGGCCTGGATGGGAAAATTCGGAACAGGCAAGCCTGTGGCACCCGAGGCTAAAACCGTGGCCGAGGCTTTTCTTCGCACGGGTCATTCTCTTGTGGGCGCTTCTTTCCTGGCGTTTCTGGTCGTGGCATGGATCCGGGGCTTCCGACCTGCCGTAGCGCCGCGGGAATCCT
>CAWUNZ010000574.1:0-1585 GCA_963923445.1 uncultured bacterium
GTCTGGGAGCGGTCAGGCCGGGGACCTTGGGTGCGGAAATCGAGGCAATGCTCAAATCCCGCAAAGACCTGCTGTCCAAGGCTGCCACGGTTCTGGCTGATTCATTGGGCCAACCCCTCGATCCACCTGAGAAACCTCAGGCACCGCAAGGCGATCCCCGTCACAATCCGGACCTCGACGCTGCCTTGGGACTTTGACGCCGCGGGTTCAGTCATCCACGACATCTTCCAAAAGCGACATCGCCACAATTTCCCTTCGGAAGAGGATCAGCTTTTTGCGGTTGCGCTTGATGCCGGTGGACCTGCTGGCGGCGATGTAGTTTTCCCGCGATGTGTCGGTGTCGCGCAGGTCGTGCAAATCGGCGTTTTTCAGTTCCAGGTAATCGGCATGACATGCCAGCAAGGTTCCAAGGCAGACATATTCGCTGCGCAGGTCGACCACAACCTTCTGGCCCACAAGCGATTCCAGCATGCTGATGCCCCTTGCGCCCCTTGGCCCAACCAGTAGTCTGCAAGGAACTCATCCGCGCGCCAAGGTTCCCGGGATCACCATGGCCTCTTCCAGAAAGCCGCTTCCAGAGCGGATCGTCGATGATTCTGCCGGATTTTCATCGCTGATCGCGGAGTTGGAACGCGTTGACCATTTCGCGTTTGACACGGAATTCGTCGGGGAAGACACCTACATCCCAATCCTCTGCCTGGTTCAGGTGGCCACTCGCGACGCCCTTTACCTGGTTGATCCGATCGCCTTGCAGGATGTCACTGCTTTTTGGAAGGTCGTGGCCAACCCGGCCAAAACAGTGGTGGTTCATGGCGGTCGCGAGGAGGTGCGCCTGTGCCGGCAATGGGCTGGAAGTCCCCCGGGCAACCTGATCGACCTGCAGGTTTCCGCCGGACTTTTGGGAATGGGTTTTCCCACGGGCATGGCGGCGATCGTGCAGTCGGTGCTGGGGCACCGGCTTAACAAGTCGGAAACCCTCACCGAATGGCGAGCCCGCCCGCTCACGCCGGCGCAAAGGCG
Source organism: uncultured bacterium (assembly GCA_963923445.1). Classification (GTDB taxonomy): domain Bacteria; phylum Planctomycetota; class Planctomycetia; order Gemmatales; family Gemmataceae; genus REEB421. Next base: position 1,021 of record CAWUNZ010000574.1, read on the forward strand.
CTACGCCTTCGACGATGTCCGCTACCTGCTCGAGGTGAACGACCAACTCACGGTCCGGCTGGAGGAATTGGGTCGGCTTGATTGGGCGAGGGAGGAATACAACCGATTCGTGGACATGACCGACCCGGAAGTGACCGGGAACCGCGAGGAACGCTGGCGCCGGGTGAAGGGATCCAGCCACTTGGACCGTCAACAATTGAATCTGCTGAAATTTCTTTTCGTCTGGCGGGAGGCGAGGGCCCATGAGGCCAACCGCCCGGCCCGGGTGATCATGCGCGACGACCTGGTGATCGAGGTGGCTCGAAGGCACCCCCGGCGGCCTGGCGATTTGCAAATGGTGCGCGGCCTGTCCAAAAAAGAAATTGACGGCATCCTCGCCACCATCGAGGAGGCGGACCGCGTTCCGCCCGAGCAATGGCCCGAGGCCCTGGAACGCGACGCCGAGGCACCGCATGTTCAGGCCTTGTCAGGCTTGCTCCAGACCGTGTTCACCACCTTGTGCGCCGACATGAAACTGGCGCCCGGCCTCACCTGCACCATGGGCGAAATACGCGACCTCCTCAGG
>CAWUNZ010000575.1:0-1582 GCA_963923445.1 uncultured bacterium
AAACAGGGGGAATTGAGAGGCCCCTCCCGGATTCGAACCGGGGGTAGCGGATTTGCAATCCGCGGCCTTACCGCTTGGCTAAGGGGCCTTGCCAAGAAATATAGCGGTCTGGTCCCCCGCGGTCGAGGGCGCTTGAGTTTCCAAATGGGAAGGTTGCCGCTTCAATCATCAATGTATTAAGAGTCCCTAACAGTACGATGCCCGCACTCAGCTGTAAAAATGTCCTGCGGCAACACAAAACAGACATGGGTTTCAGTTTTTTGATTCTCATTTCCAGCCGGAAGCGGCGACCGGCCTTGGTTTTGATGGCTGGAGTCATTTTAAGGGGCATTGGCGAATGCCAGAGGGTATGAAAGTCAAGGAGAAACCAAAGCCGCTTTTCTTGGTTCCCAGTGAGCAGGGGCGTTATGGATTTATCACCCAGCCTGCCTGTCCCGCGCCTGACCATCCGGTGCGGTTCCCCACTCGTGTCTCCCGGTCAGGTGGAGTGCCAGGAAGCCCGGTCGATCCGTCTCGGCAGGCATAGCGACAATGACATGGTTTTTCAGGATGACCAGGTCAGCCGGCGGCACGCTGAAATTTACTCGCGCGGTTCCCAGTGGGTTGTTCTGAACCTGAGCGCCACCAATCCCGTGCTGGTTGACGGTGTCCCGTTGGCGGCGGAATTGATTCTTAGCGGATCCCAGAATTTAGTGCTGGGAAACACTTCGGTGACTGTCGAGGTTGCCGCCCAGCCCGGGGAATCATCGAGGCGAAAATCGGCGGAACTCGCGGGGTTGGTCGACTACCTTTCCTTGCTGGAGACCGCCCCTTCGCCCGAGGTGATGGTGGAGGCCACGCTTGCCCTTTTGCATCGGCATTGCCAGGCCGCCTGGACCGGATTTGTCGGTAACGAGGCCGAGGAGTTGCGCCTGCGCGCGCAGTTCCCCGAGGATATGGCGGCAGCGGCGTTCCTGAGCCGCGAACTCAACAGAAGGGCCTTGACGGAATTGGCTCCCATCTGGCAAGCCTCGGCCAGCGCTCCGGGCGGCATGAGCGACAGCTTGGGCCGGGTGAACGACAGCCTGGGCATTCCACTGATCGACCGTCGGGGCGGCGAATCGCGCGTGCTGGGGGTGATTCACCTGTACCGCCGGCAGGGGCGATTCATGGAAAGGGAAACTCATTTCGCTCAAATTGTGGCGCGAATGGCGGCATTGTGGCTGGGGGCATCGCGGGAAATGAGCGCCTTGAACGCGGCGGTGAGGCGGCTGGGCGATCGCTCGGGCGCCAGCGGTCGCCTCATCGGCGAAAACCCGGCCATGGTGGACCTGCGCCAGAGAATCGCGAAGCTGGCGGCCAGTCCCATGTCGGTGCTGATCCGGGGGGAAAGCGGCACGGGCAAGGAGTTGGTTGCCGAGGCGATACACAAGGCAAGCCAGCGCGCCAGCGCCCCGCTGGTGGCGGTCAACTGCGCGTCAATCGACCATTCCCGGGCCGAAAGCGATTTGTTCGGGCATGAAAAGGGGGCCTTCACCGGTGCCGATTCACGCCATGCGGGCTACTTTCAGCAGGCGCATGAGGGCACCCTGTTTTTGGATGA
>CAWUNZ010000576.1:0-1572 GCA_963923445.1 uncultured bacterium
AATTGGGGCGCGCCATGGCTGAGGCGGCGAGAAAGATTCAAGGGAATGGGAACCAGTAACCCGCGGGCATCAGGCCGTTGAAAGCTCTCCGATAAGTTGCTTCACCTTCGATTCGATCAGGTCGCGTACCCCTCGGAACTGGTCGGGTGTCATGTCCCTCGGATCCGGGATTTTCCAGTCCACCCGCCGTTCCGCCAACACCAGCGGACATTCATCGCCGCAACCCATGGTGATGGCGACATCAACCTTGGTGCCGTTGAACGATTCCAAGCCCTTGGACGAGTGAGCGGTCAGGTCGTAGCCCAGTTCCCGCATGGCCTCGATAGCCTTGGGGTTCACCCTTCCCGAGGGACGGGAACCAGAGCTGTGAGCCTCGACTTTTCCTGCTCCATGAATCCGGGCGAATGCCTCAGCCATCTGGCTGCGATTCGAGTTTTCAACGCAAACAAACAGGATGCGTTTCATGATTCAATCCTTTCTCGTTTGATGGTCGTTTCATCGTTGGGACTTGTCAGAAGCACCTCGACCAAAACACCCAGGGCTGCACCGAGCACCGGGGCGACGAGGTAGATCCACAGGGCCGAGGTTTGGCCGGACACAATCGCCGGTGCCAGTGAACGCGCGGGGTTCATCGAGGCCCCGCATGCCGGGCCGGCGAACATCGCCTCCAGGGCGATGACCGAACCGATGGCTGCGCCCGCCAAGGCGATCTTGCCGGGAGCGCCCGTGGTGGCTCGCAGGATTGTCAGCATGAGGATGGCCGTCAGCGTGAACTCCAGGGCGAACGACTGGAACGCGCTTCCGGCTGGGAGGGTTGCGCCCAGGGTGGTATCCGCCGGGAAGAGAATTTTCAGCAATCCGCTCGCAAGAAAAGCTCCGAGGCATTGCGCCGTGATGTAGGGAATTGCTTCCTGCGGAGGAAAACGACGGGCAAGGACAAGGCCTGTGGTCACAGCCGGATTCAAGTGGGCGCCGGAAACATCGCCGAGCATTTGAATCAGGGCGAAAACCACCAAACCAAAGGTCAGGGCCACCCCGACATGGGTGATCACGCCTCCGGATTCATGGTTGATCACGATGGCACCCGTCCCGGCGAAGACCAGGATGAAGGTGCCGACCAATTCGGCCACCAGTTTTCGAATCATGGGTGTAATCACGGGCAACCTTTCCTTGGCCGGTCGGTTGCCGTTCCGCTGATTTCCTCCATGAGGCAAAGGGCCTGGTCCAAAAGGGAGCGCACGCAAAGATCCACCAGTTGGTAATGGATGTTGCTGCCTTCCCGACGGGAGGCGACAATCCCTAAATCGGACAGGCGCTGTAGCTGATTTGATACGGCTTGCGGCTTCATGGAAACGGCCCCTGCCAATTCCGTCACGCACATTTCGTCCGATCGCGCCAGGGCGTGAAGCAGGCGGAGGCGCGTATCGTTGGCTAGAACTTTGAAAATGGCGGCAAGCCCCCCCGCTTGAATGGGGGAAAGCAATGGCCGTTCCCGCAGCGAGGGTGGAGAACAGCACTGAGATCTGGGCCGTTTTAGACGCATGGCGCCCTCATTTCACTATTACACTAGAT
>CAWUNZ010000577.1:0-1569 GCA_963923445.1 uncultured bacterium
CCGCTGCATGGGGAAATGTCCCGCGGCTTCGACCATGGCGACCAATTCCGCTGGCACAGGATGGCGCTCGAACGGTATGCGGGCCTTCCATGTCACATCGAGTTTTCCACCGATCACCCCGCAGGGGCCATCGCGATGATTGTCGAGGGTGACAACCCCGGACCGGTTCCCTCGGCCGAACCCGCAACAACCAATCCAGCCGCGCTCTTCCGCTCGGCCGCCGCCGCCGCGCGCGCTGGAATGCCACTTACAACCTCACCTTCCGAGGCTGCCTACTTGGCGAAGGTGTTGTCGTCGCCCTTGGGTCGGGATCCGGGCCTCAACGCGGCGTCCGCCGCATGGTTGAAAGATGAATCGGCCTTGGCCAAGGAAATACCGGGGCCAAGCCGACTGGCCCCCGCCTGCTGCGATGGCACCGGCATCAACGAGCGCGTATTCGTGCGCGGTTCACCAAGGGCGTTGGGCGATTCCGTGCCACGCCGCTACCTCGAGGCGCTCGATGCTTCGGTTATCAACGGCAAGGGCAGCGGCAGGCTTGAACTGGCCCGCAAAATGACCGATCCCGCCATCACTCCCATGGTGCCCCGAGTCCTGGTCAACCGCCTTTGGCACCACCTCATGGGCCGCGGCCTCATCGCCAGCGTTGACAACTTCGGCGAGCTGGGCGATCGCTTCGCGCACCCGGCCCACGCCCAGCTTCTCGACTATTTGGCGCTCGATTTTATAGCCGATGGCTGGTCGGTCAAGCGCGCCATCCGAAGGATCGCCTTGAGCGAGGCTTACGGAATGTCTTCCCGACCCCTGGCGGAATCCGCGGCCAAGGATCCCGGCAACCTGCTTTATCACTCGGCGCGCGTGCGTCGCCTCTCGGGTGAATCGCTGCGCGACTCCCTGCTGGCCCTTTCGGGCCGGTTGGATGAGAAACGGTTTGGCCCCCCGGTTCCTCCCTACCTCACCCCCTTCCAGGATGGGCGTGGCAAGCCGGGTTCAGGTCCGCTCGATGGGGACGGCAGGCGCAGCATTTACCTGGGCGTCAGGCGAAACTTCCTTTCATCCTGGATGCTGGCCTTCGACACTCCCAACCCTTTCTCCACCGTGGGTCGCCGAACCGTGAGCAATGTTCCCGCGCAAGCGCTGGTTCTGCTCAACGACCCGCTGGTGCACCAGCAGGCGCGGTTGTGGGCCCAGAAGGCGTTGAAGTCCCAAACCGGCCAATCCGAATCCGCGCGCTCGCTGATGTCCGAGGCGTTCAGCCGGCCACCCTCTCCCGGGGAACTGGCCGACGCCGTGGCGTTCGTCGGGGAACATTCGCGAAATCCCGGTAGCTCGGCCGAGGACGCTCTGACACTTCTGGCGCAGGCGCTCATCAACTCCAAGGAGTTCGCCTATGTCCGTTGATTTCAGGCGAACCGCCACCACACGCCGGCAAATGCTGACCCGCTGCGCCAACGGATTCGGTGCCGTGGCCTTGGCAGGGCTTTTGGCCGAGGAACAGCGCGCCCGCTGCGCGCCTGCCTCGACTGGCCTGCACTATCCCGCCAAGGCCAGGTCGGTCATCTTCCTCTACAT
>CAWUNZ010000578.1:0-1565 GCA_963923445.1 uncultured bacterium
CTGCAGAACTATGTCAACGGCCAACCCGTCACGAGCGAGGTCACCAGTTATGAGTACATGGTGAACGAGGTTCGCAAGGCCTCGCCGGAGAAGGCTGACATCCTCAAGGCAGGGCTTGAGGAACTCAAGACGACATCCGGCGCGGCCCTCAAGTCCAAAGCCAAGGCCCTGATGACCAAGCTGGGCCTCGAAATTGCTGAAAAGGGTGGAAACAGCAAGAGTTAGTCCACCCGGTGGCAATCAAACCCAGCACGGGCCGCGGTCTCACCCGGCCCGCGCGTATTTCCTCACCCCCCATTCCAATCCCATGAGGAGCCGACATGCTTAGGATCCTCTCCGCGGGACTCATGGCTTTTGTCGCCTTGGCCGCCGGATGCGCCGAGAAACCCAAGCCGGTCGCGATGGCCGAGGGCGAGATCACCCTCGACGGTGAACCCGTTGATGGCGGCATCATTTCCTTCGTTCACGCCGAGGGCGGAACGCCGGCAAGCGGGGCGGCGATCGCCAAGGGCAAGTACAAGCTCTATCCGGAATCCGGATTGGCTCCGGGGAAATACAAGGTGGAGATCCGCTGGGCCAAATCCACCGGCGAAAAGGTGAAGGAACCGGTCTACGGCCATTCACCCTATGTTTTTGCCGAGGCGATTCCAGATAAATACAACGCCGAGTCCATGCTGAAGGCTGAATTATCCGAAGGTTCCAACGAGCTGCATTTCCGACTGGAGAAATGACAGGTCTTATTCGTCCGTATTCTCCACGGCATGTTCCCGCAGTTCCTCGATGGTGGCGAACTCCAGCATGGAGATATGGGTGGCCTCCAGGATGACCTTGGGGGCCATGCCGGCGTCCAGCGCCTCTTTCCAGCGCGAGGCGCACAGGCACCATCGGTCGCCATCCTTGAGCCCGGGAAAACCCCATTGGGGAACCGGAGTCGAAAGGTCGTTACCGCGCGATTTCGAGAACCGGAGAAACTTGTCGGTCATCACGGCGCACACCACATGCACACCATGGTCTCCCGCGCCGGTGTCGCAACGGCCGTTGCGATAAAAGCCGGTCACCGGGTCCATGCAGCACGATTGGAGCGGTCCGCCCAGAACATTGGTCGCCATGATCTACCCTCGCTTTCAGCATCCATCCTAGCAGCGGGCATGGCGGGCGAAGGCGGCGGGAAGATAATCCACCAGATCGGTGGCGATAAGCCCGGTCTGGGTGAAGTCCTCCGCGGCGATGTCGCCGGCCAGTCCATGAAGGTGCGCCGCCAAAACGGCGGCCTCGAACACGGGCATTCCCTGCCCCAGGAGGGCGCCCAGCAAACCCGAGAGAACATCCCCGGAACCACCCGTCCCCATGCCCGGATTTCCGGTCTGGTTGATTCGCAGCCTGTCTCCGTCGGTCACCACGGTGCCCCGTCCCTTGAGCAGGACCACAACACCGGTTTCCCGCGCCAGATTGACCGCCGCGGTCTCCCGATCCGACTGCACGCTGGCTATGGTTGAGCCGGTCAGGCGCGCAAACTCGCCAGGATGGGGGGTGATGACGACCCTGCTGGCGGGACCCTTCAAGGC
>CAWUNZ010000579.1:0-1541 GCA_963923445.1 uncultured bacterium
ATCGCGCTGATGGTGTCGATGATCATCCACATGCTGATCGCCGCGGCTTTGCTGGTGGAGGCGATCAACAAAATGTGAAGGGGAGGGCCAAGGCCCTCCCCTTCATGAATTTGCAAACAAGACGGCGGCTATTTCTTCTCTTTCTCAACGATCCAGATGTTCCGGTAGCGGACGGGATCGCCATGATTCTGCAACTGGATGGGGCCGGGGCCGGGCGACTCCTTGCCTTCGCCGCCGGGAGTGGCCTTGGGAAGCACCAGCTTGTCGTGGATGGCCACGCCGTTGTGCCTGACAGTCAGCAAAGCGTCGGCAGTCTTTTTGCCTGTGGAATCGAAGTTGGCGGCAACGAAGTCGATGTCGTAAGTCTGCCATGACAGGGGCGGCAGGCACATGTTCACCTTGGGCTTGGCGATCTGGTAGATCCCGCCGCACTCGTTGTTCTCACCGGTCAGGCCGAAGCTGTCGAGCACCTGCAGCTCGTAGCGGTTCTGGAGATACACCCCGGAATTGCCCCGGCCCTGGCCGCGCGAATTGGGCATATAAGGAGTCTGAAACTCAATGTGCAAGGTGAAATCGCCGAACTTCGCCTTGGACATCACCCCCACCTGAAGGGTCTTCTCGGCGTCGAGCTTGCCGTTGTTCCACCCATCGGCACTGGAACCGTCGAAAAGGACAGTGGCGCCGGTCGGGGGCTTGAGGCCGATGGTGGGGCTTTTCCTCTCGGTCTTCCTCATCGCCACCTTGGCGCCCTTGGAGGTGGCGCCTGAAAGTTCGCCACCGCTGATGGCCAGGCTATGCCCGTCGCCGGCAAGCTTGGCGGCTTCACCCTTGAGCTTCACCTTGTCGGTGCCGTTCCAGCCGGCACCCGGCAGGCCGCCCGGGTAAACCACCACCTCGAAGGCGCCGCCGCCTTGGGCGATCACTTGGGCCCCGGCCTTGAGATCGCCCCAAGTGCCTTCGTATTCGCCTTGGATGGCAAAGTCAGGACCCGCCTCGGCGGGATTCGTGTGCGCCACACGGGCCGGCTTGGGCTTTTCGGCCTTTTTCTCCTTGCCATCTTGTCCAAGGCCGGCCTGGGCGGAAAAGGCCGCAAAAAGGCCCATCATCAACAGTCGCTTCATCGGGGAGGTCTCCATCTGGGTTGAATCCTTGGTTTAACCGATGCCGAGGCGGTCCGCCAGTTGCCTACAACATGCTTGTGGCGATTTTCGTCGGAGGCCAGCCAAATGCGCCCACCCGGTTCCCTGTTTGTGCTTGTTTTCCGCCATTGGCGGGACTGGCGGGTGGCCTTGGCTCTTTTCACCATCACTCTGGTGGTGTTCGGGTTGCTTTGGGGCAGCATCATCAAGCGGTCATTGGAACAACTGTCGCCGTTTTTCCGCTTGCTGGCGGGCCAGAGCGGTCTGGGCCTGACCGACCTCGAGGGCATGGTGTTCGACGGCCCGGGAAAAATGGTGCGCACCCTGATCGGCGGGGACCGCGTCAGCCTGGACAAGGCGATGGATATCCTGAGCATCGTCCTTGTCCACCCGCTCACGCAG
>CAWUNZ010000580.1:0-1536 GCA_963923445.1 uncultured bacterium
CGACAACATGGAGCCAACCCGGTGGTGAGCACCATGCCGGCGTTCCCATGCCGGTATCGGTGCCACAATTGACTAGCGTAGCACGGCGCCAAACATCTCCACGCCACAACTGATTGAATATTGCTATTCAATTTCCTCAACGGTTCCATCAGGTCGAATATCGATCTCCCGAAGCTTGCCAGCCTTGTTTTTCCCGCGCACCTCGTAGGTGCCACTCGGTTTCATCAGTGCGTTGTCAAAATTGACATCCGGGAGTTTCTCGCGAGCGATTTTCATGATGCTTTCCGGAACTTCCTTCAAGTCGATCCGCTTGGGAGGGTCGCGGCGGACAACACCACAACCTGAGGTCAAACACAGCACAACAACCAACCAGAACAATCGCATCAATAATCCCCATTCTGAATGGATTCCCCGCCCGCGCGGGTGGAAAGGGCCTTGTAGGTGGCGTAGGTCGTTTTCTTACTCAGGAATCCGACATGGCCATCGGCAAAGGCAAAATTGCCCCCGCCGGTGTGAATGGCGGAAAAATGATTGGTTTCCTCAGGGTAACCCGGTCCCTGATAAGTCTCACCCGTGTGCGCCAGAACAAAATTCGACGGGTGGCCTTCCACAAACGGCAACGGCGAATTGGCTGTCGGGCCATGGGACGCTCCGGTGACGGCACCCGTCCATGTGGCGTCAGCAAAACGGAAAGACCGCTCACCCACCACAAAGGTAGAGCTTGTACCATCCAGTATGTCGGCAATGCGGACCGCGCTATTCCGGAAAAACACCCCTTCCCCATCGACCCCAGGTTCGCCGACGCCGAAGCTGCCAACAAAGTTGGTGGGCGCCACCAGGCACAGGGTGATTGTCATGGCACCGTTCGTTGACCGTGGCCCGACGGCAAACGGCCTTGGCGAACCCGCATCCGATGGGCAAAGGAACGACTTGATGACGGCCTCCCGGCTCAACGCATTGGCGGAATTTTCAATCGGTTTCGTGAAATCGATGGTCTTGAAGAGGGCCTCCTGCTCCATGTTGGGCAGTAACCGTGCTGCCCAACCCCACCCGGGTCCGGTGTCGTTGCCCATGGAATCAACGCCGGAGGCGTAACCCGCTGGGAATTGCTTGGCTGCATCGTGGTGGTTCAGGAGTGCCAGGGAAACCTGCTTGAGGTTATTGATGCAATTGAGGCGCGATGCGGATTCGCGCACTTTCTGAACCGCCGGCACCAACAGACCTAACAGGACCGCGATGATTGCGATCACCACCAGAAGCTCAATCAGGGAAAAAGCAGTCCTTCGCATCTAAAATTCATCTTGGCTCAAGTTACGGCGAATAGGGTGCTCTTGTCACTGGAATGACAATACAATCCGCCAAGTTCTCGAGTCCATCATCATTGCTTACGAATTAATCATTATTCACAAATTATTTCATGCCTCCGCGCTGGCCGGTATGACAGGCGAGATACGGTCCGTGGCCGCGATTGGTGTTTCAGTCAGCGATTTGGTTTTGAAGATATTCGCCAAGGGATGACCCTTGTCACCAACATTA
>CAWUNZ010000581.1:0-1532 GCA_963923445.1 uncultured bacterium
CCATAAAGAAACCAAAAAGAGCTAACCAAACACCAAGGGACAATCGTTTCAGCATGCGATACTCCTGTTAGCAAACCACGGAAAATAAAACAAACGCTAAGAACAACTGTTAGTAATCACCGGTGATGGCCTGACCATCAGCGCGCCCTGATAAAAGGCGATATGTCAAAGTGGATATCGAGCTCCGCAGGCCTTTGATCGAACCATCCTGAAACGCGAACTGGACAATTCCCGTGTGCTTGCTGGAAAACTGCACCCAGGAGGATGTGGAGAAGTCTGCGGGAAGATTCCAAGCCGTAGGCATACCTCCACCACACATCCAAGTGAGGTGGAAGTCGCGGGTTTTGCCGTTGCCTCCGAGAGACTCACCAAATGCAAGGGTGTTGGAAGTCCCGTCGGTGATTTCGGCGATCTTAATTTGAGATTTGAGATAATATATACCAGGATATAAGTAGCTGGTCGTGTTGGCCATTCCTGTATAGGATCCTAAACCACCTGCACAACCAGCGTAGTTGGAAGCACCGGGCTGACGTGCAGCAAAAGTACCTGTGAGATCGTAAATATAATCAGCAATCATACCGGCTGTGTTGAACTGTCCAGAGCCATTGTCCCCAGGTGCCAAGGCATCCCATGAACCGCCAGCGGTGGCAGGAATCAGTGCGGTCGCGTTGTCCGAAGGACACAAGTATGTCTTGATGTTGGCATTAGACCCTGGAGGGGGACCGGTTTGGTTTCCGTCCGTGCTGTAGGGCGGAGTTCCATAGGCCCAAGGGGCAACATTGTAGCCCGGGGTCTTTGCCGGATCTAAGAATAAGTTAGATGGCAATTGCTTGAAAACAGATTCTTGTTCAATGTAGGGAAGAATGAAGGCCAAAGGCCCCGTCTGGGAACCTGGGTAGGACCCATATGTTCCGTAGTTGGTTCCTCCGATGTAGCCACCGGGAGGAAGGAAACCATTGGCACCTTCAAAGCTGAGGGCGGCCAAGGCGATCTGCTTGAGGTTGTTGCCGCAGGTCATTCTGTTGGCAGCCTCGCGTACCTTCTGCACGGCGGGAACCAACAATCCGATGAGCACGGCGATGATGGCAATGACGACGAGCAGTTCAATCAGCGTGAACGCTCGCCTCGACCCCCTTGAAAAGTCCATAATGAACCCCCTTATCAATAAAAAATTCGGGACGATGACGGCCTAATCATGAAGAGGAGATGAAGGCCTTATTTATTGTTAGCCCATTTCGATTTAAAAGTCCAACGGCATATTAAGATTTGTTAAACAAACAACTCAAATAACTGGGCCAAATTAGGCTTCAAGGGGAGTAGTAGCCTAAATATAAGGTAAGGAATGCGTGGAAAACACTGACTGAAATAATCAATAATTAAGGCAATGACACTCGCACCCATTTAAATGGGTGCGAGTGAAATAGCAGTCGATAATTCATTTTACAATGGTTATTGAATATTTTTCGCGGCAGGAGTGCCTTCCTTTAATTGCTTCAAAACAGGCGCTTTGGACGGATCCGCAGGCTTTGGGT
>CAWUNZ010000582.1:0-1521 GCA_963923445.1 uncultured bacterium
GGATCGGCCGCAAGGGTCAGGGTCTATCCCCGCCTATTTCCGGCGGGGAGGAATCGATCTTTGTCCGCGACACCGGCAACCTGAAGCATGGGCGCACCGGCGAGGCCGTGGAGGCCAAGCACCTGTCCGGCGCTCCGGTCAGCGTGCCGGCGGGCGACGATCCTCGCGCGGCCCTGGCATCGTGGATGACGGCCCCTGCCAACCCTTGGTTCGCCAAGGTGATGGCCAACCGCGTCTGGCGCGAGCTGATGGTTCAGGGGATCGTCGAGCCGGTGGACGACATCCGCGCCACCAATCCGGCCACCAACGCCGCGCTCCTCGAATTTCTCGGCAACCGCTTCCGTCAGGACGGTTACGACATCAAGAAGCTCATCAAGCTGGTCGCGACCTCAAGGACATTCGCCCTCTCCTCGGTTCCCAATGACCGCAACAACGGCGACCTTCGGAACTTCTCCCGCTACTACCGGGAAAGGCTGCGCGCCGAGACCCTGCTCGACGCCGTCAACGACATCCTGGCCGTGGAGGAAAACTTCTCGGCCATGCCTCCCGGGTCCCGCGCGGTGGAATTGTGGACATTCCGCGCCTCCTCCCTTTTTCTTGACACCTTCGGCAGGCCCGATCCCAACCAGGATCCACCCTGCGAGCGAACTTCCGACAGCACCACCCCGCAGGTGCTCCACCTGATGAACTCCCCGGCGCTCAACGGCAAGTTCGCCCAGGAAAAGGCTCGCCCCGCCGCGCTTGCCGCCTCCAAGGAATCCGACGAGGCGATCGTTGAAACGGCATACCTTCTGGCCTATGGGCGCAAGCCTTCCGACAAGGAACGGCGCGAGGCCCTGCGCGGTTTCCCCGGCGCCGGGAAGAACCGCCGCCAGGCCGTGGAAGACCTTTTTTGGGCCTTGCTCAACACTCCCGAATTCGTGTTCATCGACTGATCCAGGAGGTTCCGATGGCGATATTCCGTAACTGCGAGGGGGTTTCCCGCCGCGATTCCCTCAGCCTGGGCCTGGGTGCCCTGCTGGGAGGCGGCCTCACCGGTGCCCTGCGCGCCCGTCAGCCCTCGTCGCCGCCGACAAGCTGCATCCTGTTCTGGCTTGATGGCGGCCCCAGCCATTTCGAAACCTTCGATCCCAAGCCGGACGCCCCCGCGGAGATCCGCGGCGAGTTCAAGGCCATCCCCACCAAGGTTCCCGGGATGCTGTTCTCCGAAAACATGAAGCGACTGGCGGCGATCAGCGACAAGCTGACGATCGTCCGGTCGGTCAGGCACGACCAGAACAACCATGGCGCCGGCAACCATTACATGATGACCGGCGCCCCCACCCGTATCCCCGTGGGGTGTGGCGCGTTCGTGAGCTTCCATCCCAGCATGGGCTCGGTTGTGTCGCACGAACGCGGGGCCCAGGGCGGGTTGCCCGCCTACTTTTCCATCCCCAGCATGACTCGGTCCGGCGGCCCGAATTTCCTCGGCTCGCGACATGCCCCATTCGTGGTGCCCGACGATCCCAACAGGGCCATTTT
>CAWUNZ010000583.1:0-1519 GCA_963923445.1 uncultured bacterium
GCTCAAACTTTCCGATATCACCGATGGCACCAGCAACACCATGATGGTGGGTGAGGATGTGGGGAACTTGAACCAACACCTTTCATGGCCCTACAGCAATAACGCGGTGGGCACCTGCGGCATCGCCATCAATTCCAAGCAGGCCAACGGCACCGCGTACAACTACACCGACTGGCCGAATGTGTACTCGTTCCGCTCCATGCACACCGGTGGCGCCCAGTTTGCATTGGCGGATGCGTCTGTCCGGTTTGTTCGGGAAAGCGTCAATATCACTAGCTATCGGAATTTGTGCTCGATTCAGGGCGGTGAGTTGGGCACTCCTGACGATTGATGATCTGTGATCCTCTGAATTCGCTTGCCGCCCGGCATATGGTCGGGTACTTTTTTGTTGCCCTCCTGCCCCTTTCGGGGTCGACATCAATAGGGTGCCGCTCCGTTTGCCACAGCGGCACCCTGGTTTGTAAAGTCTCGCTGATGGAGTCACTGCCATGCTGACGCTGACCATGGGCGGCCAACCGGGACATGCTGGCCCGATGGGGCGCCGTTCATTCCTGAAGGTTGGCGCCTCGGGGCTGGCAGGTTTTTCCCTTGCTGATATCGCGCGTGCTCGCGCTGCTTCCACCGCCTCAACCTCCGACACCAGCGTCATCCTCTTCTGGCTGGATGGCGGCCCCAGCCACATGGACCTTTATGACCTCAAGCCGGACGCACCCGCCGAGTACCGTGGAATCTGGAAGCCGATCAAGACCACCGTGCCGGGAATGGACATCTCGGAACTGTTTCCCAGGCAGGCCCGCACCGCCCACCGCATGAGCATCATCCGCTCGCTCCACCATGGCACCGGCGACCATTTCGCAGGCGGACACCGCATTCTTACCGCGAAGGATCTGGGCGTGAGCGGTGCCAACAATGCCCCCAAGTTCCCCTCGCTGGGCGCCATCGCCAGCATGCAACTCGGTCCCCGGAAATCGGGAATGCCCGCTTATGTCGGGCTGCCCAACGCCTCCAGCATCGGCTTGGTTCCCGGATATTTCGGCGGGCATTTCCTTGGCAAGGCGTTCGATCCTTACATGCCCGGGGGCGATCCGAATTCGCCGCGATACTCGGTGAAGAACCTCGACTTGGCCGGTGGGTTGTCGCTGGAAAAGCTCGACGACCGCAGGGCGCTCCAGCAGCGCTTTGATCAGGTCTCGACGGCGCTCGACAAGTCCGACACCGTGCGGGCGATGGACAGGTTCGACCAGCAAGCGCTCGACTTTGTCCGCGGCGCCGCGGCGCGCACCGCTTTTCAAATCGACCGCGAGGACATTCGCCTCCGGGACCGGTACGGCCGCACCAGTTGGGGGCAGTCGGCCCTGGTGGCCCGTCGGTTGGTTGAAGCGGGGTCTACTTTCGTCACGCTGACCTACGGTGGCTGGGACCACCATTGGGATCTGCAAAAGGGCATGGAAAATTACCTGCCGCAGGTGGATGCCGCGGTCTCCACGCTCCTGGAGGACCTCGATGACCGCGGGTTGCT
>CAWUNZ010000584.1:0-1503 GCA_963923445.1 uncultured bacterium
TGGAAGGACGGCGCCAGGCTGGACGGTTGGCAGGAATGCTTCAATCCGCGGACATGGAAATCAGCGTTCGACAAACTCGGGATGGATCCGCTGTTCTTCTCGCACCGTGAACGGTCCCTTTCCGAGACCCTGCCATGGGACCACATCCTGACCAAGCGGGATCGCAATTTTCTCGAGACCGAGCAGGGCAAGAGCCGGATCCAGCTCGAGTTGATGTCCAGCGGTTGAGGATTCCATGCCCCGTTGCCTGATCATTGGGTGCGGTTACCTCGGGGAGGCCCTTGCGCCCCTCCTTAAGGAGGCGGGTTTCGAGGTCCTGGCCACCACCCGCGGAGGCGCCGGTCGGGCCGAGCGGCTGATGCAGATCGGCGCCACGCCCGTTGTGTTCGACGCCTCAAAGCCCAAGGCGCTTCCCGGCGCCGACTGCGTGGTCAGCGCCATGGCGGTGGACCGGTCCTCGGGCCAGGGAATGCGGGAAGTGCATGTGGACGGCCTGGCCGCGGCGATGCGCGCCTTCCCCGCGGACGAGGCCCCCTGGCTGCATGTCTCGAGCACCAGTGTTTACGGGCAGGAGGACGGTTCGTGGGTGGATGAGGACGCGCCTTGCCAACCGACCGACACCAACGGTGAAATCGTCCTGGAGGCGGAGCAAACGCTCAGGAGGCAGAGGCCCGATGCCAGCATCCTGCGTTTCGCGGGAATCTACGGGCCCGGCAGGCTGATGCGGACCGCCTCCTTGCTGGCCGGGGAACCGATGCGCGGTGATCCGGATCGATGGCTGAACCTGATCCACCGGGATGACGGCGCCAGAGTGCTGGCCTTTTTGGCGGCGAGGGGCGCGAAGGGGATGCTGCTGAATGTCGCCGACAATCGGCCGACCCCTCGGGGGCAGTTTTACGAGGAACTGGCCCGGCTGATCGGCGCCCCGGCGCCCCGCTGGGTTCCCAGAGCGCCCGGGGAACCTTGGGGACCGCACGAACGCAACAACCGCCGTATTTCGGCGGCAAGGCTTTTGGCCTCGGGTTGGCCCGGTTTCCAATTTCCGGATTTCAAGTCCGGGCTACCCGGGTGTGTCGGCTAACGAAGGTGCCTGTCGGGCTGGAATCGATACAAAATGGGTCATGGGTCATTCTGAGGCGGAGCAACCTGTCCATGCTGCCACGGAAGTACATCGTTCCCCGCGTCATCGAAATGAACTACCAGGCCGGGCACAGGCTCGGTGTGAATGTCTACCTGATTGACGGCGGGAAGGATTTCATCCTCATTGACATCGGCTACGAAGACACCCTTGGGGAGATTGTCGACCTGATTCGCAACATGGATTTCAGCCTGGCGAATTGCAGGATGATCATCGCCACCCACGCGGATGCCGACCACATTCAGGGCTTGGCGCGGGCCCGGGAGATTTTCAAGGCGCCGGTCGCGGCCCATGCCGACTGCAAGGCCGCGCTGGAGACCGCCGACCCCGTTCTGACCTTCTCATCCATCAAGGCCCAGGGAATC